>JBEKIM010000438.1:0-5919 GCA_050011755.1 Bryobacteraceae bacterium | reverse complement strand
ACCTGCAGCGCGACCTGCCCGCCATCGTGGAACAACTCGCCAAAGCACACCAGAATGTGGAGATCCGCGTAACGCCGCCGCTGGACGGGCATCCGGGGTTGGTCCAAGTCCTCCTTGAGCGCGCCCATGCAGCGCTTAATGATTGGAAATAAATGACTTAAAGTTGGCCTCCCAGCAAGCCCTCATTTGACTTGACAATAACACACTAAAGTTTGATAATGAGAGTGTACTAATCGTATCAGGAGGATCTCAGAAACATGGGAAAGATCATAGGCATCGACTTGGGAACCACGAACTCCGTGGTCGCGGTGATGGAAGGCGGGCAGCCGACGGTAATTGCCAACCAGGAAGGCAACCGCACCACGCCGTCCGTTGTGGCATTCACCAAGAGCGGGGAAAGGCTGGTCGGCCAGGTCGCCAAACGGCAGGCCATCACCAACCCCGAAAATACGGTTTTCTCGATCAAGCGCTTCATGGGACGGCGCTATGACGAAGTTACGGAAGAAATGAAGATGGTCCCGTACAAAGTGGTGCGGGGCGACAGCGCCGATGTGCGCTTGGACATCAACGGCAAGAAGTATTCGCCGCCGGAGATTTCGGCGATGATCCTGGGCAAGCTGAAGGAAGCCGCCGAAGCGTATCTGGGCGGCAAGGTCACCCAGGCTGTGATCACGGTTCCGGCGTATTTCAACGACGCGCAGCGGCAGGCCACCAAGGACGCGGGCAAGATCGCGGGCCTGGAAGTGATGCGCATCATCAATGAGCCGACGGCGGCGGCGCTGGCTTACGGCCTGGACAAGAAGAAGAACGAGACCATTGCGGTTTACGATTTCGGCGGCGGCACCTTCGATATTTCGATTCTGGAAGTGGGCGAAGGCGTAGTGGAAGTGAAATCCACCAATGGCGATACGCACCTGGGCGGCGACAACATCGACCAGCGCGTGATGGACTGGATCATCTCGGAGTTCAAGCGCGAATCGGGCATCGAGCTGTCGAAGGACCAGATGGCGCAGCAGCGGCTGAAGGAAGCGGCCGAGAAGGCCAAGATGGAGCTGTCCACGCTGCTCGAAACCGAGATCAATCTGCCGTTCATCACGGCGGACGCCTCGGGTCCCAAGCACCTGACGATGAAGCTGACGCGGGCGCGCTTCGAGCAGATGGTGGAAGACATCGTGCAGCGCTCCGTAGGTCCGTGCAAGCAGGCGCTGGCGGATGCCAACGTGACGCCGAACCAGATCGACGAAGTGGTCCTGGTGGGCGGCCAAACGCGCATGCCGCGGATTCAACAGATCGTGCGCGACCTGTTTGGAAGAGAGCCGCACAAGGGCGTGAATCCGGACGAAGTCGTGGCGGTGGGCGCGGCGGTGCAAGGCGGCGTGCTGGGCGGCGAAGTGAAGGACGTGCTGCTACTGGACGTGACGCCTCTCTCGCTGGGTATCGAGACCCTGGGCGGCGTATTCACCAAGCTGATCGAGCGGAACACGACGATTCCGACCCGCAAGGGCGAAACATTCTCGACCGCCGCCGACAACCAGCCGTCGGTCGAGATCAAAGTGTACCAGGGCGAGCGCGCCATGGCGCAGCATAACCGCCTGTTGGGCGTTTTCCAGTTGGGCAACATTCCGCCCGCGCCGCGCGGCATTCCGCAAATCGAGGTGACCTTCGATATCGACGCCAACGGCATCCTGAACGCCGTGGCGAAAGACAAGGCCACCAACAACGAGCAGAAGATCACCATCACCTCTTCTTCCGGGTTGTCGAAGGACGAAGTGGACAAGATGGCCAAGGATGCCGAATCGCATGCGGCGGAGGATCGCACGCAGCGCGATACAATCGAGACCCGGAATCGGGGCGACGCCATGATCTACAACGTGGAAAAGACGTTGAAGGAGCATCGCTCCAAGATCAGCGACGAGGAAGCCAAGAACATCGAAGAAGCCATCGAAGAGACGCGCAAGGCTATGCAGGGTACCGAAGCCGGCGTGATCAATGCGGCCATCGACAAGCTGACCGCGGCTAGCCACAAGCTGGCCGAGGCCATGTACAAATCCGCGTCGGGTCCGGGCGGCACGCCGCCGGGCGGCGGACAGGGTCCCGGGACGGATGGCGGTTCGGGCGGCGGCGATAAGAAGAAAGACGATGTAGTGGACGCCGAATTTGTGGACGTCGACGACAAGAAGTAAGCGGGCAATGGGTTCTGGGTTTTTGAGTGGTGGATTCCGGCAAACCGCTGGACCGTTTGCAGGCCGTACGCCAAAACCCAGAACCTATAACCCATAACCCCTTTTATGCCTTCCAAGCACGATTATTACGAAACCCTGAAAGTGGCCAAAGGCGCCAGCCAGGACGAGATCAAGAAGTCTTATCGCCGGCTGGCGCGCAAGTATCATCCGGATGTGAACCCGGGCGATAAGGCCGCCGAGGAACGTTTCAAACAGGTGCAGGAAGCTTACGACATCCTGAGCGATGCCAAGAAGCGCCAGGTGTACGATCAGTACGGTTTTTATTCGGACAACATTCCGCCGGGCGGCACGGGCGCGGGAGCGGGACCGCAGCCCGACATGAATTTCGACAGCTTCGATTTTTCGGATTATTTCCAGCGGGGCGCGCAGGGCGGCGGCGCGCGGCGCGCTTCGACCGGAAACGCAGGCGGGTTCCGGGATATTTTTTCCAACCTCTTCAATCGCGGCGAAGGTCCGCAGCAGGCCCCGGAAAAGGGCGAGGATCTCGAATACTCGCTGAATATCGACTTCTGGCAAGCCATCAAGGGCACCCAGGCGCGCCTCAACATTACGCGCTACGACACCTGCCCCACCTGTCACGGCAGCGGTTCGGCGGGCGGCCAGACGGTGACTTGTCCGGAATGTAACGGGACGGGTTCGGTTTCGCAAATGGCCGGCGCCATGCGTTTCAACCTGAGCTGTCCGAAGTGCGGCGGCAGCGGCAAGCTGAAGAACGCCTGCCCCACCTGCCAGGGCGAGGGACGCATCGCGCACACCGAGACGGTGGACGTGCGCATCCCGCCCGGCGCGCGAAACGGCTCGCGGCTGCGGGTGGCGGGCAAAGGCAATGCGGGCTCCATGGGGGCTCCTTCGGGCGATCTCTACATCACCACGCGGGTGGAGGATCATCCGTATTTTCATCGCGAGGGCGACGACATCCACATCCGTGTGCCAGTGGCGGTGTGGGAAGCCGGATTGGGCGCCAAAATCGAGGTACCCACCATCGATGGCCGCACGCTGCTGAAGATCCCGCAGGGCACGAGCAACGGACAGAAATTCCGGCTACGGGAGAAGGGCGTCTTCAACGCGCGCACCAACCAGCGCGGCGACCAGATCGTAGAGGCAGCTATCCAGGCGCCCAAGGTTCAGGACGAACGCACCAAAGAGATTTTACGCGAGCTCGCCACGTTGCATCCCGAAGATCCGCGCGCGGATCTGTGGGCGAACGTTTAGACTGGACCATATGGGCAAGGGAAAATCCAAAGGCTCGTACATGATCTCGTCGGTAGCCGAGCAGTACGCCATCCACCCGCAGACTTTGCGCCTGTACGAAAGAGAAGGGCTGCTGAAGCCCTCGCGCAGCGATGGCAACACGCGCCTGTACACGGACGGCGATCTGGAACGGCTGGAAGTGATCCTGCACCTCACCCGCGAGCTGGGCGTCAACCTGGCCGGAGTGGAAATCATTCTGAATATGCGGGAGAAGATGGCGGAAATGCAGATCCAGATCGAGGAGTTCGTGACGACCCTCAACCGCGAGCTGGTGGCGCGGCGCCGCACACCTCTGACGGAAGAGAAGCACTCCCTGATTCGGGTGATCAGTGCCAAAGGCGCGAAGCCGGAAGGCAGAGAAGTCCGGAACCCGAAATAGGAATTCGCAACCGGCAGCCCCGAATCATGGCCCCCCTACACGCTCTGCGTCAGGGTCCACGATCCGGGGTGGGCCTGGCCGTCCGCTTGCCCGGCCGGCAATCCCGCTTTTTCGAGCTGCTGCAAAGTGTAGTAGCGCCCCGGCTGTATGCCGCTGACCGTCCCGTTATAGCAAGGCACCGAAAAAGTATTGGTCCCAGGTATCTGGTTAGCCTGTGAAATAAAGATCGGCTGCGGCCCGGAGGATTGACCCGGCCCGGCATATCCTAGTTCTTGGGACGTGTAAGTGATGCCATTGACAGTCATGGGCCCCGGATCCGCCCAATACGCGGTGGTATCGATGGGCTGTCCGGATGCCAAGCGCCCGGCGTTCTCCTCAGCCAGCCTTTGATCGAATGTCTGCTGCGCCTGCGGGGTGGCAATGCCGGGCAACTGGGAAGTGCACTGCGCCGGATTCTGTCCCGTCAGGCTGGCGAAGGAATTGCCGATTATATTGTCCAGCGCCTGTTGATAAACCGCATCCGGGCCGTACACCGTACCGGCAGCGTAGTTATTGCCGGCCCCGGGGGCGGCTTCGTAGTCGGCGTTGGCGGCGGCGGTGGCGTACGCCGGATTTCCCCCATCGAGCCATCCCACAATGTCCGGATCGCCGAGACTGGTTTGGATGGGAACCGTAGTGTCGGCGGAGGCGGGGGCGACGGGCATCGCTTTGGACACAGCTTTCGACGCATCCCCGAACAAATCCGCGAAATCGGACCCATGCACCCATTTCTGGCTGGGCGGCATCTCCGGCGCATCGAGACGCTGGTTATTCATCGCCTGAATCATGACTTTCTCCTGGCATGCAGCCTTGTGGGCCGTCACGCTCATTCCAGACGACTGCAAATCGGCGGCCATAGGAGGAGAAGTGCAGCATGCTGGAAAACCACCCAAAAAACGGCGGCGGCGAGATCGCTGCGAAGACGGCTCACGCCAACATTTCGGCAGGGGGGCATGGCGCGCCATAGAATTGGCGCGCGAATCATCCGGGTACAATGTAAGAGATGCTGAAAGTCATAACATTTATTCTTGTAGCGGCCGCCCTCTTCGCTCAAACCCCGCCCGCCCAGCCAGACAAACCTGCCGGCGCCGGCTCTCCACAAGCTCCCCCGGAGGTGAATGCGGCGTTGTGGGCCCGCGTGGCGCGTTTCTATCAATTGCAGGTGGAGGGGAAGTTTAACCAGGCATTGGAACTGGTGGCGGAGGATACCAAGGATTCTTTCGTAGGCGCGGGCAAATCCACTCCCAGGGGATTCGAGATTCAGAGCGTCCAGTACGCCGAAGATTTCACCAAGGCTCAAGTGATTGTAACGATCAGCCGCTTAGTGCCGATCGAGGGATTTGTGGGCCACCCGGTGGCCATGAAGGTACCGAGCCGCTGGAAGTTGGAAAACGGCCAATGGTGCTATTACGTGGACCCAAGAGATGCCCGCACCAACCCATTTGCGCCTTCCACGCCTCGCGATGCCGTCCCGGCGATCCCGCCCGGAGTCCCGGTGGCTGGAGGAGTTCCGCCGGGAATGCCCTCGCCGACCGGAGTTCCGCCTGGAATGTCCCTTCCAGGTTCGGGACCGGCGCCGGCCAACCTTCAAGGCGCGCGCGCGCTCAGGGTGGATAAGTTGAGCGCGCAACTAAAGTCTTCTGGCCCTTCGGTGGACCAGGTTACGATTGTCAATGCAACACCCTGGGACCGCGTACTGACTCTTTCCGATCCGAAAATCGCGGGGCTGACGGCTAAACTGGATAACAAGGTCGTTAAGCAGGGTGGAAAGGTCATTCTCGAGATTCGATCGAATGGGGAGAGTGCGCCGCCTAAGACGCCGGTCACCATCGTGGTGACGGTGGGACAGACCAATCAATTGATCCCGATTAGAGTGTCGTTCGTAGATTAGCCCGTTATGCGGCGCGCAACGAGAATTTTGTTCCCGTTACGCAAAGGTCAGGCGGCGACCTTGATCCCGACCGCCCGTAAGAGTTCATCGAGATCGTGGGTGACGCACGCATAGAG
>JBEKIM010000437.1:0-5924 GCA_050011755.1 Bryobacteraceae bacterium | reverse complement strand
TTGGGTCCGGAGGCCGGTTGGACGGTCCTAATCGAGACATACCACGGGCGCGAGGGGCGCGCGGCTTACCAGTTGCACTTGAACATTTGTTTTTAATGGGCTAAGAGGCCGCCGAGATGCGTCACCCATGCGGCCCTCACGGGATTTGGCGAACCCATTGGCTGCGCCAGGCAGGCGCCTCGAAGGGATCCGCGAAGTACTGTGTTTCGTGCACGACCTTACCGTTGCGGAACTCCATAATACTCACCGTGAATGCGGATCGCCCCTGGTAGTCGATGGTGTATTCGGTGATCCAGAGGTCAGCTTTTCCGAGAATTCGCCTGACGCTGAAACCCGACGGTTTGCCGGGGTGATGACTGCGCACGGCCTGCAAATTGGTTCGCCCGAGGATGCGCTCGCCGGACTGGGGATAGTCGCAAACGGCATCGTCAGCGTAAATGTCGTGTTCCGCATTTGCATCACCTGCAGCCGACGCGTGCCAGTGCGCATTCAGGGCTGCACGCATTTGTTGCTCTTCCATGGATTCCTCCGGTTGTTGTAGATCGAGTTGCGTCCGCCGCACAATGTATATTATGCATCGCGATAGCAGGGTCCACTTTTGGAACGATCCAAGTCGTCCTCGATTCCAAGCTTGCGCGCGACGGAAGCCGCAGCCCGGCGAACGAAATTGAATCGCTCCGTGCTGATTCGAGAGGCGCTGCGAGCCCATCTGAAGAACGTCGAGATCCGGCAACGGGAAGTGCGAGACCGCAAAGGCTATGAAGCCGGCCGAGGCTGGGCTGCGATGCAGACTAAAGGTCCCGGCCGCGTCCCGGGACTTCCGGACTTCGTAGACGTATTATCACTTACATGGCAAACGAAACGTTGTTCGGGGCGGCAGTGATTGTTTCGCTCCTGGCGGGCCGGTTTCCGGCCGCCGGCCAGACGCTCGAAAAGCTGCAACTCCGGAACGTGCGGGCCGAAGGGGCCGAATACCGGGGGAGCAAGGCGATCCATCTGACGCAGGCGCCCGACGCGCAAGGAGATGACACACTCGCCATCGTCACAGGGTCTGAATTGCAGGATGGAGCGATTGAGGTGGACATGGCGGGCGCGCCGGGGCCGGGCGCATTCGCCGATGCGCGCGGCTTCATCGGCGTGGCATTTAGGGTTCAGCCCAATGCGGCGAAGTTCGAGTTGCTTTACCTGCGCCCGACGAACGGACGGGCGGAAGACCAACTTCGGCGGAACCACGCTACACAGTACGTCTCATTTCCGGACTGGCCATGGCAGCGCACGCGGAAGGAAACGCCCGGGCTCTATGAATCCTATACGGACCTTGAGCCCGGGGTGTGGACCGGGGTAAAAATCGTTGTGGCCGGGGCAAAGGCGCGGCTTTATGTTAACGGCAGCCAGCAGCCATGCTTGATCGTCAACGATCTAAAACTGCCGCCGGTTGCGGGCGCGATTGGATTGTGGGCGGGTCCAGGGACGGACGCTTACTTCGCGAATCTGCATGTAACTCCACACAAATGAGGCGGCGGACAACCACGTATGGCGACAGGCGGCCAGCGATGACGCCAGCCCCACATCATCTCAGTTCAACGGCAAGGGCAGGGTGGTGGCGCCGGACGGCCCGGCGATCACTAATTCGAGCGAATGAATGCCTTTCACTTTGCCGCGATAATGAAAATACAGGAAGCCGCTGGAGGGCCCGTGGTGCTCGCCGTCGGGCAAGGCGGCCTGCACGACCAGATCCTCGGCCTTCACAGGGGGGTCTTTGTCCGCGCCGGTGGGGTTATCGTCTGTGCCGCCCGGAGCCGGTCCAGTCCGGGCATTCGGATCGCCGGGGAAACGCTCGGTCTGCCGGGGCTGCCCCAGGACCAGGGGGCCCAATCCCGCCACCGCGTGCGGACCGCTACTCTGCTCAGGGTACTTCAAAGACTCCGCCACGAATTCGGGGCCCTGCGGCTGGAGAGCTTCCTTGCGGCCGTTGACACGCAAGCCGAACTGGGCGGTATTCACCAGCAGGTTTTCGCCTTTAGCCGGGAAGAGAGCCACTTCCACTACCAGATAATCCTTGGCGATGAACATCTGGCGGCCTCGTGAAAAGCTATGCACCAGGTACTCGGCGCCGATTGAAATCTTATCCAGTTTGGCGTGGGCCGGGTATTCCTGCGCGGAGGCCTTGGGCGTCGTGCCGTACTGCGCCAAGAGCGTGCCTAGCAGCAGCGGGAGTAAAAGGACGGCGCGGTAAGCCATGCAACTATTATGCGCTGTTTGGCGACTCAGCAGAGCGGGACTCAAAAGTCCCGCCGCCACGCTGAAGCGTGCGCCACGGCGGCACGGCGCTATGATAGGCTCGACATGCTAACCCGCCGGGAAGGAATTCAAGCGGCCGCGTTGACGGCCCTCTCATACTCGCGGATCCTGGGCGCGAACGAGCGCATCCAGTTCGGGCTGATCGGTTGCGGCGACCGCGGCCTGTACGTCGCGGGAATCTTTCAGAAGACCGCGGAAGTGGATCTGCGCGCGGTCTGCGATGTCTTCGGCGACCGCACCGCCAAAGCCGTGGCGCAGGCCCCCGGCGCGCAGACGTTTGCGGATCATCGCAAGCTGCTGGAGATGAGCGGCCTGGAGGCGGTGCTGATCGCCACGCCGGACCATTGGCACAAAGCCATCGCCATCGATGCGCTCAACGCCGGCAAGGACGTGTACGTGGAGAAGCCGCTCACGCGTCTGCGCGAGGAAGGGCCCGAGATTGTGCGCGCGGCGCGGGTGAACAATCGCGTGTGCCAGGTCGGCATGCAGCAGCGCTCCGGCGAGATTTACCTGGAGGCGCGGGAACGGTTCGTACGCTCCGGCATGCTGGGCAAGATTTCGCACGTGGATTGCGTATGGCACGGCGGCGCCAACCGCGCCCTCCCCACCGAGCCTGCGCAGAAGCCCGCCAATCTGGATTGGGTACGCTTTCTGGGGCCGGTGAAGTATCGCGACTGGAATCCGGCGCAGTATCTGGATTTCCGCGCCTTCCTGGAATTCGGGGGCGGCAAGCTCACCGATTTTGGAGCGCACTGGATCGACGTGGCGCACATGTTCATGGATCAGGATGGCCCTACTTCCGCGGTGGCGGCGGGCGGCGTTTACTATGATTTTCACGACGGACGCAACGCGCCCGACACCATTAACGCGCTCTACGAGTATCCAGGCGGCTTTACCGTTAGCTTCGTTTCTTTGGCGGTGGACAACGGCCCCGAGTACCATGTAGAGTTCCTGGGATCCTTCGGACGCCTGTTCATCAACCGCAACCGGTATGAATTCCGGGCCGCGGAAAAAAACTCCGAGCCCGTGATCCGGCGCATTCCCGGCGATATCACGGCCCAGCATGCCGGCAATTTTCTGGATTGCTGCCGTTCGCGCAAGCTGCCGAACGCGGATGTGTATATCGGCCATCGCGCCGCGCAAGCCGCGCTGCTGGCCAACCAGAGCTATCTGGAGAAGCGCCGCATCCGGTTCGACCCGCAGCGGGAGGAAGTTCTTCCGTTTTCGGCTTGAATGGGACGGTGGAGGCGCCACGCGTGGCGGACTGATGAAGTCCGCCACGCTGAAGCGTGCGCCACGTCCGATTTGGTAAACTACAGGTTTCGCCGGTCAGAAAACACATAGGATGTTGCTTCCCAGGGAATTCATCGCCTATCTCTCCCGTGAATTGGTGAAGAAACTGACGCCTGCTTCGATTGAGACCAACAATCCACAGGCGGTCGCCGAGATCGTCGGCAATATCATCACCGAGGAACTAGCCGTCGAAGACCGCCTCAACGACGAAGTTCGCGAGATTTTGCAGCAGTACGCCGAATATATGCGGCGGGAAGGCGTCAGTTACCAGGAGATGTTCCGCAAGGTCAAGAACACCATGATCGCGGAACGCAAAGTGATTCGCGCCTCCGGACGCGATACACACGACCAGATGAAGCTTTCGCGCGACAAGATCACCGACATGTCGCACAAGATCATCGTGGCGCTGCGCAAGACGCGCGAACTGCGCATGAAGAAGGACCTGAACGAAGTGCGGCTGGAGATCGTCCGCGATATCACCGAAGTGCTGACCGCCGAGGAGAAGGTCGACCGCTTTGCGCGGCAGAAGATCCGCTCGCAAAAGCGCGAGATTCCCGAGGGCAGCGAAGAGTGGGACCTGCTGCATCGCAAATACTATTCCGAAGAGCTGAAGAAACTGGGCATCGACCTGGCGAGATGATACCCTCCCTGGTGGTGGTCGGCAGCCTGAACATGGATTTCGTGGTGTCGGTCGATCGCCTGCCCGTTCCAGGCGAAACCGTGCTGGGCCGCGACTTCCAGACGATCCCCGGCGGCAAAGGCGCAAACCAGGCCTGCGCGGCAGGCAGACTGGGGGCGGGGGCGGTGGCGGTGCGCATGATCGGGCGGGTGGGGTACGACGTATTCGCCGACCATCTGAAGGCCAGTCTGGCTGCCGCCGGAGTGGACGTCAGCGCGGTACACGCCTCCAAATCGCAACCCACCGGCGTGGCCTTGATCTGGGTCGACAAAGCGGGACAGAATTCTATCGTGGTGGCCGCGGGCGCCAACTACGCGCTGGCAGCGGCCGACGTGGAAGCGATGCGCAAAGTGTTTCACGGCGCGGGCGTGGCTTTGTTCCAATTGGAAACGCCGCTCGATACCGTGGCGGCCGCCATGGCCCTGGCACGAGAGGAAGGACTGCGCACGATGCTGGATCCTGCGCCCGCGCAGCCATTGCCCGGCGAACTGCTGGCGCGCGTGGACATCCTGACACCCAATGAAACCGAAGCGCAGATGCTGTTGGGCCGTGCGCCGACGCGCGTCACGCCGGCGGAGGCGCCCGAACTGGCGAGGGCTTTGCGCAAGCTTGGACCGCGCAGCGTGGTTTTAAAGCTGGGCGATGAAGGGTCCTACTATTCGAGCGATGCCGAGTCGTTCCACACGCCGGCGTTTCCGGTGGAAGTCCGGGATACAACGGCGGCCGGCGATACCTTCAATGCCGCCTTGGCTGTGGCCCTGGCGGAAGGCCAAGCGACGGACCGCGCGGTCCGTTTCGCCAATGCCGCGGCCGCGATCTCGGTGACGCGATTGGGCGCGCAGGCGTCCGCTCCGGCGCGCGCGGAAGTGGATTTGCTACTGAAAGCGGAATAGGGAATGGGTAAGAGGGCTGAGGAAACCCCGCCGCGCCCCCTCGTGCGGGCGGAGCGCAGCGGAGTAGGCAACCCGCTCGGCGCGGCCCTGCCGACGAACTACTGCAAGGTGATGGTGGCGACGCCGGTAGCTTTCTGTTTACCGATCGTGGTGACTACGGTGATCGTGGCGGGGCCCGCAACAGGCGTACCGCAGGTGCCTGTCGCACAGTCCCCGGAGCCGAACGCCACTGGCAGGGCGTACACTTCGGTGTAGCCCGCACCGGGGTTGTTGCCTGCGCTGAGGGTGCCGCTGGAGTAAATGGTGGTTTTGGTCGTGGTGCCCTGCGTTACCGTGACCGAAACATCGATTTTCGTCTTGGTGCTGGTGACATCGGTTTCAAACATCCAGGTGACTTCGCCGCAAGCATCCGTGCTGCTGGTGCAGGTGGCGAGGGGCCAGGTATAGAACGGGAACCCGATAACCAGTCCACCCTGGGCGATGGTGGAGCAATCGGGATCCGCGCCGCCGCCGCCGCAAGGCCATTCCGGGTTGTTGCTGCTATCGAGCGGCGGAAGTTCGTTCAGCGTGGTGTACAACTGGTGAACTTGCGAGGCGGTGGCATCGGGCACGACATCGGACTGCACCGGCGCCCTTGCGATGACTACGCTATGAAGGTGCGGATTCAAAACCGATTCCTGTGCGAATGCTTGCTGCCCGCAAACGCCGAAAGCCCCAATAACGGCGACAGCGGCGAAAATAAACAAACGAGTTTTCGT
>JBEKIM010000436.1:0-5928 GCA_050011755.1 Bryobacteraceae bacterium | reverse complement strand
TCTTCGGCTGTGGTATCTTGCTGCTGGCCTACTGCGGATTCGCTCTGGTAGACGCCTGGGTTTTTCAGCGGCGCGCGAGCCAGGATCTCGACCGCCAGCTTCGCGCACGACGTACGGCGGCCCAGAACCGGCCTCCATCGCGGCCCTACATTTCTCCGAAGGCCGGGTCCGGCGCCGCACCCAAGGCGGACGGCCTGGTCGGCCGGATCAAGATCCCGCGACTGCTGCTCTCCGTAGTGGTCGTCGAAGGGGTAACCAAAACCGCGCTGCGGCGCGCAGTCGGACATATCCCAGGCACGGCTTTGCCGGGCGAGGCCGGGAACGTGGGCGTGGCCGGACACCGGGATACGTTCTTTCGCCTGCTGAAGGATTTGAGGCTCAAGGACGAGATTCAGTTCTCTACGCTGAAGGGCGATTTCAAATACGAAGTCGAGTCGCTCAAAGTGGTAGAGCCGAACGATGTAAAGGTACTCGCTCCGTCAGGCGAAAACGTTCTGACCATGGTAACCTGTTACCCTTTCTACTTCGTCGGACCGGCGCCCCAGCGTTGGATCGTCAGGGCCAGACAGGTGCCGCCGCAAGTGGCGCCGCCGACGAGTATGGAATGATGAAGGCTGAGGGGGAAGCTTGAAGAACGCTTCTGCAATTCGCGCTGCCCGCATCCTGGTCATTGAGGACAACGGCTCGGACGTCTACCTTCTCGACCGGGCGCTGAAGAAACAAGATCTTCAATTTGAACTGGTGCACCTGCTGAATGGAGGCGAAGCCCTGGCTTTCATCCGCAGGCAGGGGGCCTATGCGGATGCAGCCATTCCAGACCTGATCCTGGTGGATCTGAACCTGTCCAAGTATACCGGCGAAGACATCATGCGCGAGATCCGCAGCGCCGGACATCTGGCAGGCATTCCTGTGTGCGTGTGGAGTTCTTCCCGGTCCCGGCGGGACGAGGCACTGCTCAAGGACTTGGGAGTCGCCCAGTTCATCACCAAGCCCTCCGGGCTCGATCAGTTCATGGAGATCGGCAAGATCGTCACGGATCTGCTCGCGCGCGCCGGAACGGCAACCAGGCAAGGCTAGCCCGTCCCCATTTCCGCTTTATCTTCCGCCTGGTGATCACATAATTACGCTGATTCTAAACGATAAATTGGCTTCGTTCGGTCGAAATTTGCGCCACGCCCGCAATGCACAATGGTGCATAATCCTGCACAATCCCCAGCGAGCGCGGCGCGCCCCCCCGACATCCACATGGCGCTACAATTTGAGTCGGTCGGCAAGCGGCGAACCGTCCGGATTATCGCGGCGTAAATGAGCGAGAGTGGCCCTCCGCGTGCTTTGTTGGCCGCGGATCGGTTCGGATGATGGCGCCAGTTGGTTCCGGCGAGAAAGGCAGTGGTTGGGTTTGGCAAAACGAAGCGGCAGTGGTCGGGCGGCGGTAACGCGCGTTTCCGCGTCGGCCATCACGCGGCCAACCGCTGAGCACGTTGACGGCAGTCCCGCCGGCATTGTTGGCGTAGGTGCCTCCGCGGGCGGCCTGGAGGCGTTCACGGAGTTGCTCAGCGAACTGCCGGATAATACGGGCTTAGCATTCGTCCTGATTCAGCACCTAGATCCGAGTCACGAGAGCCATCTGACAGAGCTGCTTTCCAAAGCCAGCAAAATGCCCGTTTCTGAAGTGAAAGGCGCGACGCGCGTCGAGGCCAATCGTGTTTACGTGATTCCGCCGCGCTGCAATTTGAGCATTTCCGATGGAGTCCTGCAGACGCCGCCCCGGCCAACCGGTGGCCGCAACATGCCGATCGACGCTTTTCTCCGCGCCCTGGCGGCGGACCGTGGCAGTAGAGCGCTCGGTGTGGTTCTGTCGGGAACCGCATCCGATGGGACGCTGGGCCTTCAGGCGATCAAGGCCGCGGGCGGCGTCACCTTCGCCCAGGAAGTGGGGACCGCGAAGTTCGACAGCATGCCGCGCAGCGCCATCGCCGCCGGTGTGGCGGATTTTGTCCTGCCACCAGCAGGGATCGCCCGGAAATTGACCGCTATCGCGCGCGATGGCCGTTCGGCCATCCACTCTCAGGATGCCATTGAGCCGGAGCCCGATGCGGCCTTGGCCAAGATTCTGCGGCTGGTGCGGAACTCCGCGGGAGTGGACTTCACGCGCTACAAGCCCAGCACCCTGTCCCGGCGCATCAAGCGGCGCATGACTCTCCGGGGATTCCAGAACCTGGAAGAATATGGCCGGCATCTCGAGCAGCACCGCGAGGAAGCTACCGCTTTGTGCGAGGACTGTCTGATCACCGTCACCGCTTTTTTTCGGGAGCCGGCACTCTTCGAGGATCTGAAAGCGCACGTGTTTCCAACTCTGTTAGAGAATAGGGAGTCGGGGTATCCTATCCGAATCTGGGTGCCCGGATGCGCGACGGGTGAGGAGGCCTATTCGATCGCCATTTGCCTGATGGAATTCCTGGACGAGAAGGGGGAGAGCGTTCCGTTCGAGATTTTCGCCACCGATATCAGCGAGACAGCGTTGGTAAAAGCCCGCGCCGGCATATACAAGAACTCCGAGATTGCGCACGTCTCGCCGCAGCGCCTGGCGCGGTTCTTCGTCCATTCCGAACGCGGCTACCAGATTTCAAAGATCATTCGTGATGCGTGCGTTTTCGCCCGCCATAACCTGGCCGAGGACCCCCCTTTCTCCAAGCTGGACCTGATCAGTTGCTGCAACGTGCTGATCTACCTGGGACCTGTATTGCAGCGTAAGGTTTTGTCAGTCCTGCATTACGCCCTCAAGCCGGCGGGCTTCCTGGTGGTCGGCCCGTCGGAAAGCATCGGCACGCTGTACGAGTCGTTTCATCAGGTAAGTATCCACAGGATCTACTGCCTGCGGCCGGCGGCGGGCGCTCCGGAGCCAAGCCTGAGCCAAGGCCGGCGCGCCGAAGGCCGGGCGCTCCTCCCGCGGAAAACCGCGGAGGGCCGCGATGGGCCGGAGGTGCTGAGGGAGGCCGACCGGCTGGTGCTGGCCGAACATGGCCCCCCGGGCGCCGTCATCGACGACGCCATGCGCATCGTTCAAGTCCGGGGCCGCACGTCTCCGTACCTTGAGCTTTCGCCCGGCCAACCCACCCAGAACCTTCTGAAACTGGCGCGTGAAGGCTTAGTCGCGGGCATGGGCAAGGCCATCCAGACTGCCCGGCAGCACAACGTAGCAGCCAGGGAAGAGGGCTTCCGGATCGAAGACGACGGCCAGTTAAAAGGGGTCACCATCGAGGTCGTCCCGTTCAGGAGCGCGGCTTCCTCCGGGCAACGTTACTTCCTGGTCCTATTCGAGGAGGTTAAGGGAAAGCGTAGCCCGGAGGTGAAGCGCACGCCCGCGGCCGAGGAGAGCGGGGCAAGCGACCGTCTGCGGCGCGAGCTGATCGCGAGCAAAGCGTATCTGCAGTCTATTGCCGAAGATCACTCGTCCACCGTCGAAGCGCTCAGAGCGGCCAACGAAGAGGCGCAGGCGGGGAACGAAGAGCTGGAAACCGCGCAAGAAGAATTGGAATCGGCCAACGAAGAGCTCAATACCTTGAACGAAGAGCTCAAGGTCAGTAACCTGGAATTCAGCAGAGTCAACCGGGATCTGGCCAATCTTCTCGAAAGCATTAGCATTCCCCTGGTGATGGTCGGACGGGACTTGCGTATTCGCCGCTTTACGCGCGCGATTGAACCGATGTTGAATCTGATCGCCTCCGATGTGGGCCGATCCATTACCGACCTCCAGCCGCAATTGGAACTTCCCGAACTGCGGCGCTTGCTGTTGGATGCCATGGAAGGCGGCAGCCGGAAGTACCGCGACATCCGCGACTCGCACGGCCGGTGGTATTCGTTGCGCATCCTCCCGTCGGTGGGAGTGAATGGCAAGACCGACGGCGCCGTGCTCCTGTTGATCGATATCGACGCCGCCAAACGCGGTCAGGACTTCGCCGAGGCCATCGTAGAAACGGTGCGCGAGCCCCTGGTCATCCTGAACCAGAACCTGCAAGTCATGAAAGCGAACCGGGCGTTCTACGATGTGTTCCAGGCCGTGCCGGAGGAGACCGAAGAGTGCCTGATCTACAACTTGGGAAACGGACAATGGAATATTCCGCAACTGCGTGAACTACTGGAGAACATTCTCCCGGCGCGCTCGACTTTCCGGGACTTCGAAGTGACTCACGACTTCGAACACGTCGGACGGAAAGTGATGCTGCTCAATGCCAGCGAGATGTTCAATCCGACCGCGCAAACGCGGAGCATCCTGCTGGCGATTGAGGATGTAACAGAACGCAAAAGGGCTGAGGAGGCGCTCCGGACCACCAACGCGGAATTACAGCATTTTGCCTATGCGCTGACGCACGACTTACAGGAGCCTCTCCGCATGGTCGTTAACTTTACCGAGCTTTTGGGGCAGGAATATGCAGGCAAACTGGGTAAGGAAGCAGACCGGTACATGTCCTATTCGGTGGAAGGCGCCTTAAGGATAGAAGCTCTGCTAAAGGCGCTACTCGCGTATTGGGAAGTCACGGGGCGCGCAGAGGACAGCTTCGCCTCGCTCGACTGCGGAGCGGTTCTCGCCAAAGCTCTGTTGAACCTCGAGGCCGCGATTGCGGAGAGTGGCGCCATCGTCACTTCCGATCCTTTGCCCACGTTGGTCGCCGAAGAGGTGATGTTGACCCAGGTCTTCCAGAACCTTATTTCCAATTCCATCAAGTACCGAAGCCACGAAATTCCGAGAATCCATGTTTCGGCGGAGAGAGACGGGGATGCGTGGCTGTTTGCCGTGCGGGACAACGGAATCGGTATCGATCCGAAGAACCTGGTGCGCATATTCGGAATGTTCAAACGGCTGCATGGCCTGGAAATTCCCGGCACCGGCATCGGCCTGGCGCTTTGCAAGAAGATCATTGAGCGCAAGGGCGGGCACATCTGGGTGGAATCGGAAGCTGGGCGGGGCGCAACTTTCATGTTTACGATTCCCACTCGCCGCCCACCGTACGAACCCCGCCGCGGGGACTGAGAAATGGCCGCCCCCGACCCAAGACGCATGGAAGACGAGATCGAGCGTTTACGCCAGGCGCTCGACTTGGAAACTCGGGACTGCCATGAGCTCCGCAGGCAGTTGGACCGGGCCAACGCGGAATTTGAAGAGTTTGTCTCGATGGCGGCTCACAACTTGCGCGAGTCTCTCCGGGATATCTCGTCGTACAGTCAACTGATGGCCGAGACCGATGCCGGCGAGTACCTGGCGCGCATTCAGGAGGGGGCTGCCAGCGCGCAGTATCTGCTCGGTGACGTAGTGGACTATTGGGCTACGCGCACCGGCGAGCGGCCGTTCGGCCGGGTGGACATGGAAGCGGTCCTGCGCGAGGCGCTCCTCTTGACTGAGAATCTCATCACAGAACGGCGTGCCGGCATTACGCACGATCCTTTGCCTTCGGTGATTGGAGATTTCGAAGCGCTGGTCAGAGTTATGCGGCATCTGGTCAGGAATGCCATCGAATACTGTGACAGCACCTCCCCGCGCGTTCACATCTCATCCAAACGGGCGGAGCTCGAATGGAAATTCTCGGTTGAAGACCATGGTCCGGGTATAGACCCCGCCTTCCAGGGCCGCCTGTTCAGGGTGTTCAGGCGCCTGCACGGAAAAGAATACCCAGGAAACGGATTGGGACTGGCATTCTGCCGGAAGGCCATCGAATGGCAGGGCGGCCGAATATGGATGGAGTCTAAACTCGGGGTGGGATCGACATTCCATTTCACTCTGCCGGCTGCCGAATAGCAATTCTTGCCTGACTGGCCGCAGAACCTGCATGCGGCGGGCCAGACGTGCAGGTGTGCCCGCGTACTTCAGAGTCCACAAAACCTCCATCCCCGCGGTGGTCCCAAATCTGCTCACCGCAAGGCCGTTGAAGA
>JBEKIM010000435.1:0-5934 GCA_050011755.1 Bryobacteraceae bacterium | reverse complement strand
GCATCGATTTTGGCATTGTCGAGGGGCCGGATCACGACGTACATGGGGGCGGCCATCCAGGCATGCGCGAAGGCGCTCAGTTCCCAGTTGCCCAGGTGCGCGGTCGCAAACAGCACGCCGCGGCCGCGCTGGCGGGCTTGTTCGAAATGTTCGAAGCCTTCGTAGCGGATCCAGTCGCCGATGTTGCCGCGATGGATGCGTGGAAATCGCGCGAAGGTCACCAACAGCCGGGCGATGGAGCGAAATACCCCATCCGCGATGCGCCGATGTGCCGCGCGGTCCAGATCCGGCAGAGCCATCGCCAGGTTGCGCATGGCCACCCTGCGTAGCCGCGGCAGCGCCATATCGAGCAGCCCCGCGTATCCGCGCGACAGCCAGTTGGCCATCGGCAGCGGGGTCCATGCCAGTGAATCGACCACGGCCAGCGCCATCCAGTATTCGAGCGTGTCGCGCACAGCCGACCGGTGTCGCATGAACCGTCATTGTAGCGAGTGCCCAGTGCCCCCGTGGCGTACCGTTGAAAACCCAATTGGGGGGCGGGCAATCATGCCCGCAGCCGCCTTTCAGCGGCTAAGCCGGCTGGAAAGCCGGCTGCGGCCAGGATTGGCCGCCCTCCAAATTGAGTCTTCATCACATTTGGTGGCCCGCAGGGCCATCCTGACACGCTTCAGCGTGCAGCGGCGAACTTCAGTTCGCCGTGGCGGGAGAGCCAGGTATTAACATGGCTGCATGACCCAGTACGTTCGATACCAGCGGGAATCCACCACCGCTTATGGCATCCTCGATGGCCCAGCCGTCCGCGAGATCCGCGGGGACTTGTTCGGCGCGCGCGCAGAGACCGGCGCCGCCCATCCGCTCGCCGCGGTGAAACTGCTATTTCCGTGCCGGCCTTCCAAGATTCTCGCCGTGGGCCGCAATTACAAGAGCCACCTGGGAGACCGCCAGGCGCCCGCGCGTCCGGAGATGTTCTACAAGCCGGTGAGCGCCTTGCAGAATCCGGGCGATCCGATCGTCATCCCGCCGGACGCCGTCAATGTGCATTTTGAAGGCGAACTGGTCATCGTCGTCGGTCCCGGCGCGTCCATCTTCGGGGTCACCTGCGGCAACGACGTCAGCGAGCGCGATTGGCAGAATGGGCCGCAAAAGGATCTGCAATGGTGGCGCGCGAAAGGCGCCGACACCTTCGCCCCGCTGGGTCCGGCTATCTCGACGGACCTGGATTACGGCAACCTGATGCTCGAAACGCGCCTCAACGGCGAAACGGTGCAGAAGCAGTCCACGGCGGATCTGACTTTCGATTGTGCGGCGATCGTAAGCTGGGTCAGCCGTTGGGTGACGCTGGTTCCAGGCGACGTCATCTATACCGGCACGCCCGGCAGCACCCGTGCCATGCGTCCCGGCGACGTGGTGGAAGTGGAGATCGAGGGCATCGGCATCCTGCGCAACCCGGTCGCATAGAGCCCCAGCGAGGCGCTTCGCTACAATGAAACTTCCGCATGCAGAAACGCAGCCTGTTCCTCACATTTGAAGGCATGGACGGTTCGGGGAAAACCACCCAGATGCGCTTGCTCGCCGAACGCTTGCGCGCGCGCGGCCGCGATGTGCTCGAAACCGCCGAACCCGGCGGAACGCGCATCGGCATCGAGATCCGCCGCATCCTGCTCGACGCCGCCAATCAGGAACTGGCTCCCACGGCTGAAATGCTCCTGTATTTCGCCTGCCGGGCGCAAAACGTGGACGAGTGGATCGTGCCCGCGCTGGCTGCGGGCAAAGTGGTGCTGTCGGACCGGTTCACAGATTCCACGCTAGTCTATCAGGGCTGCGGACGCGGCTTGGGCGCGGAAACCGTAATGGCGCTCGACCGTATCGCGTGCCGCGGCCTGGCGCCCGATCTGACCCTGCTCATCGATATCGACGCTGAAACCAGCCTGGCGCGCGCGCATGCGCGCAATGCCTCCGACCCGCACAGCGAGACGCGCATGGACGAGCAATCGCCCGAATTCCATCGCCAGGTGTATGCGGCGTATCACGCGCTGGCGGCGCGCCACCCGCAACGCTTCCGCATTGTGGACGGCCGCGCCGGCGTGGGGCCGATGGCGGACGAAATCTGGAAAGCCGTCGCGCCGTATGTTTGAGCGCTTCTGGGGCAACCCGCACGTCGGCGCGGCGCTCGAACAGATGATCGCGCGCGACCGCCTGGCCCAGACGCTGCTTTTCGCCGGGCCGGAAGGCGTGGGTAAGGCCACCATGGCGCGCCGCCTGGCCGCGCGGCTGCTGGGCCATGCGGAGCAGATCGAGCGCGACGATCTCAGCCTGCCGGAGAATCTGGAAATCGTCGCGTCGCGCGAGCGCTGGCCGGCCGATAAGCGCAATCAGGATCCGCTGCTGTTCGCCTCCTACGCGGATTTCGTGACGTTTCCGCCGGACGGGCCGCTGCGCCAGATCTCCATCGACCAGACCCGGCTGCTGCGCGAGTGGGCCAAACTGGCGCCCAATCATGGCAGCCGCCGCGTGTTCCTGATCGATCATGTGGATCGCGCCGGAGAACATGCCGCCAACGCGCTGCTGAAGACGCTGGAAGAGCCGTCGCCGTACCTGGTGCTGATCATGACCGCGGAGAACGCCTACGATTTGCTGCCAACCATCCGGTCGCGCGCGGTGCCGTTTCAGTTCGTACCGGTTTCGGCCGGGGAAACGCTCGATTTCGTGCGCTCGCGCGGGATGGACCATGCCGAGCGCCGCGCGGCGCTCAGCGGCGGCAGCCCCGGCGTGGCCGTTTCCCTCGATCTGGAAGCCTACGAGAAGCGCCGCGAGGCCATGTTCACGCTGCTGCGCGTGGCCGCCGGCGTCACGCCGTTTGACGCTTGGGTGCCCTATTCCGAAGCCATAGGCCGCACCAGGAGCGACAAGCTGGAACTGCACCTGAAGGTGCTCTACGATCTGCTTCGGGACGTCCTGGTGTTGCGCGAATCGGGCGGCGAGCTACGCAACCCGGACCTGCGCGCGGACTTGGAGCCGGTGGCGCGCAGGGTGTCTTTCGCCTGGATCCGCGAAGCGGTGAAAAGAGTGGACGATGTGGCCCAATTGATCCGGCGCAATATCCAGAAGTCGATAGCTCTGGATGCGCTGATCGTGGATCTGCGGAAAGCTTCTACCGGCTCGCGGCCGTAAGAGACCCCAGCGTTTCGAAAAACTCGGGGAACGAAACGGAAGCAGCCCCCGCGCCGTGGATCGTGGATTCGCCATCCGCGCACAATGACGCGATAGCGAATGCCATCGCGATGCGATGGTCTCCGAACGAGTCCAGTTCGGCGGCGTGGAAGCGCTGGCGGCCGGGAATCGAGAGGCCATCGGGTAACTCCTCCACTTGCACCCCCATCCGGCGCAGGTTTTCGACGATAGTGGCGATGCGGTCGGTCTCCTTGATGCGCAATTCGCCGGCATCCCGAATCGTAAGGCCTTCGTCGCTGGCGGCGCCGAGGATCGCGAGCACCGGGATCTCGTCAATGAGCGCGGCCGTGGTTTCCTTCTCGATCGTTCCGCCGCGCACCGTCGAACCGTTCACCTGCAGTTCGCCGGATAATTCTCCGTTGCGGCCTGCGATTTCCGTAATCCGGATGGCGGCGCCCATGCCCGCGAGAAAATCCAGCAGCGTGGACCGCGTGGGATTCAGGCCGACTCCGCGGATGGTGAGGCTCGAGCCGGGCAGCAGCAGCGCCGCCACGATAAAGAAAGCCGCTGAAGAAAGGTCGGAAGGCACAATCAGGTCGCGTCCGCTGAGCTTGGGCCGTCCGGTGAGCGCGATGGTTTTGGCCGCGATGCGCAAGTCCGCGCCGAATTCCCGCAGGGCGATCTCCGTGTGATCGCGCGAACGCACCGGCTCGCGCACTATGGTCTCGCCTTCCGCATACAATCCGGCGAACAGGACACAGGTCTTCACCTGGGCGCTGGGAACGGGCAGCGGATAATCGATGGGCCGAAGGCGCGCGCCGTGGATCTCGAGCGGCGGAAAGCGGCCTTCGCGCGCGGATATGGACGCACCCATTCTGGAGAGCGGCTCGATGATACGGGCCATCGGCCGGCGGGAGAGCGATTCATCGCCGCCGATGCGTGTCACGAACGGTTGTGCCGCCAGAATGCCCGAGAGCATGCGGATGGTCGATCCGGAGTTGCCGGCGTCCAGGTCCGCGGCGGACGCACGCAGGCCGTCCAAACCGCGGCCGCCGACCGTCACTTCGGTTCCATTTTCTTCCACGGACACGCCCAGCGCCCGCATGGCGTCAAGCGTGGAATGGCAATCGGCGCCCGTCGAATAGTTCTGAATCCGGCTGGGGCCTTCGGCGATGGAAGCGATCATGGCATAGCGGTGCGAGATCGATTTATCGCCGGGCAGCGTGATAGACCCATGTACGGAACGGGCCGGGGAGATTCTCTGTGGCATCCGGAATCCCCATTCTAGCGTGGGGCGTCCGGGCATCCTGCTTCCAAAGCAAAATGTCCGGAATATTTCCGTCTAAAGCACCATATGGGGATTATGAGGATTTGCTTATTCGTCGCTTTCTGCCTGGGCTCGCTCTCGGCGCAGAGCTTTTCTTTTAAGAACGTGCTGCGGGACTTTCCGGCGGGGATCGGCGGGTTGGGGCCAAATACCGTCGCGCTCGGCGATCTGAACGGCGATGGCAAGGCCGACGCGGTCCTGGGGGATTTCGCCCTCTATCCCGGCGGCGTCACGGTCATGCTGGGCAAGGGCGACGGCACCTTCCAAACGCCAGCAAACATCACCGTGGGCGATTATATTGTTGGCGTGGCGCTCGCGGATTTTAACGGGGATGGCAAGCTGGACCTGGTTGCCGCGGATTACTCGACAACACCTGGCGTCGTCTGGGTACTGCTGGGCAATGGGGATGGCACATTCCAGCCGCCGGTCGGCTATCCCGCCGGCGCCAGCCCGCACGGCGTCGCGGTGGCCGATTTCAATCGCGACGGCAGGGCGGATATCGCGGTGGCCAATCAGACCGGGGGCGTATCCGTTCTGCTGGGTAATGGGGATGGAACGTTTCAGCCTCCGGCTCAGTACGCCGGCGGGGGTTCCGGCTGCGCGATCGTTATGGCGGCGGATTTGAATGGAGACGGGATTCCCGATCTGGTGACAGGCAACTATGGGAATAGCATCTCGGTACTGCTCGGAGCGACCACCGGAGGATTTGGCGAAGCGATCACGACATCCACGGGCGCCGCGAACGCGAGCGGGATATCGGCACTGGCAATTGCGGATTTCAACGGCGATCATAAGCCGGACGTGGCCGTGGTGGGGGCGAGCGGATCGGCCTACCAGGCGCTGTACCTTGCGGGCAACGGCGACGGCACTTTTCAATCGCCCCAGGTCATCTCGGATGCGGTCGGCTACGGCTCCCTGTTGGCCGCGGACCTGAATCGGGACGGCCACATCGATCTGGTGTCCTGCTCGGGCGGCGGCTCAAGCATCTTGGTATTCCTGGGCAATGGAGACGGCACCTTCGGTAGCTTGTCCCAGGTGGCCGTGGGCTTCGCGGACCAAGGGATCGGCGCCGCCGATTTGAATGGCGATGGCATTTTGGACCTGGTGACGGCCAACGCGGACGATGCGACGGTATCCGTGCTCATTGGCACGGGCAGCGGAGCTTTTCATTCCGCGCCGACATACAAAACCGGAGCGTCTCCGGTATGGGTGGCTATTGCCGACCTGAACAACGATGGAAAGAACGATCTGGCGGTCGCGGACGCAGACGCCGGCGCCATCTCGGTGTTGCTGGGGAAAGGCAACGGCACGTTTAAGCCGCCTGTCAACCTGCGCGCCGGCAAGCAACCCGCGGCGGTGATCGCCGTAGATCTGAACGGCGACGGCATCCCGGATCTGGTGTCCGCCAACGAAGGAGGGGACACCGTATCCGTACT
>JBEKIM010000434.1:0-5961 GCA_050011755.1 Bryobacteraceae bacterium | reverse complement strand
CCGTTGAAAAACGCACGAAGCTAATCTGCCGGACCGCTTCCATGATTTTTCGGTCTCCGTGAGGTTCGCCCGAGGTTCTCCACCGATGCAGTGCCGGGACAGGCGGGAAAATCTCAGCGGGACTTAAAAGTCCCGCCGGCACGCTAAGGCGTGTCAGGATGGCCCTGCGGGCCACCAAATGCGATGAAAACTCAATTTGGAGGGCGGCCAATCCTGGCCGCAGCCGGCTTTCCAGCCGGCTTAGCCGCCTGGAGAGGCGGCTGCGGGCATGATTGCCCGCCCCCCAATTGGGTTTTCAACGGAGTGGGGGATGGTTTCGGCGGAGCGAATCGCGTTTTATGACGAACGAACCCAATAAGTTGTTTGTTTGGCGCCCGTTGAAAAAACGGACGAAGCCAATCCGCCGGACGGCTTCCATGATTTTTCGGTCTCCGTGAGGTTCGGCCGAGGTTCTCCACCGATGCAGTGCCGGGACAGGCGGGAAAATCTCAGCGGGACTGCAAAGTCCCGCCGGCACGCTAAAGCGTGTCAGGATGGCCCTGCGGGCCACCAAATGCGATGAAAACTCGATTTGGAGGGCGGCCAATCCTGGCATGATTGCCCGCCCCCCAATTGGGTTTTCAACGGTGCGCCGCGGGGCAAGAGGCCAGTCATTACGAGAAAGTCCGAACTTCCAGTTTAAACCGTCAGAAATTGAACTTGGCGGCGAACTGGAAGGCGCGCGGACCGCCCGAACCGAAGATGTTCGAGTCGGCGCTGGTCGGCACTCCGAATCCGGCGGCGCTCGAACCCAGGTTATAACTGTAGCCGCCCAGGTTGGCGATGTTGAAAACGTTGAAGCACTCGCCGATCAGCGATAGTTTAGCGCGCTCCGTTCCCAGGTTGATCACTTTGGTCAAGCGAATATCCTGCGAGTTAAAGCTGCGCGGGAAAGAAAAGTTCGCGGGCAGAGCCAGTTGCTCGTTGGGGTGGCCCTGGTTGAATTGATTGACGGCGGCGATCAGGGCAGCCTTTCCCTCATTGACGCCGAGTTGGTTGTAGCCGACGCCCGGGAGCGGCGTCCCACCCGTTTCCCCCGCTTCGACCGCGCCGTTTCCGTTCAGGTCCACACCGGAAATGAAGGGCTCGATGGGTCCCACGCTTTGGAATGAAGTAATCCCCGAGAACAGGATGCCCCAAGGCAGGTCCAGGGTGAACGAGCCGGTAAGGATCTGGTGGCCGGCTTGGGGTCCCCAGGAGGCGAACCAGTTGTTGTCGTCAACGATGCCGTTGTAGCCCACCTGATCGGAGTAGGCGTACGACAACTGCCCGCTGACGCGGTGCGAAAAGCGTTTATTGGCTTTCAGCAGGAGCCCTTTGTAATGCGAGCGCGCACCACTAATAATGGCCTGGATGGGGCCGGTGGAGCATTCCGCCTGGGGGTCTGCGGCCTGCGCCCCGGTGCAGACCGGGATCACCGGACCGGCGGTGCTATAGAAGTGGTTGAGGTCCGTGTCGCGGATCATCTGGTGCATGTACTGCCGGAAAACGAAATCGGCGGATACTACAAAGTCGGTGCGCACTTCGCGCTGGATGCCAATGCTGGCGTGCTCGGAATAGGGCGCCCGGAAATTCTGGGCCAGCAGCTCGGTTCCCGTTTTGAAGATGTTGATGTTGCGAATCGCCAGACTGGTATTGCCGGGAGGTCCCAGTTCGGCTTGCGCGCCGGCATAGAACTGCGGAATCAGTTGAACCAGTTCAGCCGCGGTGAAGTTCGTGATCCCCGGCAGGCCATACTGGGCGGCCAACGGATTACTGGAGAGGCTGGTGGGCTGTATGGGCGCCGGGAGGAGGTTCGCCCAATCGTTGACCTGGGCGATGGTAGAAAAGAAAACGCTGTCGCCGAGCAGCGTGCGCCCGGTGCCCGCCGGCCCGATCATACCGCGCTCTTCCAGGCGGACTTCCAGGTTGATGGTGTCGTAATAAATGCCGCCGCCGCCGCGAATCACGGTCTTGTTATCGTTGCCCACGGTCCAGGCAAACCCCAACATGGGGCTGAAATTATGGGGCGTGTGCAACTCGTTCCCCAGGTTACCCGCGCCGAAGATGGGCGCCAGATACGCAGGCTTGGTCAGATCGTAGTTGAGCGCGTTGCTTTCGTAGGTCCAGGCCAACCCGTAATTCAGGCTGAACTTCGGCTTCACGCGCCAGTTATCCTGCCAGTAGAAGTGAAATGTATTGTCGTGGTCGGCGTTCGAATGGTCATAGGACGGCGGCTGGTTGATATCGCCCACGCCCATCTCAAATCCCGCTACGGGAAGCTGCAGGATGTCGCCAATCGTGTTGTAGGAAGAAGGGACGCTGATCTGGTACGCCCCGAGGCCCGCCTGGCCCAGGAACCCGTTAATGCCGGTCACGATCTCGGGTGAGAACAGTTCGGCCGCCGCAGGCGCCGCGTACGCGTAAGTTCCGGTGCCCTGTTGATACTCCCAGTAAGCGCCGAATTTCATGGAATGGCCGCCCTTGGTCTTGCTGATGTTGTCCTGGAAGATATTCCGGCGCAAGACGCGGGTTTGGGGCGCGTTGGTGGCATTCCCGATGGTGAAGTTGGATACGCCGTAAATCGTCATGTTGGGCAATCCCAACCCGATGCAGGGCGCCGGGCACTCCGCGGCGGTGGGCGGGTCGTTCTGGTTCGACCAGTAAGTGTAGGAGTAGCGGAATTCATTGGTCGTAGAGGGATTGATCGTGCTGGTGAGGGTGAAGACGCCGGAATCGGCCCAGTTCTTATTCACATCCCAGTCCGAAGGCATTTCGCCGCCGCCCGATGGCGCATAGCCGTTATTGCCGTCGTGGGAGTAGCGGAGACTGGCGCTGTGCCTGGGGCTGATCAGCCAGTCCAGCCGCTCGTCGATTTCGTTTTCGTGGAATGGACTGGCGGCATACGACGAGAATTGCTGAAAGAGGGGATCGCTGGGTACCGCGCTATAGACTCCCACCTGGTTGGTGTGCTCCAGGGAGGAAAAGAAAAACAGCTTGTCTTTCTTGATCGGTCCGCCGACGTGGAAGCCGGACTGGCGCCGCGCGAAAAAAGGACTGGCCGGTTCGTTGGGATCGCGCTGCAGGTAGGGATAAGCCGAGAAGTCGTGGTCGCGGTCGAAGAAGAAGACCTCGCCATGGAAATCGTTGGTGCCGCCGCGGGTCACGATGTTGATGGCGCCGCCCGCACCGATGGCGTTCGAAAGGTCCAGGTTCGTGGAGGACAGTTGAAACTCCTGCACCACCTCCTGGGAGAAGTTCTGTTGGGTGCCTCCAGTGACCGAGTCGGCGATGGTGGCGCCGTCCACGGTGATGCGCACGGAGCCGTTGCCGGAATCGGCGCCCAGGATATTCACGTCGAACAAGCGGTTATATTGACCCACACTGTTCGCCGAGACGGTGACGCCCGGCTCCAGCATGGCCAGATTCAGGAAGCTGCGGCCGTTGAGCGGCAGGTTCTCGATTTCCTGGCGGGTGATTACGCCGCCGATGGTATGGCTATCGTAGTCGATTTGGGCGGCTTCGCCTTGCACGCTGACGACTTCGGCGGCCGCGCCGACCTGCATGTTCAAGTCCACCGTGGTGGCCTGCGCCACTTGCACCGTTGCGATTTCGATCAGGGTCCGGAATCCGGACGCCGCGGCCTTCAGTGTATAGCTTCCCGGGATCAATGGCCACACACGGAACGACCCGTCAGCGGCTGTAACCACCTGGCGCTCACGGCCCGTGTCTCTGTTGGTGACCGTTATGGTGGCCCCTTGCATCACTCCGCCGGTCTGGTCGTGTACCACTCCGTTTAGTGTTCCGACCGGCACCTGAGCCATAGCCTGACCCAGTCCCCATGCTGCAATGCACAACAGCGACGCACTGAGTCGCACTCGGTTGAACATATCTCCCCCTCCAAAACATGGTGCGTGTGAAATGACGCACGTCGGGTTAGGTTAATCATGGTTGGGTGCCGTTGTCAAGGGGGGGTCGGGCAAAGTAGAAATGCCCTCTTTTCTCCTGTATAGACTATCTCGACTGAGTGACACCGGACCGCGACAGGCCGCAGTCTGGGACTGGATGACTTGTTCGGAATTCTGAAATTGAGGAATTCCAGAGGGTGCGGCGATAACGAACGGGGTCTCCCAGTCGAAAATCAACTGGGGACCGGCGTCTGCCCCCACGGCGCCCACGTGCGTCGCCAATGGGGACCTCCGGCTCAGACCGCTTTCGTCTGTGAAGACGATCATTCGGCCCTCTTTCTGAACTTTTTCTTGATCTCTGGCCAGCGCGTGTTTCCACTCGTCGATCAAGGCCTCGTTCCGTTCGGAGGCGCGGCCTATCGGTTGCTGCACGCTGCAGTTCAACCGCCGGAGGATGCGTCAGACGTGTCCGGGATGCTAATCGACGTGGGGACCTTATCACTCTTCCCTGGCAGCGCGATACCCATTGCGTGCTTACCGGCGGCTCGTTATTTGGGATGTGGAACTATATCACGGATCAAATAAGTGCCGCGCACAATATGAAAATAAAAACGCCATCCCTTGCTGACGCGGGCCTGCCACAGATCGCGCGATTCATCGTATTTCTTGGCATGGAGAGAAGGGTGACTAAGGTTGTTGGCCAACAAGCCTACCTGCTTAAAGAACGCCCTGCGCACCGGCTCAGGAGCGTCCTGTAAGGCTTTGTGGGCGCGGGGAAGATAATCAATCTTCATCGCGAACGTTTTAGTTTCTTCGCGGCGTCCGACTTCTTGAGCCTTGCTTTCATGTCGGCGATCATCTCGTCGGCGGTGTTGAAAGGCCCATAACTGCGACCCGCTTTGTAATCCGCTTCGGATTCGCCCAGGCGGGCGTCAACGGCGCGCCGTTGGACCGGGGTGTACTCATCGTCTGCTGTCGGAAACTTGGAACGGTCGACGATCACCGTGGGGGTGATGACTATCCTGCCGTGCTGGAAGGCGAACTTGACCGTATCCCCTTTAAGCAGGCCGGCTTGGCGCCGTACGCTGGTCGGGATGGTGACTTGGCCTTTGTTTTGAATTCTTGCAGTTGTACTCATGGCGATACCATTTAGATCGATTGCCGGAAAGTCAGGAATCCTGACTTCCTACGAGAAGCATACCAAAGGCAGGCGGCTGCGTCAAAAATCGCTGCCCAACCTCAATGCCCACGGCTTATCCGCCGACTGCTGCAAATTTGGCAGCTATTCTCTATTTGCGACCCATGGCGATTTTGGCCGAACTGAGCGGCATGTCGCCCCCTCCAACCACTGCCAAATATCAGGACCGTTTCGATGGCTGGCTGAGTACCTGGTGGGGCGAACGCCGGGTTTCCGAACTTGGCAAGTTGCAAGGCCTGGAAGTCCGGCGATCCGTGGTCGATAGGCAGTTGTCGGCAGCCCGGCAGTGCGCGTTGGCTGAAGTGTTCTTTGCCCAGCGCTTTCGGTTCTGGTCCAGCGGTATTTGGACCGCCCGGCGCGACGACAATCCCACCCTGTTCGTGGCCACGGGCTACGCAGTCGGCGGACTAAGGCGTGGTATTCGTGAGAATCCCCAGGCCGGTTAGCGAGCTGGAGATGATCGCGATGTCCGGCTTGCCGTCTCCGTTGAAGTCGGCGACCGTCATCGAAGACGGATAAGTGGGTACCAGAAACCCGTCCGCTACGTCTGCACTCTGGAAACTACCCTTGCCGTCGCCGAGCAGGAAGGTGACTGAGAAAGACGTGCCACGCAACACCGCCAGGTCCGGTTTGCCATCTCCGTTGAAGTCGGCCACGCTTACCTGAATGGGGCGACCCGTCATGGGATACTCCACGGGCGGCTGGAAGGAACCATCTCCAATACCCAGCAAGACAGCTACCGTGCTGCTGCTCGCAGTAAGATTGACTACCGCAAGGTCCGGGCGGCCATCGCCGTTCAGGTCCGCGATAGCTACAGAGTAGGGTCCATGGCCGGAG
>JBEKIM010000433.1:0-5964 GCA_050011755.1 Bryobacteraceae bacterium | reverse complement strand
ATGAACATAACTGGGACCAGCCGCAGTATCCCGAGGCGCTGCTGGCCAATAGCGCGGCATACGGCTACCTGGCGGGCAGTTCTTTCCATTGCTATGCGGGCAATGTGACCGCCCAATCGCAAGTGGAGCAAGCCTATCCGGCAAAGGACATCTGGTTCACGGAATGTTCCGGGACCGTGGGATCCAGCTTCGCGGGCGACCTGGCCTGGAACGCGGAAAACCTTTTGATCGGCGCCACGCGCAACTGGGCGCGCGGGGTCACGCTTTGGAATCTCGCATTGGATCAGAATTCCGGCCCGCAGAACGGCGGATGCACCGCCTGCCGCGGCGTGGTCACGGTGGACGATAGCGTCTCGCCGCCGGTGATTACGCCCAACGTGGAGTACTACATACTTGGCCATCTGGGCAAGTTCGTGCAGCCGGGGGCCTATCGCATCGATTCGAATACCTACGGCTCCGGCTCGGTGGAAGACGTGGCGTTTCAAAATCCGGATGGGTCCGTGGTGCTGCTGGTGCTGAATGCGGCCTCCGCGCCTGCGGCTTTCGCGGTGACCTGGAATGGGGGCAACTTCAGCGATACGCTGCCGGCGGGCGCGGTGGCGACTTACGAGTGGGCGGTGCCCGTTCCTTCGTTTCCGGCGGATGGGGCAGTAAATGCCGCGGCGGTTGGGGCGGCTCTCAGTCCGGGCGAGTTGTTTTCCATTTATGGCGTGAACCTGGCGGCCGGTGCGCAAGGGCCGCTGACGTTGCCGCTGCCCGCCACGATGGCTGCCGCGAGCGTGCAAATCAATGGCATCGCGGCCCCGTTGACCTACGTATCGCCATTGCAGATTAACGCGCAAGTGCCGTGGGAGACCGCGCCCGGCAGCGCCACCCTGACCGTCACGCACGCCGGCGTGTCGGCATCCGAGACGGTGACGATCGCCGCGGCCGGACCCGGAATCTTCACGTTCTATGGCAACCCGGAGGCCGCCGCATTGAATCCGGACTATTCGCTTAATTCGCAGGGTAATCCGGCATCGTCTTTCATCCAGCTATTCGGAACGGGCTTTGGCGCGGTTTCGCCGGCTGTGCCCACGGGCGTGGCGGCCAGTTCCGATCCGCTATCCTGGGTCACCGCGACCGTCACCGCGACGGTGGGTGGCTCGCCGCCTGCGAACGTCTTGTTCGCGGGCCTGGCGCCGGGATTTGCGGGATTGTGGCAGATCGACGTGGCTCTGCCGGCAGGCATGTCGGGCTCCGTTCCGGTGATCGTCAGCGTGGCGGGAACTCCCAGTAACACGGTGAACGTCTGGGTGAAGTAAGCGGTTATGCGAGCTGCAGCGCCTGCCGCAGGGCGGGATCGCTGCGCACACGCCAGATCTTGCTATCCAGATAATAGTGCGTCAAGCCGAAGCCGCAGAAAAAACCGAAAGCCAGGTCGGACGACTGCCCAAGCTGGAAGCCGGGTACGCGGTAGAGCGCGCTAAAGACCAACGCGACCAGCACATAGTTCAGCAGGCTGTGCGAGACCGCTTGCGGAATCCGTCCGTGATTCGTGGCGCCGGGCGCAGCGCCGTAGCGATTGCGGTTGTGGAACCAGATCAGCGCGTGATATTGCAGGTTGTGAACGATCGTAACCGTGGGCACCGCGCCCATCCAGCTCATGTAGGCGAAGGTCAGCCAATGCAGCGGGATGACGCCGCCGAACAGCAGGAATTTCGGCAGGTTTACGGGATCGGCACGCCGCATGCGCACTACCTGCCGGCCCAGATATACAAGCACGGTGGCCGCCACCAGCGCCCACAAGAACGGCTCCAGGCGCGGAAACGAGAAGTGCAGTCCCAACTCCTCCGGATGGTGAATGAAGAAGCGGTGGAATGGCGGGAAAACGGTCATCACGCCCAGAAACCAGCGGTCCAGGAAATTATCCAGCCTGGCCATGTCGCGATTCTTCACCTTGTACAGGACCATGATGCCGTAGTGCTGGCGGATCACATGATAATACGCCCATACCGCCACGATCATGGCGAGCACGGCTTTACCGCCCATCAGCACCAGCGCGGGGCCGAGGGCAAAGAAGAACGCCGCACTGCCGAACAAAAGAGCGCGGCGGGTGTGGCGCGCTTCGCTATCGAAGAACGTCCGCGAGGCCGTGCCGAAGATGTGCGTGCCGTCGAAGCCCACAGACCAGAACCACCATAACAGCGAAATCGGAACGTGCAGCGCCACATTAGCGGCGAGGTACGCGTATCCGGCCAGGGAACTTCCGATCACGAAGCTCAGGTCGATGCCGCGCGAGATGATCCAGCGATGCGCCAGGCGCGGCGTTGCCGGCGGAAAAACGGGCTGCGGAGCGGCTTGAGCGACAGCGGACAATTCATTTCAGTTTACAGCATCGGCTCCGGCTTGCAGGGGTGCGATAGAATGAAACCCTCATGACCTGCTGCTCCGATTTCGACAAGCTGATGGATCTCGAACTGGCCCGCCACGCGCAGCCCTACCAGCTCACCAACGGCCGCATCATTACGGAGATCGATACCGAATACTATTTCGTTTTCGGCGAGGAACGGCACAGTTTCGTGGGGATCAACTACTGCCCGTTTTGCGGCCGCGTGCTTTCCCGCGGCCTTTGGAATCTGGAAAAGAAGAAACAGGGCTAGCGGGCCGGGCGATTCCGCCCGCGGGCTACGTCCGATTCTCCGGCTGCAGGAATGTTCCCTCGCGAAGTTCCCGGAATGCCTGCTGAAGCTGCTCCTGCGTATTCATCACGATCGGGCCATACCACGCCACGGGCTCCTCCAGCGGTTGTCCGGATACCAGCAGGAACCGGATGCCATCCTCGCCCGCCTGCACGGTGAGTTCGTCGCCGCGATCGAAGAGCACCAGCGAGCGGTTGTCGGCCTCCGAAGGGGGCGCGGTGTCCGCCCATCCGACGGCCTCGGTAGGCACGGCCAGCGGCCCGGAAGCATTGCAGAATTTTCCGCTGCCGGCGAAGACGTAGGCGAATGCGTGGCGGGTGGTCTCGACGGGCAGGGTCTTGCGGCGGCCGGGAGCCACCGAGACATCCAGATACATGGGATCCGCGGCGATGCCGTCGACTGGCCCGGCTTTTCCCCAGAAATTGCCGCACACGACGCGCACGTGGGTGCCATCGTCGTCCGTGATCTCGGGGACCTCGGCGGCTTTCACTTCCTGGTAGCGCGGCGCGGTCATTTTAAGGGCTGACGGAAGGTTCGCCCACAATTGGAAGCCATGCATGCGGCCCGCTTGATCGCCCTTGGGCATCTCCTGGTGGATGATGCCGCTGCCCGCCGTCATCCACTGGACGTCGCCGGCCGCGATGGCGCCATGGTTTCCCATGCTGTCGCCGTGCTCGACGGTGCCGGCCAGCACGTAGGTGATGGTTTCAATGCCGCGATGCGGGTGCCACGGGAAGCCTGCCAGGTAATCATCCGGAACGTCGTTGCGGAAATCGTCGAGCAGCAGGAACGGGTCGAAGTCCGATGTGTTGCCGAAGCCGAACGCGCGGCGCAGATGGACGCCGGCGCCTTCGAGGGTGGGCTTGGATTTAATGAGCCGTTTGACGGGTCGAAGAGACATATTCCGAGTCTACCGTGTGGGATGGGGCGTTGGGGAGGGATGCATGCCGGCCCTGCGCTTTCGCGCGGCGTAAATACATAATGTACATATGGCGCCACAAGCTACGGTTGGGACCCGAAGAAGGATCGGCGGAAGCACTGTCCAGCACGCCGTGTGCGTTTGGGAGGTGGCCAGGATCCTTCAAGATGCACCCTTTTAGGACGCGGCACCGGCTCAATGCGAACGGTCGCGGACAAACCCGACACCCGCGCACCCAGGGGCGGAAGCGTCGCACAAATCAGCCGGGCGGGTACATTTCGGGACATAATTCGGGCATGACGGTCGGCGCTCGTATAGTCCTGGTAGAAATGGCGGTATACGGTTCGGTCGCTTACGGCGACCCCGACGGCAGAGGGCCCTTCTGTATCGTGCCTGCGCCTCGACGTCGGGTTGACCCGGGTTCCGTTTCTTCTGAGCTCCCGACGGCCGAATTTTGCGGGGAACTGATTAACTTGGGGCTCCTACAACCATTGCCAGATCCGCAGGGCGGAGCCGGAGAGCCTCTCTCGGGCGTTGGGCTTCGCTCAACTGGCAGGAATAGCTTTGGCGCGAAGCGTTGTTACAGGGTGTCCGAGTATGGGTACGAAACGCTTGGGAGAGGAAAAGGCGAATGAGAACAATGATACTGGCGTTATTTGCCACTGGATTGGTCGTTGCTCAGACCAATACCAATTCAGTAAATGACGCGTATCAGCGCGGAGTCCAATTGGGCAATCAACAGGCCGCAATTCTAGTTGAGTGCTTAAGCCACCCAAGTTGCGCCGCTGCCATGCGAGAAGCCCAAGCCCAGAAAGCGCAAGCCAAAGCTGATAAAGAGCGGGCGAAGGCGGAAGCTCAAGCCAGAAAAGAGCAGGCCAAGGCAGATAAGGAACGGCAAAAAACGGAGATCAAATTGGCGAGGCTGCGGCTTAAGCTAGAGCGCGAATCGGCGAAGGACCGCGAGGCAGCCGTGCCGGCCGCCTCCTCGACTCCCTGACATCCGCGGATCCGACCGGCACTCTTTGCACCCAAGAGCACATCGAACCGAATGAAGTGACAACATCGGCACTACTGTAAAAATCCTAGAGACTAAAGTTGCATTTCGCCAATCGGACCAGCGCAATCATAGTCTTCCTGCCGCTAATCTAGCACCCAGATAGGGACCTCCCTGAGTGGCATCGCTGTCCGGAAAGCGACCGGCTTCAAGCGAAATGGTGGAGTACGTAATGGTTCCGATGCCGCGAGCGGATACCACGGGAGGCCGAAGAGACATATTCCAGCCTACCGTGCGGGAGGGGGCGTTGGGGAGGGATGCAGGCCGGCCTTGCGCTTTCGCGAAGCGTAAATACATAATGTAAATATGGTGCCATGAGCTACGGTTGGGACCCGAAGAAGAATCGGCGGAACATTGCCCGGCACGGCATTGCATTCGAGGACGCCACCAAGATCTTCGAAAGGCCCTACGTTGGAGCGAGTGGATGATCGTTTTGAGTACGGCGAGGTTCGCGTTTATGCCATTGGGGTCGTCAGCGGTATTGAGATCACGGTGCTCTACACCGATGTGTCCCGGACTGAACGGCGAATTTATATCGGCCTGGAGGGCGGAACGGCATGAAAGAGAAGCCTACTGGAAAGTCTTTGGTTGAGAAGGGGACCGATTGGAAGCGTGTCCGTTCGCTGAGCGATCGCCAAATCCGGCGCGCCATCCAAAGCGAGCGGGATGCACAACCGACGGATGCGGAGTTCTGGAAAAAGGCGCATGTCGTGATTCCGGCGGCGAAGCGCACGATCACCATCCGCCTGGATGCAGATCTTCTCGAATGGCTGCGTAAGCAAAAGGGCTACCAGACACGTATCAACGCTGTGCTCAGAAGCTACATGGATGCCAGTCTGGCATCTTGAAGTCTCACGCCTAACGCGGGACACGTAGTCCCACGGGTTCCGTTACCCCGCCCCGAAACCAGTTGGTCTATGGCGGATGCTCTCGAAGTCGGAGCGGCGGTGGTAACGAGCCGTCCAGAATACTCACAAATCGCCACCGGGCGGCGCGCCAGGACGCCAACCGAGCGCAAAGTCGCTCACAACCGCGCGGCAAGTGCCGGTTGATGCTGAAGTGCCCGCCGCCCTCGCCGCTCAAAATGTTGGGGATGACAGTATTCAACCATACCAACAAGGAGCATCCGACACTGCTGTGATTGGCAATGAGCTCTCTAGTAGCTGTCCTCGCGCCGTAAGCTGCACGCGGCGAGGGTGACGATCCGGTCCTTGATGTCGTATCGGAAACGGAAGCGCTGGATACGGAGACGATACTGGCCCGCCAGGGGCCACACCTTCCAGCTTTTTTATATTGTGCGCGCGGCTTCG
>JBEKIM010000432.1:0-5970 GCA_050011755.1 Bryobacteraceae bacterium | reverse complement strand
GCAACGCGGACCAGCGCCTCGCCCACGGCGGCGCACCACCACAGCGAAAGGAGCCGCCACCGTTGTTGCAAGCACCTCACCCTAAAAGGGGTCGGCGCGGGGAGAATTTTCGGAAGAACCCGGAAGACCCTACAATGGCGCAACCTTCCCCCACTCCGCCCCACTCCGTCCCCCGCCAGGCGCCCCCCAACGACAAACAACGATGAATATTGATGAATAATGATGAATAACGATCCGGCCTTTCGGTCTCGTAGGGCGGGCGATTCAGCCGCCGCTGCACGCTCGAAGCGATCGCTCGAAGCGCGCGCCACGCCGCGCCTTAATTTGACAACTTCAGGATCATTCCGGTGTCCGTGGCTGCCCACAGCGAGCCATCGCTGGCGGCGCGCAACATGGCGCGCACCGCGGAGGCGCGATAGTCCACGTCCATCTCGTGCCAGTCGCTCAGATTTTCGCTTTTCAGGATTTTCAACTTGCGCGGCATGGGCGTGTGTTGCAGCCGCCCGGTTACTTCCACGCCGGCCAGGTACCCCGTCCCGGATGGCTGCAGCAGCACATCCGTGATGAGCCGGTCGGCGGCGTTATAAACGACATCGCTTTTGCCCGTCGTGCCGTCCAGCAGGTGGACCTCCGACGGCCACTTGAAAGTGTCGATGAATTCGATCAGGCCGAGTCCGCGGCCATCGGGCAGAAAACAAGTCCGCGTGATGCGCCCGAACATCGAGGCCGTTGAAGGAGTCCAGGTCTTCCCGCCGTCCCGCGTATCCAGCATGATCGAAAGATGGGGCAGTTCGCGCCGCGCGCTGGTATCCTGCGCGTCGAGCCAATCGGGCTTGCCGGATTCGCCGGGGCGGGGCGGCGCGCTGAAACCGCCGATCAACCCGGTCTTGGCGGTCACAAACGTGATGTCGTTGTAGACCGTGTAGTCGGGATTGGATTGCGGCTCGGCCGCGGCCGCGATGGGTTCCCAGGTCTTGCCGCCATCGCCGGTCTGATAGGCGAGTTTGTGGGCGCCGACGGCGAAGCCGCGCTCTTCATCCACGAAATACACCTTCATGAGCAGCTTCGGCGACTTGGGCAATTCGCGCCATTCGCGGCCGGCGTCGGCGGTTCGCCAGATGCCTTCGGGCGTCACCATCCAGCCTAGCTTGTCATTCAGGAAGAATAGCGCGATGGGTACCTGCTTCACCTTGGAGACGGTCCAGTGCGCGCCACCATCGTCGGTCGTGATGGTGACCGGCTTCGGCTCGCCCTTATCGTTCAGGTAGCCGGCCGCGACGCCACGCGCGGAGGACGGGAATTGTAGGTCATTGAGAACCAGCGAGGAACTTTCTTTGTCGTAGAAGTACGAGACCTGCCATTTTTCGGCGCATAGGGCCGGCACCGCCAGCAGCGCGAGAACCAGGAACGCGGCTTTCATAGACATCCATCAGCGCGGGCGAATGGGGCCCGAAGATAATACCAACTCGACATGATTGGCGGATTCCACGGCCGTGGGGGCCATCCGCGCCAGGACTAACACACAGCCCACCTGTTCGCCCAGCGTGGTCAGCACTTCCATCTCGCCGCCGGTATGCTGATGCGGCATGCGATGCTGCATGTTAATCACTCCCACCACCCGGTTGCGCGCGATCACCGGCGCCGACAGGAAGGCTTCGTAGGAATCCTCCGGCAATTCGCCGAATGTTTTGAAACGGGGATCCTTGTAAGCTTCACGCGAGATCGACAGCAAACGCCGCTCACGAGCCACCCAGCCCGTGAGGCCCTCATTCAGTTTCAACCGGACCTTGCCGATAGTGGAAGGGTGAGGAGTATTCGAAGCGCAGAGCACCAATTCCTCGTTGTCCAGCAAATAGACGAGGCAGGAGTCGCATTGCGCGAACTCCACGGTGAGGGAAACGATGCCTTGCAGCACCTCCTGCAGGCTCAAATCCCGCACCATGAATCGGCTGACTTTCTGAAAAAGCTGCAACTGTTGTTCCGTGCGTTGCAGACGGGACTCGAGTTCCTTGGCCTTCGGCACGATCTTATTATAGCTGTGGCGGCGAAAGGCCCAAAATGAGCCGGCCCGGGAAAGCCTCGCCATCCGCGCAGGAATACCGGACGTGGCGCGCGCCGGAGTGCCCATTCGCCATCGAATGGTCCGCACCGGTGATGGAGGAGATTCGCATCGCCGCGATGGAGGGGCTGTTCTCGATTCCGCACGGCGGCGCCGAGATTGGGGGACTGTTACTCGGCACGCGAAGTGCAGGAATCGTACGGATCCTCGGGGCGCGGCCGCTTACGTGCGAGCACGCCATGGGTCCCGGTTTCACTCTCTCCAGCAACGACCAGGCCCGGCTGGCCGCAGCCCTGCTGGAAGGTGCACTGGCCCAAGATTCGGCCAGGCAGCCGGCCCCACAACTGGAGCCGGTCGGCTGGTATCACTCCCACACACGCAGCGAGATTCATCTGTCCGGGCCGGATCTCGAGATTCACGATCGTTATTTCCCCGATCCGTTGGACGTCGCGCTGGTGGTGCGCCCGCATGCCATGCTGCCGGTCCGCGCCGCATTCTTCTTCAGGGCGGCCGATGGCTCGATTCAAAGCGACGCCAACAACAGGGAGTTCGTGCTGCCGGCGGCCCTCCGGACACCTTTGCCCGCACCCGCGGAAACCGTCGTTCCGCTACCCAGCCGTCCCAGCAAACCGCTACCGTGGGCGGCTATGGTATTGGGCATGGCTGTGGGCTTAATCCTCGTGTGCCAGAGGGATTGGACGCACGTATTTGCGGCCGATCGATCGCCGTCCGTCTCTCTACGGATCTACGATCTCAGCGGCCAGTTGCAGATCCGCTGGGACTGGGCGGCGAATCCGATCCGGTCCGCACTGGCTGGGACTCTGGAAATCGCGGACGCCCCGGCACTCACGAAGATCGCGCTGGAGCCGCAATGGCTGCGGGAAGGCACGGTGAGCTACGCCCGTATCGGGAACCGGGTGGATGTGCGCATGACGCTTCAGGAGCCCGCGGGAAAGATCTACTCGGAGTTCAGCAGTTTTATCGGCCAGCCCGGCGGCCCGAATGCGGACGCTATGCTGCGCGGCGAAGTGCGTGCGCTGGCCGGGCGCACGCGGGAACTGGAGCAGGCTGTGGCCGGATTGCGCTGGCTTATCCGGCGGGATGAGGAACGCCGCGGGCCGGACGTCAAAGCCCCGCCTGCCCGCTGAAGCCCCGGCCACGCCGGAACTTCCGGCCAATTCGTATGAAACCGTTCAGTTCCGCCGCGTGACTTCCCGCCGCGCATTTGCTAACATATTGATCTGTCAGTGCCTTGCTGGTGAATCAGGCGGGCCGGTTTCGATGCAAATTTCTGGAATCCATTGAGATCGCACCACTTCCTCGCTTGTGTTCTGTCTCGCGGCTGTAAGTGCCCGGCAATCGGCTGATGAAGAGTCTCGCGGAGGCGTCGGTAATGGCCGTCGATCAGGGCAAAGAACAGGTGGACGATTCAGTCCAGCCGGATAGCGAAAGCTACAGATCTTTGCTCGACGAATATACGCATTTGGCCCCGGCCGAGGGCGAGGTCCTGCAAGGAACCGTCCTCAAGGTCACGGCTAAGGATGTGATCGTCGACTTCGGGTACAAATCCGAGGGTCTGGTCCCTTTGGAGCAGTTCGTCAGTCCCAGCGGCGAAGTGACCGTGCAAGCCGGCGACGTCGTGGACGTCATGATCGACCACGGCGAACAGCCCGAAGGCTATATTCTGCTTTCCCACGCCAAGGCCGCCCGCGTGCGGGTGTGGGACCATCTGGAAAAAGCCTTTGAAGATCAGTTGGTCCTGCTGGGGCATGTGATGGGGAGAGTCAAAGGCGGACTTTCCGTGGATGTGGGCATCGAGGCTTTCATGCCGGGCTCCCAGGTCGATCCACGCCCCGTGCATCACCTGGATTCGTTCATCGGGCAGGACGTTCCGGTCAAGATCGTGAAAGTGAACCGGCGCCGCGGCAACGTAGTCGTGTCGCGGAAACTGGCCGTCGAGCAGGAGGTCAACCAGCGTAAGGCCGCCACCCTCGATCAACTGTATGAGGGCGCCGTCGTAACGGGAGTAGTAAAGAATCTGACCGAGTACGGAGCGTTCGTAGACTTGGGAGGCCTGGATGGCTTGCTTCACGTCACCGACATGTCGTACGGCCGCGTCACCCACCCGTCGGAAGTCGTGCACGTGGGCGATACGATCACGACCAAAGTCCTCAAGTTCGATCGCGCCAAGGAACGCGTTTCGCTGGGACTCCGGCAGATGGCTCCGGATCCCTGGGAGACCGTCGGCGAACGATTTCCGGTAAACAGCCGCGTGATGGGACAGGTGGTGAACGTCACCGATTACGGGGCCTTCGTGGAACTGGAATCGGGTGTGGAAGGCCTCATCCATATCACCGAGATGACCTGGTCCCGGCGCATGAAGCATCCGTCCAAGGTGGTTCGGGTGGGCGACCAGGTGGAGGCCGTGGTGCTCGAGGTCAACGCACGCGACCGGCGGATTTCGCTGGGGCTCAAACAACTGGAAGCTAATCCATGGACCACCATCGACAGCCGCTACAGTATCGGTTCGGTGGTGGAGGGCCGCGTGCGCAACATGACCGATTTTGGCGCGTTTATCGAGATCGAGGAGGGCATCGACGGACTGGTGCACGTCTCGGATCTTTCCTGGACCAAGCGCGTGAAGCATCCTTCCGAGATCTTGAAGAAGGGACAATTGGTGCAGGCGGCCATTCTGAACATCGATGCCAGGGGACACCGGTTGTCGCTAGGCATTAAACAACTGCAGCCGGATGCGTGGGAGACTTACTTCCAGAGCCACCAGACCGGCGACATCGTGCATGGGCGGATCACGCGGCTGGCGGGTTTCGGGGCATTTGTCGAATTGGCGGAAGGTATCGAAGGGCTTTGCCATTTTTCGGAAGTGCCGGGATACTCCGGCCGGCGGTCGGCCGAGTCCCCGGTGGCGGTGGGGCAGGAGTACGATTTCAAAATCGTGAAGATGAGCGAGGCGGAAAAGAAGATCGGGCTGAGCCTCAAAGCGGTTGCCCACGATGAAGAGAAGGGCCGCCTGGCGGATTATCAACGGCAGGCGGCCGCGGGGGCCGCTACCATTGAAGAGGTGTTGAGCCTCAAGAATCGAAGCGCGGAATAAGTTGCAAAAACCGCGCGTTCAAGAGATACTGCTGTAACGGCTTGAGAGGATAAGGAGAAGAGCACATGACCAAGGCCGATCTGATTGAAGAGGTCTCGCGCGTAGTGGAAATGACCCGGAAAGAATCCGAAGTCATCGTGGAGGCCATTTTTGACAGTATCGTGCGTTCCTTGCGCACCGGCGATAAGATCGAAATCCGCGGTTTCGGGAGCTTCCGTACGCGGCAGCGGCAGCCGCGCATCGGGCGCAATCCAAAGACCGGCGCGCGCGTGGAGGTGCCCGCCAAGAAGATTCCATATTTCAAGCCGAGCAAAGAGCTGAAAGACGTGGTCAACATTTCCACGGCCGCTCCGGATTCAGTTTCCGGCGAACGCGCGCCGACGCTCTAGCCCGCGGTATGGATTACCTTTGGAGCCCGTGGCGTTACGGTTACGTCACCACGGCGGACCAGGCGGTCGAATGTATCTTTTGCGCATTGCCCACGCAGCATCGCGATAAAGAGAATTATATTGTCTACCGCGGGCGCCTGAATTTCGTCATTCTCAACCGGTTTCCATACACATCGGGCCACCTCATGGTGGTCCCGTACGAGCACGCGCCGTCGCTCGAGAGAGTCGCGGAAGATACGCTGACTGAGATGATCCTGCTGGCGCGCGATGCGGAGAGGCACCTGCGCGCCAACTACCAGCCCGATGGTCTCAATGTCGGCATCAACATCGGTAAAGCCGGGGGCGCCGGGGTGGCCGGACACATCCACATGCACGTGCTGCCGCGCTGGGTGGCGGACGCAAATTTCATG
>JBEKIM010000431.1:0-5970 GCA_050011755.1 Bryobacteraceae bacterium | reverse complement strand
GCAGGACCCCAACTCTCTGGCTGTCGTCGGTGCCGGCGCCGCGCTGGCCATATCCGATATCCCGTTCCACCACGTTTTGGGCGGAGTCCGCGTGGGCTTGGTGAAGGGTGAGTACGTCGCCAATCCCACCTACACCGAAGGCCGCGAGTCGAAGCTGAACATCATCGTGGCGGCCACCGAAGGCGGCATCGTCATGGTGGAAGCCGGCGCGCAACAGGCTTCCGAGCAGGACGTCATCGGCGCCATCGACTTTGGTCACACCTGCTGCAAGAAAATCGCCGCCGCCATTCACGAACTGGTGGCGAAGGTCGGAAAACCGAAGCGTGTTTTCGAAGCCAAGGTTCTCGACCAGGCGCTTTACGACCAGATCGCCGCCCAGGCTCGCGAGCCCCTCATCGACGCGCTGAATACCGAAAAGTATCCCAAGCTGGAGAGCTACGCCCGCGTTGCCGACGTGAAGAAGAAAGCCCTGGAAGGACTGGCGGACGAGCAGAAAGACGAAGGCAAGAAGATCTTCGAGACCCTGAAAGAGCGCATCTTCCGCGACGAGATGTTGAAAAACCATCGCCGCCCGGATGGCCGCGCCTTCGATCAGATTCGCCAGATCACCATAGAAACCGGCGTGCTGCCGCGAACTCACGGCTCCGCGCTGTTCACCCGCGGCGAAACCCAGGCCCTGGTGACCCTCACCTTGGGCACCAAGGACGACGCCCAGCGCATCGAACTGCTGGAGCCCGGCGAGGCCTCCAAGCGTTTCATGCTGCACTACAATTTCCCGCCGTTCAGTGTGGGTGAAGTGGGCTTTATGCGCGGGCCGGGCCGCCGCGAAATCGGCCACGGCGCGCTCGCCGAGCGGGCCCTCCTGCCGATCATACCCGCCGAGACCGCTTTCCCCTACACCCTGCGCGTGGTCAGCGACATCCTGGAATCCAATGGATCGAGTTCCATGGCGACCGTTTGCGGCGCTTCGCTCGCTTTGATGGACGCGGGCGTCCCAATGGCCGCGCACGTGGGCGGCATTGCCATGGGCTTGGTGAAGGAAGGCGACGACTACGCCGTCCTTACCGACATTGCGGGCGCCGAAGACCATTACGGCGACATGGACTTTAAGGTGGCCGGCACACGCCAGGGCATCACCGCCTTACAGATGGATATCAAGGTGACCAACGTCACCGCCGTCATCATGCACGAGGCACTGGAACAGGCCCGCCGCGGCCGCCTCTACATCCTCGACAAGATGGAGGAAGCCATCAGGCAGCCGCGCGCCAATATGTCGCAATACGCGCCGCGCATTTACACCATTCACATTCCGACCGATAAAATCCGTGACGTCATCGGACCAGGTGGCAAGGTGATCCGCGGGATCATCGAGCAGACCGGCGTGAAGATCGACGTGGACGACGACGGCACCGTGCATGTTTCTTCGAGCGACGAAGCCGCGGCCAACAAGGCGCTGCAAATCATCGGCGACATCACGGCGGTGGCCGAGGTGGGCAAAACCTACTTGGGCAAGGTCGTCCGGCTGGTGGATTTCGGCGCGTTCGTCGAGATTTTTCCCGGGACCGACGGCCTGCTGCACATCAGCGAGATTGCCGAGAACCGCGTGCGCGAAGTGCGCGACGAGTTGAAGGAAGGCGACCAGATTCTGGTCAAAGTCCTGGCGCTCGAAGGCAACAAGATCAAGCTGAGCCGTAAGGCTGTATTGCGGGAACAACGCGAGAAACTAGCCAAAACCAAGTAGACACTGTGCCGAGGATAGCTGTTTGGACCTCCATAACAATGTGTTCTACAGCTATCGTGGCGCGATCATAGACGCGGACGCCCGCGAACGTGTGCTTGGAGTGGGTCGACATGCCGTATGGGGAGCCGCGATGGATCGATATTGGACTCGTCGAGGGCCTCGAGATCGTCGTGGCTTATACATTGCGCGGCAATACGGTCCGGCTCATCTCCGCACGAAAGGCAGAGCGACATGAGCGCGAAGACTACTGGAACTTTGAATTCACTCTGGATCCCAAGCACCCGCCCAAGCTGACGAAGAAGGCGAGAACGCGCCTAGCTCGGCTGGCTGACAAGGATATCGACTTCACGGACATACCCGCCACGCATGCGTTGCCTGGAAACGCGTCGGTCCATTGATTCCCGTGGTCAACAAACGGCAGATCACCTTGCGGGTCGACGCAGACGTCTTCGCCTTTTTCAGATCGACGGGTGCGCGCTACCAGACTCGCATGAACCAGGTATTGCGTTCGTACGTGGCTTCCCAGCAGCCGGCCGCGGGATCCAAAAGGCCGCATGGCCGGTAGCCAGGCCCGCGTCCTTAGCTAAAGAACCGGCCCGATCCGCCACGGCACGAATTCGTGGTGGCCCAGTTGTTCCGCGCGGGTCCTCTCTCCCGAGGCCACTCGCAACAGCGCCTCAAAAATCTCGCGGCCCACATCCTGAACGCTTTTCTCACCATCGGCGATGGCGCCCGCGTTAATGTCCATGTTGTCCTGCATGCGCCGGTAGGTATGGCTGTTGCTCGCGATCTTCAGCACCGGTACGGATGGAAAGCCGATGGCGCTCCCGCGTCCGGTGGTGAAGGCAATCAGGTTGCATCCGCCCGCCGCCAAGCCGGTGAGTGAAACCGGATCGTAGCCGGGAGTGTTCATGAACACGAAGCCGGGAGTGCGCACCGGCTCGGCATAATCCACCGCATCGGTCAAGGGCGAGGTGCCCGCCTTGGCCACCGCGCCCAGCGACTTCTCCAGGATATTGGTCAAGCCGCCCTCCTTGTTCCCGGGCGACGGATTGTCGTCGAAACTGCCGGCGAAGCGCGTCAGGTATTGCTTATAGCCCCGCACGAAACTCAGGAGTTTCTCGGCCACTTGCCGATTGCGTGCGCGGCGTACCAGCAGGTGTTCGGCGCCGAAGATTTCGGTGGTTTCCGCAAGCACCGCGGTGGCCCCGATTTCGGCCAGCATATCCGAGCAGACGCCCAGCGCCGGGTTGGCCGTAATGCCCGAAAACGAATCCGATCCGCCGCAATTCAGCCCCAGCACGATGCGCGAAGCCGGCACCTCCACGCGCTGTTCCCCGGCGCATTGCTCCATCAGCCGGGCGATCTCCGCGCGCGCCGCGGCTAATGTCCCACGCGTGCCGCCGCTCGATTGCAGGGTCATCCCCACCAGGCGGCTGGTGCGGGGAGCGTTGGGACCAAGATAGTGTTCGATCTGATTCACCTCGCAGCCCAAGCCCAGGATCACCGCGGCCGAGACGTTGGGATGCGCCAGCACTCCCGCCAGCGTGCGGCGAAGCTGCTCCGTGTCCGGCCCGATGGTGTGGCCGCAGCCTTCGCCGTGTGGAAAGGCCACTACGCCATCCACGTTGGCCGGCAACGATTCGCCGGCGAAGCTGTGCGCGATCATTTCCGCGGTGTGCGCGGCGCAGTTGCTGGCCGCCACTACGGCGATGTAATTGCGCGTGCCCACCGTGCCATCCTCCCGTGCGTAACCTAGGAAAGTGGGGGTCGCGCGGCGCTCGGGCAGCGGCGTTTCTCCCCTCGGGAATTCGTAATCGAAATGCAGTTCCTCGAAGGCCAGGTTGTGCGTATGGACGTGGCGGCCGGGTTCCACCGCGTGCCGGGCGCGGCCGATGATCTGGCCGTAGCGCCGCACCACCGCGCCCTGCGCGATGCCGGCCAGCGCGATTTTGTGGCCGGCGGGGATCGGCTCACGCACCGCCAGGGTCAGCCCATCCACCTTCAATTCGGTCCCCACCGATAGCGGCACGCGCGCAATGGCCACATTGTCGCTGGCATGCAGGTGGATGGCGGAGTTCTCCGCCGTCGGCAGCTTCGCGATTTCCAGCAGCGTTTCGAGTGGCATGCTTACCTCATGAGCAGCGTTTCGGGGGCTTCCTCGCCCAGATGGACGTGCAGTTTTCCACCGGCCGGATGAATCCAGATGCCTTCGCCCTCGCGCGGCACCGGGATGTTCGCGGGGCCGTCCGCCACCACGAAGTCCTTCGTCTCCGTGTCTGCCAGCAGCTTGCCGATATGCACGTGCACATGGCATTGCGAGCGCCGGATATCGGCGTTCGCGGCCAGCGCCCACTGGTCGCCCCAGAGTTCCTGGGCCTTCTTGATCGCCAGGGTCCACAGCGCCAGACGCTGCGCCGGCGTCAGACCGGCCAACTCGTGAATATGCGCGCGCGGCAGCGCCAGCCAGCGATGGGGCTTGGTCGGGTTAATATCCTGCAGCAGGAAAGCCTCCGCATCCGCAGGCTGTTTCTCGGCTTCCCGGCAGAGCCCGCATTCCCGCTTGGCCATGCTCTCGACGCTGGCCAGGTCGCAGGTACAATTGCGCACGTCGCCGAGCGCGAGAGCCGAGAAAATCAGGAGCGCCGGAAGGAACCGCACGATTTCATTATCTTACTTGAGAGGATCGCTCGTAGCGGCTTGCGCGCTGGGCGGCAGCTTGTCCGCATTCGCCAGCATCAGGCTTACCTGCCAAAGCTGCGTGTCGCTTAACGTTCCCTTGAAGCCCGGCATGCCCGTCAGGCGTATGCCGTTGGCCGCCTTCCAGTAGGTCTCGCCGGCTGGATCGTCGGTTACTCCGTGGCCGGTGAAAAGCTGCGGTGGATGCGGAAACATGCCTTTGGCGATCGTCGTCTCCGGTTGCCCTTTCAACCCGTGGCAAACGGCGCACTGATCGCGGTAGACGTGCGCGCCCGCTACCAGGTTCGCTTCGTCGGCCGGAATGGAAGCCTGCTTGGGTGCTTCCTTCGTGATCCGCGCATGCAGCGCCATGCCCGCGAGCCGCCGCTCCATCGGCATGGGAGGCGCGTCCACCGCCACGGGCGCCAGGCCCAAGGCAAAGTACGCGATCACGCCGGCAATAACCGCCAACAGACCGAACAAAAACCCAAAAAAGAATTTCTTCATCAGGCGATTCCCATTTTTTTCTGCATTTGCTCGAGCGTGATGCCCTTGGTTTCAGGATACGTGAACAGCACTACAAAGAATTGCACCGCCATCATGACCGTGAAAAAAGCGAAGGGCGCGGCCCCTGACTTGGCGGCGAGTAGCGGAAACGTTCCCGAGATGGCCGCATTCATAATCCAGTGCGTGAAACTGCCCAGGCTCTGCCCCTTGGCGCGCACCCGGTTGGGAAAGACTTCGCTGAGATAGACCCAGATCACGGCGCCCTGCGAAAACGCAAACGACGCGATGAATCCCACCAGCAGCCACACCAGCAATTCCTGATGGCGGTGCATCGCAAAAATCGTAGTGACGCCGCCCAGCGAGATGGTCAGCCCCACCGATCCGACCAGCAGCAGGGTCTTGCGCCCGATGCGATCGATCACCGACATGGCGATCATGGTGAACAGCAGATTCGTCGCGCCGATGGCGACGGCCTGCAGATCGCTCGAGACCTTGCTGAATCCGGCTTGCGCGAAGATGTCGTTCAAATAATAGAGAATCGCATTGATGCCGGAAAGCTGGTTGAACATGCCGATCGTCACCGCCAGGAAAATTGGTACGCGATACTTGCGCGTGAACAACGGCTCGTCGCCATGCCCGTGATCCGCGTCGATCGACGTGACGATCTCCTGCAGGTCCTCTTCGTAGTTCTCATCCCCGGTCAGCCGCAGCACCTCGCGCGCCTCCGGTACATGCCTGTTCTTCACCAGCCAGCGGGGGCTGCGTGGAATCCCGAAAAGCATAAGCATGAACAGGGCCGCCGGAATCCCGGAAACTCCCAGCTTCCAGCGCCATTCCGCGGCGCCAAAACCGCCAAGTCCGATGACATAGTTGGAAAAATAAGCCAGCAGGATGCCGAAGACAATGTTGAACTGAAACAGGCCCACCAGCCGGCCGCGCCATTTCGCGGGCGCAATTTCGGCAATATACATCGGTCCCAGAACGGAAGAGCCGCCCACGCCCAGACCGCCGATAAACCGGAAAGTAACCAGCGAATACCAGTC
>JBEKIM010000430.1:0-5974 GCA_050011755.1 Bryobacteraceae bacterium | reverse complement strand
GCGAACTCACGGCATGAAATCGTCCGGCCAGCGCCTCCAGTCTCGCGTCGTCGTCGAAGAACGCGCGCAGCCTGCCGCCATCCAGTTCCACGATGCCGTTCGAGCCTTCCTCCCAAATCTCGGCGACCAGCATATCGTTTTGTTCCTGCGGACACTCGATCTCGATGGAAAACATGGGGGCTCAAGGGCATTCTCGCACGGACCGCCGCGATCTTCGTTACCATGTTTTCAGATGGACCGGAAAGATCTGCGGGCGCTATCCCGCGTGCGGCTCTCCGAAGCCAGGGCTCTGCTGAATGCGGGGCTGCCCGACGGCGCCTATTATCTCGCTGGCTACTCGGTCGAATGCGCCCTGAAAGCATGCATCGCCAACGAGACGCGCCGGTACGAGTTTCCGGAAAAGAGAAGAGTGGATGCCAGCTACACGCACAACCTTAAAGAACTGATCAGAGTCGCCGAATTGCGAGGCGGGCTCCGGCAGGCGGCTCTGGCGGATCGTGTATTCCAACAATATTGGGATATCGTGGAACTATGGTCGGAAACGAGTCGTTATGGCAGGAATTCCGCGGAGAGCGCACGGTCGCTCATCGAAGCCATCGCCGATAGAGATCACGGAGTCATGAAATGGGTCACGCTCTATTGGTGAGCGTCGATCTTGACAGAGGATCGGAGATCCTGCGAATTCTCGATGAAGCGGGTCTCAGAATCAGCGTCGCCCTGTGGGCGCTCCTGGACGAATACAACGATTGGCGTCTTCTCCTCGCCTCGCGTCGATTCGACAGCGGCAGTCAGATGGAAGCATATCGCCTGGTGAATGATGCTCTCCGCGGCGCGGGCTTTCCCATCGAAGACAAGCCGTCGATCGTGATTCTACCCATGACAGATCCAACTGTACGCGCACTCCGCCGGGTCTTCGGCAAGACAAAAACCGCGTCTGGCATGCGCTTGGGCGGCCAACAAATCGGCAAGCGTTGGGTGGAAGACGCCTACGTCTACCGAATCTACTAAACTGGAATCGACTGATGAAACTACAAGGCATTTTCCCTCCCATCACCACCCCCTTCGACCATGCCGGCAATATCTACGCCGCCAAAATCCAGCACAACATCGAAAAATGGAACCGCACCGCGCTCGCCGGATACGTGGTCACCGGTTCCACCGGCGAAAGCGTCCTGCTGACAGCCGAAGAGAAAGTCGAATTGTGGGAGATGGTGGCACGCCATGCCGCGCCCGAAAAACTGTTGATCGCCGGAACCGGCGTCGAAAGCGTGCGCGAGACCGTGTGTCTTACCAACCGCGCGGCGGAATTGGGCTACAAAGCCGCCCTGGTCAAGACACCGCACTATTACAAGAACCTGCTGAACCGCGCCGATGCCCAGACTCTTTACTATCGCGCGGTTGCCGACCAGGCGCGCATTCCCGTCATTATTTACAATTTCCCGCAGGCTACCGCGCTGGATATTCCAGCGGCCGCCGTGGCGGAACTCTCGCATCACCCGAACATCATCGGCATCAAGGAAAGCTCCGGCAATATGGAGAAGGTCATGCAGATGATGCGCGAGTCGCGGCCGGGTTTTCAGGTGACCGTGGGTTCCGCGCCCACCCTTTGGCCGTCGCTGCTGATGGGCGCCACCGGCGCGATCCTGGCATTCGCCAATGCCGCGCCGTATGCCGCCATCGCCATTTGGGAAGCTTACCGGACGCGCGAGGAAGAGGCCGGACGCGATTGGCAGAACAGGATTGCACGCGCCGCCGCGCTGGTTACCACCAAGTACGGTATCCCCGGCCTGAAGCATGCCATGGATCTCAATGGCTATTATGGCGGTCCGCCGCGTTTGCCCTTGTCGGTCCCCACGCCGGAGGCGAAGCGCGAGATCGAGGAAGCGTTTCATGATCTGAAAGGCTGATCCACCGGGGCACGGACTCCGCACCACGAAGCCGTCCTTTACTTTGCATTTGCCAAAATGGTACGCTAAGTGCTTCATAATGCGTACAGTTGACTTGATCCAGAGAAAGCGCGACGGCGGGGAACTGTCACCGGAAGAGATTTCCTATCTGGTGGATGGATACACGCGCGGAGAAATACCCGATTACCAGATGTCGGCTTTTCTCATGGCCGTCTTTTTCTCCAACATGACAGACCGGGAAGTTAGCCGGTTGACCGAATCCATGATGCAGTCGGGCGAAACGCTCGATCTCTCCGGGATTCCGGGCGTCAAGGTAGACAAACATTCCACGGGCGGCGTGGGCGACAAGACCACGCTGATTGTCGCGCCATTGGCAGCGGCCGCGGGCGTCATCGTGCCCACCATGGGTGGGCGCGGCCTCGGCCATACCGGCGGCACCGTCGACAAGCTCGAATCCATTCCTGGGATGCGCACCAGCCTCACTGTCGACGAGCTCAAAGAGCAACTCGCCACCGTGGGGATCTGCTTCCTCTCTCAGACTTCCGAACTGGCTCCCGCGGATGGCCGGCTCTACTCGTTGCGCGATGTCACCGCCACGGTGGAATCCATCCCGCTCATCGCCTCGTCCATCATGTCCAAGAAACTGGCCGAGGGCGTGGATGCGCTGGTGCTCGACGTCAAGGTGGGCAACGGCGCCTTCATGAAGAAGCAGGTGGATGCGCGCCGCCTGGCACAAGTGATGGTGGGTATCGGGCGCCGCATGGACAAGCGCGTACAGGCTTTGATCACCGACATGAACCAGCCGCTGGGCTACGCGGTGGGCAACGCCCTGGAAGTGATGGAAGCTTCGCAGACGCTGCAAAACGCCGGCCCCGCCGACCTCACCAGGCTGTGCATCGAACTGGCGGCGCGTATGATCTTCGTGGCCAAGATATCGCCGACGCTCGAAGAAGCCCGCCGGCTCGCGGAGAAAAAACTGGTGGATGGCTCCGGCTACCAGAAATTGAAGCAGGCCGTCGCGGCGCAGGGTGGCAACGCGCAGGCGCTCGACAAGTTCGAACTGCTGCCCAACGCGACGGGCATGCGCGAAGTGGTTTCGCCGCGCGGCGGCTATGTCAGCGTGATTGCCGCGCAAGACATCGGGATGGCTTCTAATATGATCGGAGCGGGCCGCGACCGCAAGGAAGACGCCGTCGATCCGGCGGTGGGCGTGATCCTCGAAGTGAAGGTCGGCGAAAAGGTGGAGGCCGGTTCCGTCCTGTGCCGCCTTTACTACACCAAGGAAGATCGCGTGGAAGAAGCTGCCGGCATGGTCGAAGACGCCTTCCGCATATCGGCGCAAAAGCCCGACGATCGCGAACTCATCCTGGAAGTCGTAAGTTAATGTGCTTGTGGGGCAGGTGTCCACACCTGCGGCGGGTCTCCAGACCCGCCTCTTATCTAATCTTGCGTCTTAGAGATACTGGACCAGGCAAACTCTTCCGCGCACTGCACCAACCCAGCCTTAACCGGGTTGTCGACAATGTATCTCTCGATCCGCCGAAACTCCTCCCGATTTCGCACCAGATGGTCGTAACTTTCATCCTGCCAAAAAGGCTGACCCGTGCGTCCCAAGAGCTTATTGACCTCCCGCGCGCTATAACCGTTCAGTCTGCGAAGCAATTCAGACACATCCCCGTGAGGAGTAAAAAGGAGGTGAAGATGGTTGGGCATGATCACCCAAGCATGCATCTCGCAACCAGCCGCGCAATGCTGAATGCACCCGCGCACCAACCCCGCCACCTCCGGCCGCGCCAGATAAATCGGTCCGAATCGAGCCGTATCCGGCAATCGATCCATAGCCACAAACGCCTCCCCGGATGTCATGTTTTCCTTGGGAAACGAGCGGCCAACCGGCAGGCTGCCGTAGACCCGAAACGTGACGAAAATCGGTTCTCCCGTAGCGTAAGAGTGCGGCAAACGGCGGTATGACATCTCCATGACTACACAGTGCCAGCCGCGCCTGGGTGATCTCGGAAATTGTGGGGCAGACCGGCACGGGAGCGGGTTCGGAGGAGCACGCTGATGCAGCGGTTCACCGGGATATTGGGGCTCATCACGATCCTGGCGGTAGCCTGGCTGTTCTCCGCTCATAAGCGCGACATCAAGGTGCGCATCATCCTCTGGGGTCTGGGACTCCAGATCACGTTCGCACTCCTGGTGCTGAAAACCGATTTCGGAAAGATCTTCCAGACCATCGGCGTGGGCGTAAACGCCATGCTGAACTATGCCGAAGCGGGCAGCAACTTCGTCTTCGGTCCGCTGGGCATCAAGTCCGGCCCCTTCGGAGTCGTGTTCGCGTTCCAGGTCCTGCCTATCGTCATTTTCATCGCGTCGTTCTTCGCCATCCTCTACTATCTCGGCGTCATGCAGTGGATCGTCAAAGGCATGGCCATCGTGATGCAAAAAGTGATGGGAGCGAGCGGCGCGGAATCGCTGAACGTGGCGGCCAGCATCTTCATGGGCCAGACCGAAGCGCCGCTCACCATCAAACCCTTCATCGCCGGCATGACCCAGTCCGAGTTATTCACCATCATGACCAGCGGCATGGCGCACGTTTCCGGAGCGGTGATGGCCGCCTACGTGAAAATCGCGGGCGTGAGCATCGAGCATCTGCTCACCGCCGTCATCATGACCGCGCCCGCCACCATCATGCTCGCCAAGATGTTCTATCCGGAGGTGGACAAGCCCGCCACCGCCGGCCGCGTGGAGATCAAGATCGAGAAAAGCGCGGTCAATGTGATCGATGCCGCCGCCCAGGGCGCGGGCGACGGCCTGCATCTGGCCCTGAACATAGGCGCCATGCTCATCGCATTCCTAGCCTTGATCGCCATGCTCAACGGAATTCTCGGCTGGGTGCACACGCTGCCCGGCATGGCCTGGCTGCCTGGGACCATGCAGCAGATCTTCGCGGTTGTCTTTGCTCCCCTGGCCTGGCTGATGGGCGTATCCTGGAAGGACGCCCCCACCGTCGGCAATCTGTTGGGCACGCGCCTGGTGCTGAACGAATTCGTGGCGTTTCTGCAGCTCGGGCCGCTCCGGCCGCAGCTCGATCCGCGCTCGTTCACCATCGCCACATACGCGCTGTGCGGCTTCGCCAACTTCAGCTCCATCGCGATCCAGATCGGCGGTATCGGCGCGCTGGCTCCCAACCGCAAATCCGACCTGGCGCGCCTCGGCTTGAAAGCTGTGGCGGCCGGCAGCATGGCCAACTTCATGTCGGCCTGTATCGCGGGGATATTGGTCCAATGAGCACTACGATCGCACCTGCTATCGCCGATGCCGTGCGGTTTCTGCAATCGCGTACCTCGCTGCGCCCGCGCGTCGCAGTGGTGCTGGGCAGCGGCTTGGGCGCTTTCGCCGACGAACTCGCGGATCGTACCGGGATTCCGTACGCCGAGATCCCCGGCTGGCCCTGCTCGACGGCCATCGGGCACGCGGGCAAACTGGTGTGCGGCAAACTGGGCCTGCTCGAAGTGGCCGCGATGGCGGGCCGCGTACATCTGTACGAGGGCTACACGCCTGCGCAGGTTACCTTCGGCGTACGCGTGCTGGGATCGCTCGGCGTACGTTCCATCGTCTTCACGAACGCCGCCGGTGGCATCAACCTGGAACTTGAGCGCAGCGGCCTGGTGCTGATTTCCGATCACATCAACTTGCAGGGATCGAACCCGCTGGTGGGCGCGAACGACGAGGCGCTGGGGCCGCGGTTTCCCGATATGTCGGAAGCCTACGCGCGCGATCTGCGCACGCTGGCGCACGAAGTAGGCAGCGAAATCGGCGTCAGGCTGGCGGAAGGCGTCTACGCAGCCGTGTTGGGGCCGAGCTACGAGACTCCCGCCGAAATCCGTTACCTGCGAACCATCGGCGCCGACCTGGTAGGGATGTCGACCGTGCCCGAAGTCATCGTGGCCAATCACATGGGCATGCGCGCGCTAGGCATTTCCTGTGTCACCAACATGGCCGCCGGTATTCTGCCGCAAAAGATCAGCCATGCCGAAGTATTGGAGACCGGCGAAATGGTGCGC
>JBEKIM010000429.1:0-6011 GCA_050011755.1 Bryobacteraceae bacterium | reverse complement strand
CGATATTTCCGCCAGGTTAGTGAGCGCGATCGCCAGCCAAGCCTGGTTGCCGGCATCCCGGGCCAGCGCGGCGGCGCGCTGTTGATAGCTGGCGGCCCGATCCAGGTCGCCCCGTTGCAGGTAGATGGCCCCCAGGGCTCCGAGCCATCTGTGCTGGGAGTCTTTCATACCCAACTGCCCGGTGAGCGTTTCGGCGAAAGTAAAAGCATTTTTGGCGCGGTCCATATCGCCGAGCATGTAATAGCACCAGCCCAGATTCCCGGAGGCGATCGCCAGCATGGATTTGGCGCTGCACGGGCGGGCGATTTTCATGGCCTCATCCAGAAAGGGCACGGCTTCGTCGAAGCGCGCGAAGCGGGCCCGGTTGAAACCGAGGTCCAATTGCGCCCAGGAGAGCAGGAGGCAATTATGGCTTTGCTCCGCGGCGGCAAGGGCCGTGCGAGTGTACCGATCGGACTCCGCGAGGGGCATGACCAACTCGCCCAACCGCAACTGGATGTTGGTGACGAGGTCCGCGTCGCCGGAAGCCAGCGCGGCCTGGAGAGCCTCGCGCATCAGCGCCGTGCCCTTCTCCCTTTGTTGCACGTTCAGGGCAGTCCGGGCGAGATCCATGGTGCGGCGGGCTTGCAGGCTGGCGCCGGACGGCCTCCCGGCGGTCTGTAAAAGCGCGGTCGCTTCTTTCCGGTCACCCAAGGCGATCAGGTCTTCGGCGCACATCAGCCGGAACTTCCAACCCCAGTCGCCCGCGGAACCCTGCAGCCCTTCGCGCGCGATGGCAAGCGATGCTTTGAAGTCCCCGGCGTGCTGCGCGGACTCGGCTTTCCGGAACTCGGCGGCATGATCACGGTCGCCGATGCAGCCGGAAAGCCAAATCACCTGCGCGATGAGTGTGAGGAGGCTTAGCCGCCGCCCCCGCCCTGGCCATCCACCTGGCCGCCGCCCGAGCCTCCGCTGCCGGTTTGCGGGCTGCCCAATGCCAGGCGCAACATATAAACCTGATGGATCGGGTGCCATTCCTCGCTCGGCAGGAGTGTCCATTCGCCGAAGTAGATCCTACCAAAATTCTTCACGTAAAGTAAGCGCGTAGGAGTGCCGGTAATGGCGGCACGCACCGCGGCGTCGACGGTAGAGTCCGGATCGTCGCCGCGCAAGTAGGCTTCGCATTGGTCCGCGGAATAGTGGAAAGGCGCGGGGAGGAAATCCTTCACGGGGATGCCTTTCACCACGAGATTTTCGATGCCGCACCCCAGCGGCAAGACCCGCACCCGGGTGGCGTGCGGTTTGCCGTTATCGAACCACTGGCGACGGTACATGCTGACCAGGCCCAGGGTGATGCGGTCGGCAGTCAGGATACCGCCCTCTACACTCAGCTTGTGCAGCGTGCTGCGAACCTCGGTGCGGAAGAAGCCGTCGGCATCTTCGGTGGCGGCGATCACTTCGGATGTGCATCCGCCGTGCGATATCAGGCCGGCTATCTCAAACGGGTCTTGTTGCGCCGTGAAGTGCCCCGGCTTTTTGTCCGGCACGCCGCAACGTGCGTGGCCGTCAATTTTGTAAGGGCCGGGCTCCCAAATGTCGGCCTCGAAGCCGACGGCCTGGCCGTGATAATTGAACTCCTTCATCGACATCCGCCCATCTCCTTATTTCAACGTGAAGTACGAAATCTCGACCATGAAACAATCGCGCTACCCGGACCGCCGCGGACCAGCAGGGTATGTACCCCGGCGGGCAGACGGCCCAGCGGAACTTCCAGATAATGGAAATCTTCATCGCCGGCCGGTGCAGGCAAACTGCCGGAAGACTCGCGCCGTCCGGCTGTATCGAGAATTTCGTAGGAGTAAGGCTGACTGCCCGGGCCTGGAGAGGGGAAACGTACGGCATACCAGGTTTCGCCGGGCGGAACAGCGTGCACGTCGCCGGCCCCATGGGTGGGCGCGGGCGCAAAGACGGGCTGTGTGAATCGCGGCACCCTGGCCGAGGGCGTACCGGTGGTCAGGATGTATCCCAGCCCGGCCACCAGGGCGATGTTTGCGGTAAAGGAAAACACCGTAACCGGATGCAGCCGAAGCCATTCCCAATTCTTCCAGCGGGCGGCTTTGGGCCATGCCGGCTGCAGCGGGTGCTGCGCCGTTTCCCGGCAGACCGCCCGGACATTGGCCGCAAACGTCAGCTCAAACCGGACTTCGTCCGCACACGCCCGACAATCGAAGAAATGGGCCTCAAACGCCTCCTGTTCGGCAGGTGAAAGCTCATGCGCCACGTAGTGTTCGGCGGCCTGAGAGCGGACGGCTTCTTCGTGTTCGATTCTATGCTCCAAATAGATTGTGAAATGAAAAGCCTAAGCGTTACAAAATCATCATAATCGCTTTTTGCGGCGGCGATGGCCGCGGGGTTCATTTGCTCCCTAGTTTTGCCTCGTTTGCCTGTTTTTTCAGCCTGCGGCCAAGACTCCGATGGCGATGGATCTCACTTTCGTTTCAGCAGTTTCCGCGCGGGAAAGGAGCACCATGGGCACGCGCGCACCCAAAACGATGCCACCCGATTCCGCCTTGGCGAAATATACAATCGCGCGATAGAGGATGTTGGCCGCCTCGATATTCGGCGCGAGAAAGATATCCGTATTCTCCACGACGGGGCTGGAAATGCCCTTGCGCTCGGCCGCGAACTTGCTTAAGGCGGCATCGAGCGCGATGGGGCCCTCGATGAAGCAGCCTGCGAGCTGGCCGCGGCGATGCATGCCAGCGAGCGCGGCGGCGTCCACGGTGGCCGGCATTTCGGGATTCACGAGTTCCAAGGCGCAAAGCGCCGCGATGTTCGGTTTTTCAATCCCGATGCAGGCGGCCACCGCGATCGCATTGCGGCAGAGTTCCGCCTTCTGCGCCAGCGTAGGGGCGATATTGATGGCGGCATCCGTGAGCAGCATCAGGCGATCGAAGCCCGGGACGTGAAAGACAATTACCTGGCTCAGAAGCCGCCCGGTACGCAGGCCCGCATCTTTGTCGAGAACCGCCCGAATCAGGCTGGCCGTGGCGACTTTGCCCTTCATGAGCAGGCTCGCGCGGCCCTCGCGGACCAGCGCCATGGCTTGCCGGACGGCCGCCGCCGGGTCGGGTTCGTTGACGATCTGGCCATCGGCCAGGTCGAGGCCGCCCGCCCGCGCCAGTTCCCGGATATCGTTTCCCTTTCCAACCAGGATGCCCTCCGCGAGGCCCAATTCGCGGGCGCGCTTAAGCGCCTCGATGACATCGGGATCGTGGGCGGCGGCTACCGCGATGGAAACCGGACCGCGGGCGCGCGCGGCGTCCAGGAGGTCGTTGAAGCTACGAAACATAGGAGTCGAGCGGGGCTCGCGATGGCATTCTAACATGTGGCTCTGAGGCTGGTACTCATGGTTCGTCCTGTTTCAAGATGGGTTTGCTTCGCTCGTGGGGGAAGGAAAGCATAAATGGCCGCAGATGAACGCAGAAGAACGCGGATAAGACAGGAGCCGGGTTCAGCGGGGCTTGGACCGGTCGCGCGGGGGGAGAACGTAGTTGGGGGCGCTCCATTCGTTTACGCCGACTCCGTTTTCGGACATGCGGCCCTGAGGCTGGTACTCATGGTTCGTTCCGATTCAAGATGGGTTTGCTTCGCTCGTGGGGGAGGGATAGCATAAGTGGCCGCAGATGAACGCCGATGAACGCGGATAAGGCAGGGGACGGGTTCAGCGGGGCTTGTGGGGCTTGAGGGGTTTGGACCGGTCGCGCGGGGGGAAAACGTAGTTGGGGTCGCTCCATTCATCTACGCCGACTCCGTTTTCGGATTTGAAGAGGACGATGTCGATACCGGTAACCGGATTGGCCCAGGTGACTTGACGGCGGATGATTTCTTCTTTGGGCGGCGATGTTTCGTCGGCCGGTTGCGCGGGTTCGGCCGGGGGTTGCGGCGCGGCTTTGGCGCGGGCGGCCTTGATGCGCTCCAACTCTTTGTAGGCTTTGAAGTAAGAGCGCTCCAGACGGGTTTGAATCTGGGTCATCCGGTTTTGAATGATGGACCGGTGGTCGGCGTCTTTCGCTTCGGCGTAGCAATCGGTTTCGAATTCTTCGGCGCGCACCAGTTTCCACTTGGAGAGGACGGCTTGCTCGACCAGGTCCTGCTCGGCGACGGTTTGCGGCTGGTATAGATCCTGGAGCCCGGCGTGGACCTGATTGAAGTCGTCCTGATTTTCGTCGGGTAAGACTGCCTTTTGCGAGCGGAGGCCGTGGCGTAGGGCGTTCATGGATGATTTTGCCTTTCCTTCGGGAGTTTTGGGGCCGGTAGACTTCTTCGCATTGCGGCGGCTGGCCGCGATTCGGGCTTTTGTTGACATGGAGTTACACCTTTTTGAACAAACGAAGCTAGGTACGGGCTAGAGGCGGCCTACGGTAGCGGGCTGCCTTCGGGTTTCACGCTAACACGGCGGGTTTGTGGGACGGCGGGACCTGGGTGGGGCGGGAGGCTGTATGTGATTGATTCGTTGGGGCGAGGGGTGGGGAGTGGGGCATTTGTGGGCGTGTGACTGAAAAAGGTCTCATCAGTTTCGCGGCGGGCGAGCGCCGAAAAAGGAAAGACAAGGCTGATCGCCGCGAAAGTGATGAAACCTTTTTCAGTCTCCGATCCTTGCCGTTCCGTTTGAGCCGTCCGCCTGGAAGCACTTCCAGTACGATCTGCGGTAGGCTCCCATTCCCGCAGTCTCCTACCTTTACGATCCTGACCATCAGCCCTTCGGGCGAGGGGGAACAGCCCCTGCAAACGTTAGTCTGGCGAGGAGTGCCGCTAAAGAGGCCGCGCCCGTCGTGGGTTTGGGCATTAATGGAGTAGAAATCGTGATGCTGACTCGTGTTACGTTCCTCGGCTACCTGCCGTTCCACACCTTGCGAGAGGCCGCCCAGGAACGCCAGAGTCCGCGAGATGAGAGGCTTTTGGATCATCCGCTACGCGCCAACAGCCCCGTAAATTCGCAGACAGTGGCGCGATAAACAAGCTCTGGGAAGGTTGGTGGCAAGCGGCGCTCTTCTGGCGTATTTATTTGGGCGGGTTAAGATGAAGATAGATCATGAACCGTGAAGAGATCATCGCCCGGCTGCGGGAAAACGAAGCTGCGCTACGCGAGCGGGGGGTTGCCCACGCCGCCTTGTTCGGTTCGCGGGCGCGAGGCGATCAACGGCCCGAAAGCGACACCGACATCATGATCGAATTCGATCCCGGCGCCCGCATCACTGTTTTCGATTACGCCGGTCTGAAGGATTACATCGCCGCCTTGTTCGACGGCCGCGTGGGCGTGGTGAACCGCGACGGGCTGAAGCCCTATGTAAGACCGGCGGCGACAACGGACGCCATCTATGCCTTCTGACGCTTCCGCGACCGCCCTGCGCGATATGGAGCACCATATCGCCCTCGCCGACCAATTCGTCGCGGGGCTGGATTATGAGGCTTTCCGGAACGACACACGCACCGCTGAAGTTTTTCTCTCCTGGAGGAGAGAATGGCAGTGGGTGTCCGGATAATGTCATCGGGCGGTCTCGCCACGCTTGACCTTGTCAATCAACTCGCTCAAGGCTTCTCGATCATAGCCACCCCCGTCCGCATGGATTGCCTCTATCATTCGGAGGAAGGCTGGAACAATGGGAAACCACGGGTCACGAGTTTCGGGGTACGCGCCTTCCGCCAACCATCGCATCGTCGTATAGGCAACGAGGTCGGCCGCTTGAAGCGGCGTAATCGCCGCGCTATCGCTAAATCCTATACCAACAATGTGGCCCCTGACCGGATAACCTGCTTGGTAGTGATTGAAGAGCGCGTAATACCGCTCACCCTCCGTCGGCTCATCGTCGAAAACCAGACCTATTTGCTCCCGTTCCCCGTACTCGCGCGTTCTATTGATGATCCGCTGCAACAAATGCTGAAAGCACAAATCCGTAGGCGTCCCCAAACCCTGCGCCTTAAGAAGTTCTAAGTCCTGTTTGGGCATAGTAAGAAGGTCGTCGCATAGC
>JBEKIM010000428.1:0-6054 GCA_050011755.1 Bryobacteraceae bacterium | reverse complement strand
CTCGCAGCCATGCTCCGACAACATCGGCGTGTAGTTGGCGCAATATTTCCACCGTTCGCCAGACCAACTCGGTCCCGAACACATCCGCGAGTACATTGCCCACCTGTGCAGCCAGGTCGTCGTTGTGCCTGTCCGGATCGCTGCTGGATGACGCGCCAACCGGAAGTTGGGCAAAGCCGTCAAGTTGACGGAAAACGCCCGACGATGAGAAGTGGCCTGTCGACAATGCCCATTGCCGTTGCGTCTACCGGGGAGAGCAAGCTGGTTCCAAAGCCAACTGGCTACGAACACAAAAGCCGACGCCCCGCTATCGGGCGTCCGCCCGGCTGCGCCAGCCGAACTTCCCGCCGCCATTCGAACGCATCAGTAAACGACAAATTCTCCGGACGGGCCTCGCCTTAGATGTACCTCGCGGTAATGTTCTCGATCAGTTCCTGATGCCCGGACCGCGGCCGCGGAGCGACGCCTTCGGCAACTGCGCCATCGGCAATCGACTCCAGGGTCATTTTACCGTCGATAATGGCACGGCCAAGCTCCCCTTGCCATCCCGCGTAGCGCTGTTTGACAATGTTCGCCAGTTCGCCACGCTCGATCATCGCCGCCGCATTGAGCAGACCCCGCGCGACCGTGTCCACAGCTCCGATGTGTGCGTAGAACAGGTCGGCCGGATCGATGCTCTGACGCCGCACCTTGGCATCGAAGTTGTTGCCGCCCGTGGTGAATCCTCCGCCCAGCAGAATATGGTAAACCGCCATGGTGATTTCCCGAACGTCATTCGGGAATTGGTCGGTATCCCAACCGTTCTGCGGATCGCCGCGATTCATGTCGATCGAGCCGAAGATGCCCAGCGCGACCGCGGTCGCGATCTCATGTTCGAAGCTGTGCCCGGCCAGCGTGGCGTGGTTCGCTTCGATGTTGAGCTTCACCTCCTTCTCCAGACCGTTGGCGAGAAGGAAAGAGTAGACGGTTTCCACGTCGTGATCGTACTGGTGTTTGGTGGGTTCGCACGGTTTCGGTTCGATCAGGATCGCGCCGGTAAACCCGATCTTGTGTTTGTGCTCGACCACCATCCGCAGGAAACGCCCGAGTTGCGCCTTCTCCTGCCGCAGATCCGTATTGAGAAGCGAATCGTAACCCTCGCGGCCGCCCCACAACACGTAGTTCTGTCCGCCGAGCCGTTTCGTCAGCTCGATGCAGTGGCGCACCTGGGTCGCCGCAAAGCGAAAGACATCGGGATCCGGATTCGATGCGGCGCCGGCCATGTAGCGGGGATGGCTGAACAGGTTTGCCGTGCCCCAAAGCAACTTCACGCCGGTAGCGGCCATTTTGGCCTGGATGCGGTCGCCGATCCGCGCGAGAGTGTCCACATGCTCGCGGATCGTGTGTGCCTCGGCCATCACATCGGTGTCATGGAAGCAGAAAAAAGGGAGCCCGAGACGAGTGAAGAACGCGAAGGCTTCGTTCAGCTTGTGTTCCGCGTGCTCCTGGTCCATTGGGCCGCAGTTCCACGGACGGTGGAAAGTCCCTGGGCCGAACATGTCCGCGCCCTCCGCGCAGAACGTGTGCCAATAGCACACTGCCATGCGGAGATGGTCTTCCATCCGCTTGCCGAGGACGAGGCGGTCTTTTTCGTAATATCGATATGCGAGCGGGTTGACGGAATCGGCGCCCTCGAAACGGATCGGCGGGATATCGGCAAAATACGACGTGGCCATCTGCTAAGCTCCTTGAAACCTCTTCAGCGCTTGATAGCGAGCGACTATGGTAACGCTGCCACAATCGCCCTGGCAAATGCTCAGAGCGGATACTGCCCGGAGGGGATCCCTCAAAATCTGTGGCCCGTGATAGCCTTTCGATTGGAACACTGGCCCCTCTGTCAGGGGCCTTCGTTGGTGTGTGGCTCCTATCGTCTCGGCAAGACGGGCCTGGCGTCTTCGCGCCCCACTGCTCACCGCTGCTTGATGTCAAGTTCCATTGGTTGTTTTTGGGGGCGATCATCAATCGCCGGTTCTGAGGTGATCACCGACCGGCGACATCGTTTCCAGCTTGGCCCGTGAAGATAGTTCGACAAAAAGCCTGAACAGAATTGCCGTCTGTGGAACGTATGTATATGGGCTCCTGTGGAATCCGCCGCACGCAGGCCTTGGTTTCTCTCTTTCTTGCGCTCGCGGGAGCAGTCGGGCTAATGCGGGCACAGCAACCGTTGGGGGAGATCCGGCTGCAGGTCAGAGATTCGTCGGGGGCCCCAATGGAGGCGTCGGGAACGCTCCGAAACCTGAGCGGTTCGCTTGCGCGGAGCTTTCGCACAGAGACGCAAGGGACGTACGTGTTTCATGCCCTGCCTTATGACCGCTATCGCCTGGGGATTTCGAGAGCGGGATTCGCTTCCCAGAGCTTGGTCATCGAGGTCCGGTCCGCGACACCTGTGGCTCGTACCATTTCGATGCAACTGGGCGCGCAGGCCGCTCAAGTAGATGTAGTCTCCGAGACGCCGCTCGGAGGTACGGATCTCGAGATCAACCAGATCGCCGCGCCGGTTCAGACCGCAACCGCCGCCGACATCGAGAACGTTGGAGCACTGGATCTGGCCGACTTCATGAACCGGCGGCTCAACGGCGTCTTTACAAACGAAATGGCGGGCAACCCGTTCCAGCCCGACGTCAACTTTCGCGGCTACACCGCGTCGCCTCTACTGGGCACGCCTGAAGGCATTTCGGTGTACGTGGACGGCGTCCGCCAAAACCAGCCGTTCGGCGACGTAGTGAGTTGGGATCTGATCCCCAAGGACTCCATCTCGGAAATGACGCTGATCCCCGGATCGGATCCATTGTATGGACTTAACACGCTGGGGGGTGCGGTCTCGGTCTCGACCAAGAGCGGTCTCACCAATCCCGGCTGGGCAGGCCACGCCCTGTACGGCAGCAGCGGACGCAAGGAAGTGGAAGGCGAATGGGGCGGCGGCAAGGCGACCGGCTTCAACTGGTTTCTTTCGGGGCTTGGGTTTCACGAGTCGGGTTGGCGCTACGCTTCGGTCTCCGATATCCGGCAAGGCTTTGCGCGCTTGGGCTGGCGTACCGCCAAAACGGACCTGACGCTCACCATGTCGTATGCCTACAATACGATGCTCGGCAACGGCGTCCAGGATTACCGGCTGCTCGATGCGAATTACACGAGCTCCTATTCGGTGGCCGATAGCACAGCCAATCGTTCCCCCTCGTTCAATTTCATCGCGCGGCATTCCTTCAGCGACAACCTGGCGGTTACAGGCAATGCCTGGTATCGCAACATTCGCAGCGAAACAATCAATCCCAATTTTAACGGCGATGTGGTCGGGAATGACATCTATCAGCCGACGCCGGCTGAGCAAACGGTTCTCTCGGCCGCTGGATACACGGGCTTTCCAACGAGCGGCGCCAATATCACCAATACGCCGTTTCCCATGTGGCCCTGCCTCGCCGAAGCACTCACGCCGGGAGGCAGCCCGGACAGCACTTGCGACGGTGTCAATGTCTATTCGAAGGAAGTGCTGAACGAGTACGGATTCTCCGGGCAATTCACCTGGATCGCCAATACCGGCGTTGGGCGGAACCAATTCACTGGCGGAGCCCTCGTCGATGGCAATAATGTCAATTACACGCAGACAACCGATTTCGCCTACGTTCTGCCGAACTTATCCCTGGTCGGCGTTCCCGCCTGGCAGGACGGATCGACTGTGGACAGCAACGGCAATCCGATCGACTCCCGGGTTGGCTTCAAAGGTCACACCCCGAACTGGAGCCTTTACTTCGCCGACACGCTCACACTTTGGAAAAACGTGAACGTGACGGTTTCCGGGCGATACAACTGCGATCGGGTCAATAATCTCGATCTGCTGAATCCCGCGCCCGGGCCGAGTTCACTTACCGGCGACTATACGTTTCAGCGCTTCAATCCCTCTGTCGGAATCACCTGGAGCCCAGTCTCCAGCCTGAATGCCTATGCCAGATTTGCCCAAGGGGGCCGCGCACCTACGGCTATCGAACTTGGCTGCGCCAATCCAAGCGCCCCGTGCAGCCTGCCCAATTCTCTCTCCGCCGATCCGCCTCTCCAACAAGTGGTCACCGACACCTGGGAGGTGGGACTGCGCGGCAAACCCGAGATTTCGGGAATTCCCAGTTTGAATTGGAACGTCGGCACGTTCCGGGACGAGAATCACAACGACATTCTGTTCGTCGCGGCGCCTGAGCTCGGTACGGGATATTTTCAGAACTTCGCGAAAACCTTGCGCGAGGGGTTTGACGCGGATCTGGACGGCCGCGCCGGACCGGTTACGTGGGGACTGGACTGGACGTTCCTCTCAGCCACGTATCAGAGCGTCGAGACTCTGGACGGATCGGCCAACAACACAAACGATATCGCGCTGCAGGGCTATCCCGGCCTCGGGGGCACCATCACGGTTCATCCCGGGAATCGGATTCCGGTGATTCCCAAAAACACCGGAAAAGCCTATGCGATCTGGCAAGCGACGCACAAATTGATGTGCGAGATGAACGAAGTGATTGTATCGAGTTCGTACGCCCGGGGCAACGAAAACAACGCTTACTCAGCCGACGGCGTCTATTATCTCGGTCCGGGCGTCTCCCCCGGCTATGCCATCGCCAATTTCCGCGCGCACTACGATCTGAGCCGGCATTTCCAACTGGCGCTCCAGATCGACAACCTTTTCAATCACGAATATTACACCGCGGCATGGCTTTCGAATACCGTGTTGACGGCACAGGGCGCCTTTCAGTCGCTTCCATTCGCGGCTTACGCTAGTGGACCGTATGCCGGAAACACTCCCTCGCAAAGCGCGACGTTCTTCGCGCCGGGTGCGCCGAGGAGGGCCTGGGTCGAGCTAAGAGTAAAGTTCTAAGCGCCAGCGGGAGCACGGCTCGGTACCGAGCCACAACCGGGTAATATATTGGTGGGTAGCTGACCATATGAGACCTGTAGCCGTAGTCGGTATGGGGAAGACGCCATTCGGAGCGTTTCCCGGCCGCGACCTTCGTTCGCTGGCGGTGGAAGCGGGCGAGAAATGCCTCACAAACGGGCACACCGCGCCGTCGCAGATCGACGCATTTTTTCTGGGCAACTTCGCCGGCCCGTCCTTTGCAGGCCAGAACCACCTGGGGCCGTATGTTTCCACGGCCCTTGGCATTCACGGTGTGCCGGCCACGCGCGTGGAGGCGGCCTGCGCTTCGGGCGGATCGGCCTTTTTCCACGCCTATACGGGAGTCGCCAGCGGCGTGTACGACTGCGTGCTGGTGGTGGGCGTGGAGAAGATGACTTCGCAGCCCACTCCCAAGGTGACCGAGATCCTGGCGGGAGCGGGCGACTGTGCAGGCGAAATCAAAGCCGGTTCCACCTTTGCGTCGCTGTTCGCGATGATCGCGCGGCGCCACATGCATGAGTTTGGCACCACGCGCGAGCACCTGGCCGCCGTGGCCGTGAAGAACCACGCCAATGGCGCGCTGAATCCCGATGCGCAGATGCGCAAAGTCATCACCATGGAGCAGGCCATGGCGGGCAAGCCCATCGCCGATCCGCTAAACCTGTACGATTGCTCCCTAATCAGCGATGGTGCGGCCGCGGTGCTGCTGGCGCCCGCCGAACGCGCGGGCGAGTTCACAGATAAGCCGGTGCGCGTGCTCGGCATCGCGCAGGCGTCCGACTTCGTGGCGCTCGATCAGAAGCCGGATATTACGATGTTCCCGGCGGTGCGGCGGGCCGCGGGGAAGGCATACGAAATGGCGGGGGTGGGGCCGGCGGATATACAGCTCGCCGAGTTGCACGACTGCTTCTCCATATCCGAGATCATCGCCATCGAAGATCTGGGCTTCGCGCCGCGCGGCGAAGGCGGTCCGTTCACTCTGGAAGGGCATACGGCACGCACGGGCGATAAACCGATCAACACCAGCGGCGGCCTGAAATCCAAAGGCCACCCGGTGGGGGCGACCGGCGTCGCGCAGATCTGCGACCTGGTGCTGCAAATGCGCTGCGAAGCGGCCGAACGGCAGGTGCCGCGGCATTCGT
>JBEKIM010000427.1:0-6062 GCA_050011755.1 Bryobacteraceae bacterium | reverse complement strand
CGTTCATTTGCAGATTCGGATCGAGGTCCACGTTGGCGAACCCGAGCAGACAGGACTCGTACGCCAGAGTCTTCGTCAGGCGCTCGATCAGGGAAGCGAAATCGAGCGTCACCACATTCAGCTTGATCCCGATAGACGCCAGGTCCTGTTGGATCATGGCGGCCATTTTCTCGCGTGCGAGGTTGCCCGCGTTGGTGACCACCGAGAACTCCACCGGATTGGCCTGCCGGTCGCGCAGGACGCCTCCTTTTAGCTCGAACCCATCCTGCGCCAGGCTGCGTAGCGCCGCGGCGCGGTCGAAGGGCAGCGGCTTCAACGCGGTGTTGTACCAATGCCGGTTCGCCGGAGAAATGGGCCCTACCGCCGGGCTGGCGTGTCCGTGATAGACCACCCGGCAAAGGTCGTCGCGATTGATCGCCGCAAGCACCGCGCGCCTGAACCCGGCGGTGCGGAACCATGCCTTCTTGTAATCCGGTAACGGCGCGCCGGGGGCCTGGTTGAACCACATCAACTCCGATTCCAGGCCCGGACCGATATCACTGACCGCCGACGGCGTTTCCCCGGCCAGTTTCTCGAAGTTATCGGGCGCCACACTATTGATCAGATGCAGTTCGCCGCGCGTGAACCGGACCATCTCCATGGTGCGGTTCTGCTGGATCGACAGGCGAATGGCATCCAGATAGGGCAGCGCGCGCCCCTGGGCATCGTGCTTCCAGTAGTGCGGATTTTTCTTGAGCAGCACTTCGGAGCCGGCTTTGTAATCCGCCACATAAAAGGGCCCCAGCACCGCCGCCTCCTTTTTAGGAGACTTGGCCGAGAGAATGGCCACCTGATCAAAGAGCCGCTCCATGCCGGAGACCACCGACGGAAAAACGATCGTGATCCTGTCTTTTCCCGTCACCGAGATCTCCGCTTCGCCGGATCCCGATCGGAAAGCGTCCCCTACGGGCGCATGCAGTTTTGGATCCATCACCATACGCATCGTCTCGGCCACATCCTCCGCGGTAAACGGAGTTCCATCCGAGAAACTCACCCCGGTGCGAATCTGAAACGAAATGCGTTTGCCGTTTCTGTCGATCTTCCATGCGGACGCCAGTTCGGGTTCCACTTCCTGCGTGGAGCGGTTCACCCGGATCAGTACGCCGCCGGTAAGATAGCGGACCACCTCGGAAGGATCGTCCTCCACCAGCAGGGGATTGAATGTCTTAGGTTCGCCTTGCAGACAGAATCGCAGTTCGCCGCCATACTGGCCGTAAATGGGCGCGCACGCCGTAGCCAGTGCAACAGCCAGCGCCAATCGTATTGACCGCCTTCTCATATCCGTAGTCCTCGGAGGGCCTTCTCAGGCGGTCGCCGCAATCTCGACCGGCGCCGTTTGCGGGTAGACCGTCATCCTATATTTCTTGCGCAAGTTCTTCGCTTTATACATGCGCTTATCCGCTTCGGCCAGCAATTCTTCGGCGTCCTCGCCGTCGTCCGGGAAGAAGGCTTCGCCCAGGCTCATCGACACGTTGCTGCCCGCGGGCGTTGAAGTGTCGACGGCGAGCAGCCGGATCTCGGCGATGCGCCCCTGGATCGACTTCCGATCGCCGCCCGGGAGCAGCAGCACGAATTCGTCGCCGCCCATGCGCGCCACATAATCGTACTCGCGGCAGCGGCTGCGGAGCGCGTCCGCCACATTCCGTAATACTTTGTTGCCTTCCAGGTGGCCAAATCGGTCGTTCACCTGCTTAAAGCCATCCAGATCGCATACCACTACGCAGAGCGGCTCTCCGTTTCTCTTGCAGCGGGCCACTTCGCTATCCAGCCGCAGGAACAGGGAACGCGCGTTGGGCAATCCGGAAAGATAATCCGTGGTGGCCGAGTCTTCCACCTGGCGGAAGATCAAGGCATTCTCCACCGCCAGCGACACCTTGCTGCTGATGGCCAGCAGGATGCGCAGATGGTCGCGCGAAAACGCGTCGTGATCGGCGCGGTACAGCGTCATCACGCCGATCGCCCCGCTGAGCCCCTCCAGCGGAACCGCCAGCGCCGACCGCAGGGTGCTGAACTTAGCCGGGTCAGCCAGATACCCGGGTTCCACGGACGGGTTGCCATTCAAGATCGGCTTGCGGTTCTCGGCTACCCAGCCCGACAAACCTTCTCCCATGGGTATCTCGAGCGAGGAAAACAGCCGGAAATCTTCTCCGTTGACATACTGCGGGACCAGCTTCCGGTCTAACCGCACATAGATCGCGATGGCGTCGTAAGGAACGATCTTTTTCAATCTTGCCGCTACTACGGAGAGTGTTTCGTCGAGGCTTAGGGAGTTACCGAGATCCTGCACCAGTTCAAAGAGCAACTGCACTTCCTGCCGGGCCGCCGCGATGGAGCACAGAAAATCGTATTCGTTACCCGGCGCGGTGTGCGGCGCCGAACCCTGATACCCGGTGGCGGGTTCCGCGCCTCTCTCGATCTTCACGTCGGTGGACAATCTGGCCGTGATTTCCGTGGTCTCCTGCGCCTGGCGCTCCAACTCGACATAGTGGTGCAGTAACATGAGCACCACCCGCGGATCGAAGCTCTTGCCGGCCTGTGCCATCACTTCGCTCATGGCGTCGTCCAGATTCATGGCGCGCCGGTACTGGCGATCGGAAGCCAGCGCGTCCAGGCAGTCGACCGCCGACAGGATGCGCGCCCCAATGGGTATCTCCTCGCCGCGCAGCCCGTAGGGATAACCGCTTCCATCCCATTTTTCGTGATGCGCTCGCACGATTGGCGCGACCGGATAGGGGAAGGATACCCGCTCCAGAATTTCCGCTCCCACCACCGGGTGGATCTTCATCTTCTCGAATTCTTCCTGCGTGAGGCGGCCCGGTTTGGAGATGATGTGCTCCGGCACGGCCAGCTTCCCGATATCGTGCAACAGGGCCGCGGCCTTCAGGGCCTCCAACTCTTCGGTGGCGAGTCCCAGCCGCTTGCCGATTTCGACCGCGTAGACGCGCACGCGCCGCAGGTGCTCGTGGGTCGTATGATCTTTGGCTTCAATCGCCAGGGCCAGCGCTTCGATGGTCCGCATATGCAGCCCGGCAATCGATTCCACGTGCCGCCGTTCGTCTTCCAGGCGCGCCAGATAGAGCTGGTAAGAACGGTAAATCAGATAAATGACCGGCAGTAACACAATGGAGCCTTGCCAGTGCATCTGCCGCGTGAAAAGACTGATGATCCATGCCAGCGAAGCCCCCACCAGATAGAAAGGAAACGACCAGAAGTAGCAGTTATGCCACGTCTCGCCGAAGCGCTTACCTTCCGAGAGAGAGATGACCTCGGCGATAGGTACCGTGTTGAGAACATAGTAAGCCAGCCCGGTGGCAATCAGCAACAGCGGGCCGATATGATCGAGGCGCTGCAGCACCGGCCAGTGGTAGAAGGAGTAGGCCAGCGTCACCGCGATCCCGGTATTCGCAATGCTAAAGACCACCTGGAACATCTTGGGGCGCTGTTTCGACTTCCAAAGGCACTGCACCACGGTACCGGCGCAGCCGATGAGCAGGGTCTCGGTGGCATTCAAGTCGGCGATGCCTATGAACACAAACAGGAAGCAGACCGACATGGTCCCGCGGATGCCTGGCAGACTCACTTTCAGGCCCGCTGCCAGGGCGGAAAGGATCAGGTAGAAGCAGAAGCGATAGAGGTCTTCGGAACGCCAATGATACAAGCTCATTCCGATGACGCCCAGTCCGGCCAGACTGACCATCGCCACGTAAAGCTTGGCCTTGATGTTCATATCGATAACACCGGTATGGCGCAGCCCACCGGGTTGGCGCGCGTTTTGTATTCTTTCAGCCTGCGCAGCAGCGTACGGCGCGAGATCCCCAGCAGACCGGCCGCGATATCCTGCCGGCCTCCGGATTTCTCCAGCGCCTCGCGGATCACCTGCTCTTCGAGGCCGCCCAACTGGTGCTTCAATTCTGGCTTGGCTACCGAATAATGCGTGAAAGGCTTCAAATTGAGATCGGCCGCTTGAATCTCCCAACTGTCTGCCAGCACCGCGGCGCGCGTGATCGCATTACGCAGTTCGCGCACGTTGCCGGGCCAATCGTAATCCTCCAGCGCGCTCAAAGCGTCGTCTCCCAAATCCAGCCGCGGATCTACTTCATGTAAGAAGTGATAAGCCAAGGGTGCGACATCTTCCACGCGCTCGCGCAATGGCGGCACCTGGATGCTCACTTGATTCAGCCGGTGAAACAAGTCGCCGCGAAATGTCCCCGCCTCCACGGCCTGCTCGAGATTCTTGTTGGTGGCCGCCACAATGCGCGCATCCACCGCGACTTTGCGTGTGCCACCCAATCGGTAGTAAGGCACGCCGTCCAGCACGCGCAGCAGCTTCACCTGCATCTTGGCGTCCAGCTCCCCGATCTCGTCGAGGAACAAGGTGCCGCCGCTGGCTAGTTCGAACATGCCGGCCTTTTGGCCATCCGCGCCGCTGAACGCGCCCTTTTCGTAGCCGAATAACTCACTCTCCACCAGGTGGTCCGGCAGGGCGCCGCAGTTTACATCCACCCAGGGCCGTTCGCACCGTAGCGAGAAATTATGTACGGCGCGCGCCACAACCTCTTTACCCGACCCGCTCTCGCCGCCGATTAAGACGGTCGCGTTGGTTCGCGCGATTCTTTCCACCAGGCGGAAGACCGCCTTCATGCGCTCGCTTCTGACGATTGCGCCACCCATCACGTTGTCCTCATTCTGGGCCTGCGCAGCCTTTAGATAGTCCTGCGAGTACCGTGGGTCCGGTCCCGCGTCCGGCTGGTCATGGCGGGGAGCCGCGCGATGCAGGTTGAAACGGCCGGCAGCGCCGTTCGCCAGTGTATGAATCTTCGCGGTCATTGCCATACCAGTAACATACGCTCTACACGCTCTATATTCAATTCATTATGAGCTATGAAAGTACTTCTTGTACCAAGATAATGTTAAGGTTATGGCCCGGGATAGTATCCTTTGAAATGAACCCGGCCTGGTTAACCGCGATAGTGACTAGCCTCCTAGTCACTTTAGATAACATAACGGGGCCGGAGGCGAGGGCTGGACTTAACGAAAGGCAACTTGCCGTGACACCCGACAGACAGCCATGGTAAGTAAGGGTAGATCCGTTGACTGACACTTCCATCGACGCCGCGCCGCTCCTCGCCGTCCGGATTTCCGCCGGTTACCACGGCCGCGCCCAGGTACTGCGCGATGTAACCTTCGATATCGAAGCCGGCGAAATTGTGGGACTCGCCGGACAAAGCGGGTCGGGCAAGAGCACCATCGCGCTGGCCATCATGCGCCTGCTGCACCTCAAGGGCGGGTCGGTGGGGGGTCAAATCGATTTTCACGGCGAAGACCTGCTGCGCCGCCCCGAGCGCGAGATGCGCGCGATTCGCGGCCGTGAGATTTCGCTTGTGCTACAGAATCCCGTCTCGTCTTTGAATCCCGCGCTGCGCATCGGGACGCAACTGGCGGAGGCCTGGGAAGCCCATTGCCACGGCCCGCGCCCATACCGGGAAGCTGCCATCCTGGACGCACTGGCCGCCGTGAGCCTGGCTGTCGGCCGGCCGTTTCTGCGCCGCTATCCCGGCGAGCTCAGCGTCGGGCAGGCGCAGCGCGTACTGATTGCCATGGCCATCCTCCACCGGCCCGCCCTGCTCATCGCCGACGAGGCCACCAGCGCGCTCGATGCGCTCACGCAATCCGAAATCCTACGCCTCTTCGGCCGGCTCAATCGCGAGCTGTCCATGGCCATCCTTTATATCTCGCACGATTTGCTTTCGATCTCCGCGCTTTGCAGCCGCGTGGCGATCCTGCATGAAGGTGAAATTGTGGAATTTGCGCCCGTGGCGGATATCTTCGAGCGTCCCGCGCACCCTTATACGCGCCGCCTCATCGATGCGATCCCCGCGGCCCGTGGCGCACGCTTCAGCACCAGCGGCCCTACGGGCCGTCAGCAGTCTCGGAAACTGGGTAAGTCGCAACTCGGCAGCTAAGGCCGACGGCGCTAGGTCTGCAACTCGTTGAAACTGCGTACTCCCTGCAGTGGGTTTCTG
>JBEKIM010000426.1:0-6063 GCA_050011755.1 Bryobacteraceae bacterium | reverse complement strand
TACCGTATTCGCGCTGACCCCGCCTGCCTCGCCGGGGGCCCCCTGGACCGAAGCGGTGCTGCATCAGTTCAACAACGACGACGGCTGCAATCCCCGGGGCAATTTATTGATCGGCAGCGGCGGAGTGCTCTACGGCATCACTACCGCGGGAGGAATTGGGCTGGGGAATGGCACGGTGTTCTCCATGACGCCGCCTGCCACTGCAGGGGGCGCGTGGAGCGAGACCGTCCTCCATCGTTTCGCCGGCAGCGACGACGGGGCAACGCCCAACGGCCTGGCGATGGGCGCGGACGGGGCGCTATATGGCATCACCCAATACGGCGGCAGTTCTAATCTCGGCACCGTATTCGCAATAGCTCCGCAGGCATCGAATGGAGGCGCCTGGGCCGAGAACGTGGTCTTCAGCCTCCCCGGTTTTACGGGCGATGGCTGGAATCCGACCGGTGTAGCAGTCGGTCGCAGGGGAGTTGTATACGCGATTACGGCGAATGGCGGAAACTCTAACTTTGGCACGGCATTCTCCCTAACGCCGCCGGCGACTTCAGGAGGCCCCTGGACCGAGACTGTGATCCACCAATTCGGTTTTGACGAAATGTTTCCGAATGACCTGGCGATGGCTCCTAACGGCGTCCTTCTCGGTACTACTCTGGACGGCGGAGACGGCGCAGGCACCCTGTTTTCGTTAACGCCTCCCGCGGCGCCGGGTGGCTCCTGGAGCGCCGCTCGTTTCAGCTTTTCGGAGGGAGTGAAGGGAAGTCATCCCACGCTGGTGGTGATCGGCCCCGGCGTGCTCTATGGCAGCACGTCGGCGGGTGGCAGCACGGAAACAGGTACGGTGTTCTCCCTCGCGCCATAACTCCGGGGCCTGAGCGTGACGATGCGCCACAGCCCCGTGGCGCACGCTTTCAGCGTGCCGGCGGGACTTTTACGTCCCGCAACGGCGAACTAAAGTTCGCCGCGGCACGCTAAAGGCGTGCGCCACTGAGTTAGTCGTGGCGCAGCGCGACAATCGGATCGATACGCGCCGCGCGGCTGCTGGGAATCAGGCCGGAGAGCGCCGCCACCAGCACCAGGGCCAGCGAGGCGCCCGCGTAAATCAGCGGATCGGCAGCCTTCAATCCGAATAGCTCAGACTCCACCAGACGGCCGAGCGCGAGCGCCACCGGCAGTCCGATGGCCAGACCGAAGATCACCAACATACCGACATCCTTCATGACCAGCCACAGCACGTCGCGCGGCACCGCGCCGAGCGCGACCCGAATGCCGATCTCGGCCGTGCGGCGCGCCACGGTGTAGGCCACCACTCCGTAGAGGCCGATGCCGGCCAGCACGGTGGCCAAAAGCCCGAAGGCACAGGATAAAATCGCAATCAGGCGATCGATTTCCACGGACTCGGCAACCTGAATCTCGACGGGTTGCATGTCGAACACCGGCAGTCCGGCATCCATCTGCTGCACCAGGCGCCGGATTTGCCCGCCCAGCGAGGCCGTATCGCCCTCTCCGCGCACGTAGAACTCCATGCGGCCCAGGCTGTCTTCGTTGGTGTAGGTCGAGTAGACCGCGGGCTTGGGCGTCTCGCGCAAACTGGCATGCTTGAAATCGCGCACCACCCCGACGATTTCGCGATCCGGCAAGTGCTTGTCGCCGGCGCCGAACATCATGTGACGGCCCAGCGGGTTGCGATCGCCAAAAAAGCGGCGCACGAAAGCCTCGTTCACTACCACCACTTTGTCGGGCGATGCGAGATCGCGCTCGGTCACTTCACGGCCGCGGACCACCGGCGTGCCGAGGGCGTGAAAATAACCCGGGCCGACGGCATGCCGCGCTACGTCCATATCTTCGTCCTCGCGGGCCTGGTAACCTTCCACGGTGATGTTACTGCTGCGATTGCTGTGCGTCAGGGGGCCCGGGCTGGCAGCGCCCGCAGCCGCCACTCCGGGCAGCCGCGCGAGGCGCTCCTGCAAGTCGTGGAAGAGGGCGAAGCCGCGTTCCTTGGTGTAGCCGTTCAACGATGGATCGACGGCGAAGGTCAGCAGCCGCTCCGTGCGGAAGCCGGGATCTACGCGCAGAAGATTGAACAGGCTGCGGGCAAACAGGCCGGCGCCGACCAACAGCAGCAGGGAAAGCGCCAGTTGCACCACCACCAGAATGCGGCGGAATCGCGCCGCCCCGCCCGCGGATGCCAGGGCCGCCGGCTGCTCACGCAGTGTGGAAGCCACTTCGGCGCGGCTGGCTTGGAGCGCCGGGGCCAGTCCGAATAGCAGGCCCGTGAAAACGGACAGCGCCAGAGTGAACAGGAGCATGCGCACGTCCAGCGTGGCCGCGATCCATCCACCGGTGGCGTCGGTGGGCAGGATGCGCAGCAGCGCGCTGGTGGTCCACACGGAAACCAGCAGCCCGAGCAGGCCGCCGGCCAGCGCGAGCACCAGGCTCTCGATCAGAAACTGCCGCAGCAGCGAACGGCGTCCGGCGCCCAGCGCCAACCGGATGGCCATCTCACGGCGTCGCGAGGCGGCCCGCGCCAGCAGCAGATTCGCCACGTTGGCGCAGGCGATCAGCAGCACTAACCCCACCAGCGCCATCAGCGCGACCAGGGGTTTCTCCCACTGCTGCCGCAACTGGTTGATGCCTTGCGCGGCCGGCTCCAGTTCCAGTTTCTGGCTCACGATCAGATGTTCGGCGCGCTTACTATGTACCGGATTCTCCTTGACCTCGGATTCGATAATGGGCCGGTAAACCGTCTGCATGGCCGCTTGCGCCCGTTCCGGCGAAACGCCCGGCTTGAGGCGCGCCAGGATATTCAGCCAGCGGGTGCGGCGATCGGTGAGGCCGTCCCAAGTGGGTGTGACTTCGCGCTTCATGGCGATGGGCACATACACTTCGGGATTATTTCCGGAAAGGACTCCGCGAAACGCGGCGGGCGCGACCCCCACCACGATCATGGGATGCCCGTTGATGGCCACCTTCGAGTTCAGCACGCCGGGTTCGCCGCCGAAACGGCGCACCCAGTAATCGTGGCTGAGCATCACTACCGGATGCGCTCCGGGCGCGCCGTCGTCCTCCGGCGCGAGGGTCCGGCCTATCGCGGCGGATACGCCCAGGGCTTGAAACAAATTGCCGGAGACGATCTCCGCGCCGGCGCGTTCGGTTTGGCCATTCCACGACACGCTGACCGCGACGCCCGCGCGCGCCACGACGCCGTTGAACACCGTGCCTCGATCGCGCAGGTCGCGATACATGGGATAGGAAAAGACGCTCTCGCTATTGTCCGAGGAAGACATGCCGGGGCTGTGGTCGTCCACATGCAGAACCACAAGAGCTTTGGCATCGCGCACCGGCAGTGAGCGGTAAAGAACCTGGTCGAGCAGCGAAAAGATGGATGTGTTGGCGCCGATGCCCAGCGCCAGCGAAAGCACCGCGACGGCGGTAAACAAGGGGCTGCGTGTCAGAGTGCGTATGGCGTAACGGAGATCGTGCCGCATGTTTGTAATGATAGCCGAAAGACTCAATTAGAGGGCGGGCAATCATGCCCGCAGCCGGCTTTCAGCCGGCTTGGCCGCCTAAAAGGCGGCCGCGGCCAGGATTGGCCGCCCTCCAAATTGTGTTTATGCAGTGCCCCAAGACATAGAGCAGGCTGGCATCGAGCAACAGGTTGAACAGGTACATGTGTTTCACTACGTCGAAGGCATCGCCGTAGACCGCGCTAAATAGGGCCGCCAGGCAGCAGATGGGAAGCAGAGCCAGCATTTCCAGGCCGCGCCGCCGCGCGATATCCCGTTCGCGGCTCCATCGCCAGGCCAGCACCAGCGGCCAGACGGCCAGGGCGAAGACGATCCACTGACTCACGCGCGATAAAACGGATTCGTGAAAGGCTCGCCAAAGACCGAACGCGCTGCTGAGCGTTTTGGGCGGCAATCCGGCGGAAGGTTCGAAATTGCCATAGCCCGTTAACCGGAGAGACGTGACTCGCGGCAGCAGACCGTGCAGCCGCCGCCACATCCGCGCCGGCCGCATCAGATAGAAGCGCACCACCGTGAAGGTATTCACTCGCCGCAGGGCGCCGGACGCAGCCATCTGGGGAAAGCGGGTTCCTGGACTCCAGGCGCCGGTTCCCGCGTACGTGGCGAGCTGCGGATCGAGTCCCAGCGCCCGCAAGTCCGCCGCCGGGTCCCGGGAATCCGCCAGGATCCCGGAGAAGATCATGCCGTAGGTGTTTGCCTGGCGTCCGTACACGGGCATGGTGGCCACGTTGAACGCGGCGCAGGCAAGCATGCCGCACCCGCCCGCGGCCGCTATCAGGCGGGCTCGCTGCGATGGCGTCCACAGGGCCAGGCGGAAAGTGAACAGGCCGAGAATCAGGCCGATGGGCGCGTTCTGCGGTTTCGCCAGGATCCAAAGCACGGACCACAGCGACCAGCGCAGGATGCCCGCCGTACCGGCGCCGCCCGCTCTGGCGATCTCCACGGCTTCGGCCAGCAGCAGCAGGAAAAAGATACATGAAGCCGGCTCGGCATACCAGGAATTCCAATAGGCCGCGTAGCCCACATCGGTGAGCGCTACCAATGCGCCGATCCATATCAGGGGGCGGGCGCGCGCGCGCCGCGTCACCCACAGCAGGCGCGCGAAGGCCGCCAGAAAAGCGAGCGCGTGCACGAATCCGGCGACCGTGATATCCACCGCGCCGTCCTTTGACACCAGCTTGTTCAGCAACAGGGCGGCGCCCACGAACAGGTACTCGCTATTCGCCTGTTCCCAGTTGGGATTGCGATACCGCGCATCGGGAACGTACTTGGGTTCGACATACGCGTATTCGAGGCTGCCTTTGTGCTGGGGGCCGTAGCCGAATCGGCCAATCGTGCGAAGGAAATCGCCCTGGTCGGCGAGGCCCACGATGGGCGGCAGGAAAAGCTGGCAGGCGAGAATGGCGGCGGCCGCGCTCAGCACGGCGGCGAGCCATCTGGCGTCGTTGGTCATGGCTGCGGGCGGAACGTGTGAACCGCCCCTACCACTATAGGTGAATTAAGGTGTCATCATACTAACTTTCGTTATGGTTAACGTAGTTTCCGCCGATCTGTATACTAGTGCCTGTGATTCAATTCAGCCGCCCCGCTGTGGGCATCGAATTTGTGCTGGTTTTAGCCGTGCTGGTGGCTACGTTTACGGATCTGCGCACGCGCCGCATCCCCAACTGGTTAACTGTAAGTACTTTGGCTCTCGGATTTGTGTTGAACGCGTTGATCGCCTACCCTTCACCGGCGGCGGGTTTGTGGCTGGCCACCAAGGGATTCGCGCTGGCCTTTCTGCTGAACCTGGTGATGTACATGCTGCACATGACCGGGGCCGGCGACGTGAAATTGCTAGCCGCGATCGGGGCCATGGTGGGAACCTCCGACTTTGTCGGAATCTTTCTGCTCACCGCTCTGATTGGAGGCGTGCTGGCGATCGTCCTGATGCTGGTGAAGGGGCGCGTGCGGCAGACCTTATGGAACGTGGGATTCATGGTGAGCGAATTGATGAATTGGCGGGCGCCTCACGTGACCCGCGAACAACTCGACGTCGGCAGTTCCAAGGCGCTCCGGCTGCCCGGCGCGGTCAGAATTTGCCTGGGTGTGGTGACATTTCTGGTAATGGCTCGCGTTTGGTCGCCGGCGTAGTCCGCTCTTAGTACGCCCATTACCGGCTTTCTCCCGGATGTGCGGCCGATCTGCTTTTATAATTTTATTTTGAGGGAAAGGTGAGAGTTTTCCCGGCAGGACGAGACCCATCATACGGAAGGCATAATGCTCTACACGCAGATGTTCCTGTATCTTCAGGTTCTGGATTTTTTCACCACCCTCATTGGGTTCAAGCTGGGCTTGGCGGAAGCCAGCCCGTTCATCCGCGCTCTGATGCAGTTCGGGCCCATGGCGGCTCTCTTGCTTTCAAAAGCCGCCGCGCTGGTATTGGCCGGCGCATGCCTCTCGATGCATAAATATCACCTGATCCGCTGGATTACTTACTGGTACGCCGGTCTGATCGCTTGGAATCTGTGCACCATCCTGGCCGGCGCGCATTGCCACTGAG
>JBEKIM010000425.1:0-10811 GCA_050011755.1 Bryobacteraceae bacterium | reverse complement strand
ATCCGGCGGAGTTGGCCATCGCCAGCCGGAATACCAAACGCATGGCGGACGGCGGCGTGCCGATCGCAGTGGGATCCGGGAGCGATCCTTACCGGGAGATGGATTTACTGGCCGCGGCCGGCCTTGCGCCCGGGGAAGTGTTGATCGCGGCCACCCGCAATGGCGCGGCGGCGCTCGGCGATCTGGATCGGGAGGGCACCCTGGAGCCCGGCAAGCGCGCCGATCTGCTGCTGCTCTCCGCCAATCCGGCGGAAGACATCCGCAGTCTAAGAAAGCCTGTGCGAGTCATGCGCGACGGGCTCTGGGTAGACGGATCGAAGTGACGTTTTACCGCGCGATTCTGCGCCGCAACATATCGAGCGCCATTTGCGTGGCGAACTGGCGGATGCGCGCGCGGTCGCCGATGAACTGGCGATGCAGCACCTGACAGCCGGCGGCGTCGGCCAAACCCACGTAGATGGTACCCACGGGAGCCTTCTCGCCGCCGGCGTCGGGCCCAGCCACTCCGGTGATGGCCAGCGCATAAGTGGAACCGGTGCGGCGCCGCGCGCCCAAGGCCATGGCCTCGGCGGTTTCCCTACTGACCGCGCCGAACTCCGCGATGATATCTTCCGGCACGCCCAGCCATTCCACCTTCATGCGGCTGGCATAGGTGATGAAACCGCCCAGGAAGTAGGCGGAACTGCCCGCCACCGAGGTAATGCGCTCGCCCAACAGTCCGCCCGTGGCGCTCTCCGCCACCGACAGCGTGTTATGCCGATCGCGCAGCATGTCGCCCACTACTTCTTCGAGCGGCTGGCCGTTGCGCGAGTAGATGCGGTCGCCCAGCAGCAATTCGATCGGTCCGCCCACTTCCGCCAGGAGCGCCGCCGCTTCGCCTTCGGTCGAACAACGCGCGCGCAGGTGAATTTGTATGTCGCCGGCCGCGGCCAGGATGGTGGTCACCGGGTTCTCGTACTTTTTGTAGATCGGCGCGATCATTTGATCCAGGTCCGACTCGGGCATTCCGGAAACGCGCAACACCAGCGTGCGGATGATGTGCCGGGGAACGATGCGGGTCAGCCGCGGCAGGCATTGCCGGGTAAACATGGCCTTCATCTCGTGGGGCGGACCGGGCAGCAGCATGACGTGCGAGTCCGAATCGTCGATCCACTGTCCCGGAGCGGTGCCGCGGTCGTTGGGCAGGATCTCGGCGCCCTCGATGATGAAGGCCTGCCGCTTGTTCACTTCCACCATCTTGCGTTTGAGCTGTGCGAAGCGCTGTTCCAGCACCTCGGTGATCTCGGGGTGATAGATGAGCTTGCGGTCGAGCGCGGCGGCCACGGCATCGCGCGTCAGATCGTCCTCGGTGGGGCCGAGGCCCCCGCAGAGGATCACAATCCCGGAACGCGATACGGCACGGCGCACGGCGTCCGCCAGGCGGTTCAGGTCGTCGCCTATGACCGACTTGGTGACCACCTCCACGCCCAGCCCGTTAAGCTGATCGGTGAGAAAAAGGGAGTTGGTATCGACGCGTTGCGGCGTCAAGAGCTCGGATCCGACAGCGATGATTTCGGCGGTCATCTGCGGTTAGAACAACGGCCTGCCTTTGATGCCCACATCCGCGCGATACAGGCCATTAGTGGTGGCCAGCACCAGCGAGCGGGAAGGCGTGAAGGCCAGCCCCACGATGCCCGGTCCGGAGACGAACAACTCCGCCTGGCGATCGGGCTTGATGCGCACGACGCCTTTGCGGCCGGCCATGGAGGCCGCCACGTACAGTCGGCCCTCCTCGTCGAAGGCCAAGCCTTGGGGACGTCCCAAGCCGCGATAGTAACCTTCCACTTCGCCCTTTTGCGAAACGCGATATACGCAATCGAAGCTGGATGTAGTGGGCCCGGCGACATACAGATACCCGTCCGGGCCGTAGGCGAAATGATAGGCCGCAATGGAGGGTTCCAAAGTGGCGAAAACGAAAATCTGGCGGGTAGGGCTGATCTTGAAGATGGTGCCCTGGCGGTCGCCGACGTATAAGCTGCCGTCGGGGTCGAAGGCCAGCCCGGTGGCTACGCCCATGCCCTCTACGAAAGTGCTGCTGTTGCCGTTGGGAGTTACCTGGTAGACGGTGCCATCGTGACGGCTGGAAACATAAAGCAGTCCGTGGCGGTCGAACGCGAGGCCCGTGGCGTTCATCATCTCGTTGATGAACGGTTTCATGTTGTAGTTCAGATCGATCTTGAACACGGCCACGGCGACGGCTTGCCCGCGGGATCCGCTGAAGGTGCTGTAGATGTTGCCGAACGTATCCACCGCCGGGTTGGCCACCGGGTGCAGACTGTCGGCAATGGGAAAGCCGATATCGCAGGCCCATGCCTCGCTCACCTGGTTTCCGCTGGAGACCACCAATTCTCCCGCGGCGGCGCCCTCCGGCACGCGCGCAATCACCAGCGAATCCGAGCCGATCACCACCGGCGCGGCGACATCGCCGATGGTCACGCGCGGGCGATCCGTCTTGGCGAAACCCTTGCCCTGAATGTAAAAATCGCCCCCCGCAATGGCGGCCGCCGGCTTCACTTGCGCGATTTGCGGACGGCCGTCGGCCGATTTCCGAATAGGCATATTTAATAAAGATTGAACCATCCTGCCAGAAATAAGACAAGTGCCGCGTATAGGCCGGCCATCAGATCGTCGGCCACGATGCCCACGCCGCCGGGCAGCGATTCCAGTTGGCGCACCGGAAAGGGCTTCCAGATATCGAACAGACGGAAGAGCACGAAGGCGGCCAACCATGTCTTCCAGTTCAAGACGCGCGCGCCGGCCAGCGCGAGCCACTGGCCCACGACTTCATCCACCACCACGAACTGCGGGTCTTCGATGCCGGTCCGCCGGGCGGTCTCGCCGGCCGCCCACACGGCGGGCGCTGAGACGACGACGGCGAGGACCGCGAACCACGGCGGGCTCCATCCAGCATAGTGTTCCACCAGGATCGCGATACCAATGGCTGCCGCGGAACCGGCTGTACCCGGAGCCATTGGAGAGTAGCCGCAGCCGAACCAGGTGGATATGGCATTGGCCGCAGCAGGTTTCCAGCCTGTCCTCATGGCCTTACCGGCAGCCAAAAGACGATGAAAACCAAGTGGTGGGGCGGGCAATCGTGCCCGCAGCCGGCTTTCAGCCGGCTTGGCAGCCTAAAAGGCGGCCGCGGCCAGGATTGGCCGCCCTCCAATTGTGTTTTCGAAGATGCCCCACTAATCCGCGTCATTATCGTCCTGCACGCGCAGATCCTCGGGCCGCGCCGGGCTCGAGATCACGTATTTCTCCGACGCCCAGTTGCCCAAATCGACGATCCGGCAGCGTTCGCTGCAAAAGGGCATCTCAGGATCGCCTATTTTGACTTCCTTCTTACAGATTGGACACTTCATACGGCTATTTGCACGAGAGATGGGCTGGCGACAGCCGCTTTCTCGTTATCGGCCAACAGGGTGCCGACCAGATCGTAATCGTGCGCTTCGGTGATGCGCAGCCTGCGCATCTGCCCCGGGCGCGGTTCACTTCCCTCGAAATCGTTGATCAACGTGACGCCGTCGATCTCCGGCGCCTGCGTGGACAGGCGGCCTTCCCACAATAGATCCGTCTCAGACGAGAGGCCGGACACCAGCACGGTGGTTTCCGATCCCACCAGCTTGCGGTTGCGAGCCCGCGCGATCTTGCGCTGCACCGCCATCAGATGGCGCTTGCGGTTGTAGATGGTGCGGGCATCCACTTTACCGTCGAGCGCGTAGCTGCCGCTGGTGTCTTCGTCGGAGTAGGAGAAGACTCCCAGGCGGTCGAAACCCGCGGCCTGCACGAAGCTGCACAACTCCTCGAAATCGCGATCCGTCTCGCCGGGAAAACCTACGATAAAGCTGGTACGGATGGCCACGCCCGGGATGGTGCGCCGTATGCGTTCGAGCAGCTTCAGGAAAATATCGCCGGACGCGCCGCGTTTCATACGCTTCAGCACGGCGGCGCTGGCATGCTGCAAGGGCATGTCGATGTACTTGGCCAGCGCATCGTGCTGCGCGATGGTATCGAGCAGTTTCTGCGTCACCTTGTTCGGATAGGCGTACAAAAACCGGACCCATTTCGGGCGCGGCGTTTCGATTTGCGCCAGGCGCGCCAGAAGCTGTGCCAGACCGTCCTCAATGCCCAGATCTTCGCCGAAACAGGTAGTATCCTGCCCGATGAGGTTGATCTCCCGCACGCCCTGCTGGAACAGGCGCGTAGCTTCCGCGATCACCGATTCGAAGCGCCGGCTGCGGAACTTGCCGCGATACTGCGGGATGACGCAGAACGTGCAGGGATGATCGCAGCCTTCCGCGATCTTGATGTAAGCGTAGTGTCCGGGGGTGGCCAGCACGCGCGGCGTCAGGTCGTGGTAAAGATACGCCGGGACGGGGTCCGGGCCGGCGGCATCGCCCCAGCCTTCGCAGAGACCGGCGATACGGTCGAGTTCATTGGTGCCGATGAGCGCGTCCACCTCCGGCATGTCCCGCAGGATGTCGCCGCGGTAGCGCTCCACCAGGCATCCGGCCACGATCAGCTTCTTGGCGCGGCCGATTTTCTTGTATTCGGCCATTTCCAAAATGGTATCGACGGACTCCTGCTTGGCGGGATCGATGAAGCTGCACGTGTTCACCACCAACACGTCGGCCTGATCGGGATGCGGCGTCAGCTCGTGTCCGCGAGACACAAGCTGGCCCATCATGACTTCGCTATCCACCAGGTTTTTGGGACAGCCCAAACTGACAAAACCGATTTTCAAAGTTGATTTCCGGGAAGAAGTACTCTCTTGAGGATAACACGAGGGCGCGGGGGCTTCCCGCCAAACACGCAGTCGCAAGCCGGGCGTAAACTGGATACATCCGGGAGGGCAGAATCCGTGAACTCGTTCAGACATCTGGAAACGATCGGCCGGGACATCCTCTATGCGTTGCGCACCATGCGCGGAAAACCGGCGTTCGCCGCCACGGCGGTTCTTACGCTGGCCCTCGCGATCGGCGGCAACACCGCGATGTTTACGGTCATCCGGGCGGTACTGCTGAAGCCGCTCCCGTATGGCGGTTCCGATCGCCTGGTGCACATCTCGGGGGGCGCCACGCCCACGCGATTTGCGGAAATGCGGGCCGGCGCACGCTCCTTCACCGGACTTGGAGCTTTTTCTTTCCAGGAAGACATGACTCTCTCCGGCGGAGCCGAACCGGAGGTCCTGCATGGCGCCCGGGTTTCCGCCAGCTTCCTTCGGATTTTGGCGGTCGATCCACTTCGCGGCCGCGGCTTCCTTCCAGCCGAGGATGCGGCAGGCGGAGCCCCGGTGGTGATGATCGGCGCCGATCTTTGGCAGCGGCATTTTGCCGGAGACCCGCAAATTATCGGGAGGACGGTCACGCTGGATGCTACGCCGTACCGCATTATCGGCGTCATTCCACCGCATTTTGCGTTTCCTTTTCCAGGCGTGGACCTTTGGCTGACGGCGCCCTCGGAAACGCCGCGCATTCCCCTTCGTGCGAGGACTTTGAGTCCCTTCCTAAGCGTATTCGGGCGGCTGAAACCGGGCGTGACCCTGGCGCAAGCCGACGCGGAAATGAAAGTCATTCGGCGCCGGTACGCCATGGCTCATCCCGCCATGCTGGATGCCAAGCCGAAAACGCCAGTGGAAGTCGCGCCCATGAAGGACGACCTGGTCAGAAATGCGCGCTCCATGCTCTGGATGCTTTTCGGCGCGGTGGGTTTCGTGCTCTTGATCGCTTGCGCCAATGTGGCCGGCCTGCTACTGGCGCAGGCCACTTTCCGTGCGCGGGAGATGGCGCTGCGGGCAGCCCTGGGAGCCGCGCGGGTTCGCCTGATGGGCCAAATGCTGGCGGAGAGCATGCTGCTGTCGATTTCCGGTGGAATCCTGGGGGTGCTGCTGGCGGGTTGGAGCCTGCGCGCGATTCCCCTGATTACTTCATTCGACCTGCCGCGCGCGGGATTCGCCGCGGCGCTCTCGCTGGCCACGGGCGCGCTCTTCGGGTTGGCGCCCGCCTTGGCCGCCTCCCGTCCCGATCTGATGCGCGTGTTGCGAGGCAGCGGGGAAACCGCCAGCCAGGGATTTTCGAAAGGGATTCCGGGACAACTGAACGTCCGCGGGTTCTTGCTGGTGGGACAAATCGCGCTTTCCATCGTATTGCTGATCGGCGCCGCGCTGCTGATCGAAAGCGTGAGCCGGCTACGGGGCATCGCGGTCGGATTCAATGCCGCGCACCTATTGACCCTGCAGGTTTCTCTGCCGCCCGTACGCTATGACACGGCGCTGAAAAGGGCCTCGTTTTTTCAAGAACTCGCCGATCGGGTGGAATCGTCGCCCGGTATTCGGAGTGCCGCGGCGGCCATGTCGCTCCCCATGCTCGGTTATGCGGGAACTCCGGTGCAGGATGCCGCGAAGCCGCTGCTGAAGTTGAACGAACGATTGATCGCGACTTATATGCCCGTCACGCCAGGATACTTTCGCACGCTCGAAATCCCGTTGCGCCGCGGCCGGGATTTCACTGCGCGGGACGTGGAAGATGCGCAGCGCGTCGCGATTGTCGACGAAGCCCTGGCGCGGCGCTTCTGGCCGGAGTATCCCGGTGGCCTGGACCCGGTGGGACAGCGCATCTGGGTGGGCGGCATGAGCCCAAAACCCGCCCTGATCGTCGGCATTGCCGCCGACGTGCATCAGAGTCTCGAAAGCGGCGCCTGGCCGGAGACGGTGTATGTCTCGTTCGCCCAGAACCCGTTGCCGTCGGCGCGGCTGGCCGTGCGTACTGGCGGCGATCCGCTCCGTTTTTCGAGCGCGGTGCGCGCCCAACTGCAGGCGTTGGATAAGGACCAGGCCATGTCCGACATCCGCTCGATGGACGACCTGGTGGAAGAGCAGGTGGGCCAACGCCGCCTCCTGGTGATGCTCTTGGGGTCGTTTGCCGGCGTGGCGGTGCTCCTGGCGCTGTTGGGAATCTATGGCGTGATCGCCTACTCGGCCGCGCAGCGAACGCGCGAGGTGGGCATCCGGCGCGCGCTGGGAGCACAGCAAGGCGACATTCTGCGGCTGGTAATGGCGCAAGGCTTTCTACTGGCCTTCGTGGGGGTGGCCCTTGGACTGGCGGGCGCTTACGGCCTGACCCGTCTGATGGAGTCTTTGTTGTTCCACGTGAGTGCCACCGATCCAGCGACCTTCGCGGTTGTTGCGGCGCTATTTCTCTGCGTGGCGCTGGCAGCCAGCTACATTCCGGCGCGCCGCGCCGCCTGCATCGATCCGATGGCGGCCCTCCGGATCCACTGAGACGGGCCTTTGCGCGGCATGCGTGGTATGCGCCAGTTGTCCCGCCCGTGCCCGAGGCATTATAGTTGGGATGAACGATGAATGTCCCTAACCTGCTGACGATCCTGCGGATTTTCTTCGTGCCCCTGCTGGTCGCCGCACTGGTTCAGGAGAGTGTAGCGCTACATTTTCGCGGCGCTACCATCACGAACGTCTGGCTGGCCCTGGCTATTTTCCTCTGCGCCGCCAGCACCGACCTGCTGGACGGCTACCTGGCGCGGCGTTGGCGGCAAATCACCACCATCGGCACGCTGCTCGATCCGATCGCCGATAAGCTGCTGATTTCTTCGGCGCTGATCGCCCTGGTGCAAGTACGCGCCGTGCCGGCCTGGATGGTGATTCTGATTGTAGGCCGGGAGTTCGCAGTCTCCGGGCTGCGCGCCATCGCGGCGGCGGAAGGCTACATCATCAAGGCCAGCGACCTCGGCAAGACCAAGATGGTGTCGCAGGTGGCCGCCATTTCGTGCCTGCTGCTGAGCATCCGCTACCCCGTGCTGGCCATGCCGGCGATGGTGCTGATGTGGGGCGTGGTGGTGTTCGCCATGCTTTCGGCGTTCAGTTACTTCCGGAAGTTCTGGCGCAAGGTCGATAGCCGGATCAAGAAACGCCGCCGCCGCGAATTACTGCTTACCGAGAAACGCAAGAAGCAGATGGCCCTGCGTCAAAGAGGCTCGGGGGCCGGAGCGGAAGCGGGCTTGGGCGGCGGCAACAGGATGTGAACCCCGTCGCGGGTCACTTCCACATTGCGCACCTGACCCTTGGGACCGAGCGGGCCGGCGGCCTTCCCATTCACGGTCATCTGCAGGCTGACCGCGTCGCCGATGCGGATGCGCAAGGCGTCCACGGCGGCAAACTCTTTCACCTGGTTGGGATGCAAGACATCGCTCATCACGACCTTCCCGTCGGTCGATACTCTCAGCCAGTCGTCGGCATCGGTAGTCAGGGAGACATGTAGAGTAGCCGCCGGATTGGGGGTCTCGGCCGGCGCGGTGGCCGCAGGGTCCTGCTGGGCTGGCGCGCTTGCCTCCGCGGAAACGTCCGTCCTGGGAGCCGTTTCCGGATTCTGCGCTACCGCGGGCGTGACAGGCGTGGGGTTAGCCGGCGAAGGCTCGGCAGATCTGGCGGGATGCGCCGCCGGTTTCTGGGAATTCCGCAGCGAAGCCATGGGAGACGTAACCGGGACGGGCCGCCGGCTGCGCTGCCACCATGCATAAACCGCCGAACAAACCAGCATCACCGCGACTACCAGGGCGAGTGCCGGCAAAACGGAAGAATTGGAGCGGCCGGTGCCTTCCCACTCGACCACCCGCGGCACTTTGAAGGCCGGCTCGGGCGGCGTGTTGGCGAAACTCGGCAATTGCCCGGCGGGGTTGAGGACCGTCTCGACTTCGGCGGCGAGTTCTTCTTCATCCAGCCCCAGGAAGCGGGCGTACTGCCGCACAAAGCTCTTCGCAAACACGCCTCCCGGCAACAAATCGAACCGATCCTTTTCGATGGCTTCCAGCAGGCGGGCGGAGATCTTGGTTTCGCGGGAAATCTGCGCCAGGCCTAATTCCTTTCGCAGACGTTCCCGGCGCAACGTTTCGCCGACGGAACTCATAACCTCGATGCAGCCCCTGAAGATATAATACAACAGTACACCTGTGAACTCGCCGTTTCGAACTCGCCGGCCCGCGCGCCCGCGCCCTGCATGATGGCCTGCCTGGCGTGCGGCCAAACGGCGTTTCGCACGCTATTTGCGGCTACCGACCGTTTGTACGGAACGACACAGCGCGAATTTCAGATCGTAGCTTGCCAGGGCTGTGGATTGCTGCGCCTGGCGCCGCGGCCGGCCCCCGATGAGTTGGAAAGCTACTACCCCGCACATTACTGGTATGCGCCGGATGCGAGCATGGCGGCCGGCCTGGAAGAACGCTACAGGAGGTTGGTGCTCGCCGATCACGTGCGTTTTGCCGGCCGCGCCCTACGGGAATGCGGAGAAGCGGGTCCGGTACTGGACGTGGGATGTGGCGGAGGCCTGTTTCCGCGGATGCTGCGCGAACGCGGCTTCGCGGCCATGGGCCTGGACTCCTCTCCGGAAGCCGCCGCGGTAGCCTGGCGCACCAATGGCGTGCCGGTGCTGTGCGGCGATCTGGCGCTGGCGCCGCTGGCCGCCGGGTCATGCGCCGGAATCACCATGTTTCATGTGCTGGAGCATGTCTACGATCCGCGGGCCTACCTGGCCGCCGCGCACGCCCTGCTGAAACCGGATGGACGCCTGATCGTGCAAGTGCCCAACGCCGCCTGCTGGCAGTTCCGCCTGCTGGGCGCGCGCTGGAACGGCGTAGACGCGCCCCGGCATCTCACGAATTTCCGCGCGCGCGACCTGGAGGCGCTGCTAGGGAGCGCCGGTTTTGAGGTGCTGCGGCGAAAGTACTTTTCCCTGCGCGACAACCCCGCGGGCCTGGCGACCAGCCTGGCGCCCGCGCTGGACCCCATGGCGCGCCGGGTGCGCGGCCGCCACGAAACCGCGGGCATACGGCTGATCAAGGACATGGCGCATTTCAGCCTGATCGCGGCGGCCGTTCCTTTCACGCTGCTGGAGGCGGCCTTCCGGGCGGGATCGACCATCATGCTGGAGGCGCGCAAGAAGAGATGAGTTGCTCCGCGATCGTGGACCGCCTGCCGCGCCGGCTCAGCCACTACGTTCTGCATTTCGAAGCCGCCATCGAGGATGCCGTAGCGGGCTTCGCGGCCAATCTGCCGGGGGGCGCGCGGGTGTTGGACGCAGGCGCCGGCGAGGCCCGCCACGCGGCTTACTTCACGCGCCAGCGCTATTGCGGCGTGGACCTGGCCGTGGGCGACCGCACCTGGAATTACGGCCATCTGGACGCCGTCGCGGATCTCGCGCGCCTGCCATTCGCCGGCGGATGCTTCGGCGCGGCCATCAATATTGTGACGCTGGAGCACGTTCGCCAGCCGGAGATCGTACTGCGCGAGATCGCGCGTACCTTAGCGCCCGGCGCCCCGCTGCTGGCGATCGTCCCGCACGAATGGGAAGTACACCAGTCGCCCCACGATTATTTCCGTTTCACCAGACACGGCATGCGGGACCTGCTGGAGCGCGCCGGCATGGTGGAAATCGAGATCCAGCCGGTGGGCGGATATTTCCGCCTGTTGGCCCGCCGCCTGCTGAACGGGCTACAATTCTTTTCAGGTGGTGTCCGCTGGCTGGGTTTCATTCCCGCCGCACTGCTGCTGGTTCCACCGGCGCTCCTGATCCCGTGCCTGGACTTCCTGGACAAGGACCGCAACTTCACACTCGGGTATATATGCACCGCAAAAAAATCGTCCTGATTCTGACCGCCGGATGGCTGGCGCTGGCGGCGCAGGCCCACGAATTCAGCGGCGCGCAGGCCATGGATTATGCGCGCAAGGCTGTCGCCTTCGGGCCGCGCCCGCCCGGATCTGCCGC
>JBEKIM010000424.1:0-6073 GCA_050011755.1 Bryobacteraceae bacterium | reverse complement strand
GCGGTACTGACACTGGTGGGACCGGCGGTGATGGGCGTATCTACGGAACGGAGGAAGCCGCCTCCCTCGGTGCGGCGCAGCACTTCACGCGCAAGGAACGGACTGTAGCGTTGCACCGCGATATCGAGATTGTTCTCCAACACCAGGGCAATCACGTCCTGCACGGACAAATATAGGTTGCCGGCGCGAACCAACGATTCCAGCCGCGGTGTGTTGCCGGTGGTGGCAGGGGCCACTCTGCGCTTCTCCAGGTGAAAGGGAGCCAAAACATGCCCGATCACAGGGGGCGGCTTGGGCGCCTCGATAGAAACTTCAGACGACTGGGCGAGAACAAGCAAACTCGAAGCTAAGCCCAGCGCCAAGACCTTCCGGAATGAGTTCATTGTGTAGGTGTTGCATGGGCAATTCCCCTTCCACTAGTTTTTGGAGAGAGCACAGAGTTTGCGCCCGCCGCAGTGTTCGGTTATGGGACCGGATGTTCGATTTCGATGGGCGAACGTACGTTCTCCCAAGCGGGACTTAAAAGTCCCGCCGGCACGCTGAAAGCGTGCGCCACGGCTCCGTCACATCACTTTAGAAGAGCGGCGAGGGCCACGCGCCCGATGGCTTCGTCCACTTCCGATGGCGCGCCGCTCACGCCGATGCCTCCGATGGTCTGGCCGTCCACTTGGATGGGCAGGCCGCCCTGATTCGGGAAGGCGTCCGGGAAGGCCAGTACCTGCAGATCGCCGCTCTTGAGTTGGTCTGCCGCCGCCTTCGAAGGTTGCTTGTAGAAGGCGGAGTGGCGGGCCTTCTTCTGCGCGAACTGGATGGTATTCAATCCCGCGCCGTCACCCTTCTGCAGGAAGAGGAGGTTGCCGCTTTCGTCGACTACACAGATGGTCACTTGAACGTTGCGTTTCTGGGCTTCCGATTCGGCGGCGGCGACCATGGTCTTGATGGCCGCGAGGTTCAGGAATTTTCTGGAAGGAAGATCGGCGGCTGACATGACAGGCATAAGCGCAGCAATCAGGATAACAGCCACACGGCCCGCGGCGCGATATTCTAGATGCATAGATATGAATATACCTTTTTCACGACGTGCGTTCTTGCGTGGGGCGGCCAGCACGGTCCTGCTTGCCCCGCAGGCGATGGCAGCCGCCGGGGAGCGAGTGCGTTTCGGCATGATCGGCATTGGCATGCAGGGCTCCGGCCTGCTGGGCACCGCCATCACACTGCCTGGAGTGGAGTGCGTGGCGGCCGCCGACCTCTACGATGGGCGGCACACGCTGGCCAGGGAGATTACCGGGAATCCGAATCTTCCGGCTACCCGCCACTACCAGGAACTGCTCGACCGCAAAGACATCGACTGCATCGTGGCCGCCGTGCCCGACCATTGGCACATGCGCGTGGTCGTCGACGCCTGCAACGCCGGCAAGGACATTTACTGCGAGAAGCCCATGTCGCACGCCGCGGCGCAGGGTTTCGAAATGGTGGAGGCTGCCGGGAAGAACAGCCGCATCGTACAGATCGGGTCGCAACGAGTCAGCTCGGTGCTATGCGCAAAAGCCCGCGAACTTTATCGCGAAGGGGCGATCGGCGACGTGGAGATGGTGGAACTCACGCTGGGGCGCAACGATCCGACCGGGGCCTGGGAGTACCCGCCGCCGCTGGATCTCTCGCCGGCCAACCTCGATTGGGACACCTGGCTGAACGACGCGCCAAAGATCCCATTCGACAAATACCGTTTCGCGCGCTGGCGGTGCTGGAAAGAATACGGCACGGGCGTGGGCGGCGATCTGATGGTCCACCTGATCAGCGGCATGCTGTTTACACTCGGGTGGAACGAAGCGCCGCGCTCAGCCTCGGCACTGGGCGGGATCTTCCGCTGGAAGGACGGCCGCAACATGCCGGACCTGCACGCGGTATTGTTCGATTATCATGGCGTGCCGGTTTATGTGCGCCTGGGTCTGGGCACGGAAACTCCCGAACTGGCCCGCTTTATGGGTCCCAAAGGAATTTTGGACGCCAACGGGGGTGAACTGCGGCATTCGCCGCAGCGCGGCGTGGATACCGCGCCCAGCTATTATTCGAGCAGCTTTCCGGGGAAAATGCGGGCCGAGTACGTCAGGCAGTGGGAAGCCGCGCACGAAGTCACGCCCGGCCACGAGCCGATGTCGGACGATACAGTGTACAAGGGCAACGATTGGGACGATGTACGGCCGCACCTGTGGAACTTTTTCCAGGCCGTGAAGAGCCGGAAACCGGTGGCGGAGGATGCGGTTTTTGGCAATCACGCAGCCATCGCCTGCCACATGGCGAATGAATCGTACTTCCGGGGGAAGCCGGTTTCCTGGGACGAAGGCAAGCGGCAGATCGTCTGAGCACAGACGACCGGTGGCGACGAAGAAGCCGCCACTACATCTTCAGCAACTGGATACTGCCGTTCGAGGTCGTGAGTTCGATTTCCGGGCCGCCCGCGCCGATCTTGCCTTCCAGGTGGTGCTTCTCGAGAGTGCCCTGCGTAGCCACGTCGAATTCGGTCGAGATGGATGAGTTGGCGGCATGCGCGGTCAGGTTGGCGCCGATGCCGCTGGGCAGATGCACGGTAATACCGCCGTTGGACGTGGATGCGTGAATCTCGTTTTGATTGACGGCATCCATGGTCAGCTCGATGGGGCCGTTGGAGGTCTCCAGCTTGACGGGCCGCCCGGCCTCGGGCTTCGCCAGATGCACGTGGATGCCGCCGTTGGACGTATCGGCTTCGAGTGAGCCATGCACGTCTTCCGCGTGGACGCGTCCGTTGGAAGTGTGCAGCGACGCGCTGCCTTCCAGGTTCTGCACGTCGATGCTGCCGTTGCTGGTTTGCACATCCAGGCTGCCGCGCAGATTCTCCGCGCGCACACCGCCGTTGGAGGTCTTCAGGCGCGCCGGCCCTTCCAGGTCCAGCGTGTGAATGGAGCCGTTCGAACTGGCGATGCGCTCCAGTTGGGTGCGGCGCGGAACCTTGATGATGTACTTGGCTCCCATGTTGCCGCGGCGATCGGAGGGGCGCACGGTGCGGATGTGGACCGAGTCGGAAGTGTGATCGACTTCGATCTTCAGGGCATCGCGCAACTCAGCCGTCCGGGCGTACTTCGTGCCGCTGATATCGATGGTGTCCTGGTCCCAGCCGGAAACTTCGACGGAGCCGTTGGAATTATCGACCGATAACCGGCCGCCGGGTTGGAGCGGATAGGTGTAATGGAAGTCCTGGGTAAAGCGTTCGGAGCCGCCGATATCCAGGTCGTCGATGTCGCACCCCACGAATCCGAGGAGGCCGGCGGCCAGGGACAAAACCAGAATCTGCGTTCGCATGAAGCACCTCATAGGCTAATTACGACAGTATACGGGAGTTTGTTCCAGGAAGTGCGGACCGGCGACGGTGGCGCGGTGACGGGACGATGTGCGGATTCGTAGCCTTGGCAAGCCGGGTGATGGCTTCGGCTCGTACCGGTGGTTACAATTCCGGTTGCCTGGCCGCCAATTGCCATGTAGAATTACTGAGGACTCGGAGGGTTTCAAGCCATGAAACGTTGTCTTGCCGTGACTGGCATCGCTTTTCTGCTTCCCGGATTTTTCCTAAGTGGAGCGTGGGCACAGGAGGGGGCCAGCCAGGTGAAACCCGCTTGGTCCCGAGGTCTGGTTGCCGGCCCGCATGCCCGGCTGGCCGATTTCCGGCTTCCGCGTACTACCGCTGATTTTCGCTTCTTTAGCCCCATCGGCCAAATCCGGCTACTTGCCGCCAGGCCCCTGACGACAGCGGACAATTGGAATACGGGTTCCGGCAACTGGAGCCTGGCGGGGAACTGGACCGCGGGTGTGCCGACCAGTTCCAGTGCCGTCACCATCGGAAACACTTCGGGGGTGACCGTGACCGAAGATCAAGCCAGCGCCAGCGCCGCCAGCCTTTCCATCACCAGTACCAATGAGCTGTATATTGCGCCCGGGAATACGTTGACGGTGGGAGGCACAAGCACCGTGAGTTCCAGCGCGAATCTGCTGGTGGGTACGGGCAGCGGTTCGGGTAGCACCCTGAATAGCGGATCGATCGCGAACGGCGGGAACTTCCAGATTGGAAACTACTATATGACCTCGCCGTCTACGGTGAACGTCACGGGCACATACACCGGCACGGGCGCCACTTTGACGGTGGATTCGGGCAATACCGCCGGGGCGAATGCGCTGCTGAAGATCAGCGGTGCGGCGGCCGGCACCGCGACGGGAACCTATGTGGTGGAAACGAATCTGGGATCGTCGACAGTGGAGTGGGGCTCGGGCGGCATCACCGCTATTGGGGATGGCATCGGCAACGCGGGCAACATCCTGCTGAATGGCGCAGACGCCTATATGGAAGTGGGGGCCACGAACAGCAACAGCGCGCTAAAAGGGTTGACTACCATCGCTTCCAACGGCGAGTTGCAATTGGCGAATGGCGCTTCGGTTACCACCACGGGTGCGCTGACAGTGGCAGGCGGCGGGCAATTGTACGTGGACGCGACCAATACCGGCGGCGGTAGCAGCCTGATTCTGGGCGGCTCGCTGACGAATAGTGGGGCCGTGCAAGTCGGCAACTACTACGCCAGTTCGCCCGATACTTTGAAGGTGACGGGCACATACACCAATACAGGCGCTACGCTGACCTTGGTTGGCGGAAATTACAGCACGGGGGCGAACGCGCTGGTGAATGTAAGCGGCGCGGCGCCCGGGACAGCAACCGGAAACTACTTTTTGACTTCGAACGAGGGTTCGGCGGCGGTGGAGTGGGGCTCGGGTGGGATTACGGCGATCGGCGACGGTGTCAGCAACGCGGGCACCATCGCGCTGAATGGCGCAGGCACTTACCTGGAAGTGGGGGCGACCAACAGCAACAGTGCGCTGAAAGGGCTGACGACCATCGCCTCCAACGGCGAGTTGCTCATGGCGAACGGCACTTCGCTGACCACTACCGGCGCGCTGACAGTGGCAGGCGGCGGGCAACTGTACGTGGACGCGGCCAATACCGGCGGCGGCAGCAGCCTGACGCTGGGCGGCTCGCTGACTAATAACGGGACCGTGCAAGTCGGCAATTACTACACGACTTCGCCCGACACCTTGAAGGTGACGGGCACATATACCGGTGCCGGTGCGAACCTGACCGTGGTCGGGGGAAATTACGCGGCCGGGGCCAACGGCCTGGTTAACATAAGCGGCGCGGCTCCCGGGACGATCACGGGAAACTACGAATTGACTTCCAATGAGGGATCGGCTGCGGTGGAGTGGGGCTCGGGTTCGATCACCGCGATTGGAGACGGCACCAATGCCGGCTTTGTGCTCCTGAACGGCGCAAGCACTTATTTGGAAGTGGGGGCTACCAACAGCAACAACGCGCTGAAAGGGCTGACGGCTATCGCCTCCGACGGCGACTTGCAATTGGCGAACGGCACTTCGGTGACCACCACGGGCGCGTTGACGGTAGCCTCAGGCGGTCAATTGGGCGTGGATGCGGGCAGTAACGGCGGTGGCAGCAGCCTGACACTGGGCGGGTCGCTTACCAACAGCGGCAGCGTGCAAGTTGGCAACTTCTACACGAGCGCGCCGGATACTTTGAAGTTGACGGGCACATACACCGGTACGGGCGCCACGCTGGCGGTGGTTGGCGGCGATTACAGCACAGCCGCCAATTCGCTGGTCAACGTCAGCGGAGCGGCGCCCACGACCGTCACTGGGAACTACGAGCTGACTTCCTACCAGGGATCGGCGGCGGTGGAATGGGGCTCGGGTGGAATCACCACGATTGGCGATGGCGGCAGCAACGCGGGTTATGTCGGTCTGAACGGTGCCGGCGCCTATCTGGAAGTGGGAGCCACCAACAGCAACAGCGCGCTGAAAGGGCTTACGGCCATCGCATCCAACGGAAATCTGCAACTGGCGGACGGCGCCGCGGTGACCACCACGGGTGCGCTGACAGTGGCCGCCGGCGGCCAATTGGGCGTGGATGCGGGCAGTAACGGCGGTGGCAGCAGCCTGACACTGGGCGGGTCGCTTACCAACAGCGGCAGCGTGCAAGTTGGCA
>JBEKIM010000423.1:0-6105 GCA_050011755.1 Bryobacteraceae bacterium | reverse complement strand
CGGCTTTCCAGCCGGCTTAGCCGCCTGAAAAGGCGGCTGCGGGCATGATTGCCCGCCCCACGGTGAGTTTTCGACGATGCCCCGCAGGGGGTCTCGCCGCTGTTTCACCCGCATCCGCGGGGCGCCCGCTGAAGGGTGCGCCACAGGCTGCGGCCAATCGTCACCATTAGTGGTCCAACCAAACTCCAGCCGGCGAACTAACGGTCTCGCATAAAAAAAGCCGGGCGGTGGTTAACCGCCCGGCTGGTACTGCGTACTGCCGCCGTTATCTCACGTGTACATTGATGACGTTTGAAACTGGCCCGCCTGGACCATAAGCCGTCAACGTGTATGTCGTGTCGGTTCCCGGATTCACCGTGACGCTGCCATTAGTGGGTTGATTTCCACCGGGCGCGCCGGTGCCGGTAATGATCACCGAAGTAGCGTTCGAAGTTGTCCACTGCAAGACCACCGGCGCGCCAGGATATGGCGAGAAACCGGGCTCGCAGACCGGAGTGCAAGCCGCCGATGAACTGGCGGAGAACGATAGGATCTGAACAGGTCCCACGCTCACTGTCACGACCGCCTGGTTCGGACCGACGGCGTTGGTAGCCGTTAGTACGTAGGTCGTGGTGACGGACGGCGTCACCGTGGTGCAACCGGTGGCGGGCTCGTTGCCAATTCCAGGCGCTATGCTGACGCTCGTAGAATTCGAGACATTCCAGCACAACGACGCCTGGCCTCCCGCCGCGATAACCGGCGGCGATACCGTAAAGCTGATGATGCTCGGCACCGCTCCGCCGCCTACCGTGACCGTAACAGCCGCAGTCACCGAGGTCTTACCATCGGCTCCCGTAGCGGTCAGGGTGTAAGTAGTCGTAGTGGCCGGCGAGACGCTGACGCTGCCGTTGGCGGCGACGCTGCCGACCGAGTTGCTGATGCTCACGGTCGAAGCGCCCGTGGTCGTCCAGGACAGCAGTGAAGACTGACCCTGGCTGATATGGACCGGAGATGCCGCGAAGCGTATGATCTTCGGGTTAGACGCGCCGACGGTAACCGTAACGCTGGCCGTAATCGTCTGGCCGCCTTGTCCCGTAGCCGTCAAATTATAGGTGGTCGTGGTGGTCGGCGACACGGTCGCGGTGCCCGCCGGGTTGAGACCCGAGCCGACGCCCGAAATATTGACCGAGGTCGCGTTCGGCACGTTCCAGGCGAGTGTTGAAGACTGGCCCGAGGCGATATTGCTGGGCGTGGCCGAGAACCGCACCACACTCAGGGCCCTCTGCGTCGTCACGGTGGTGTTCGCCGAGCCGGTCAGGCCGGTGAGTTGGTCGGTAACGGTCAGAGAGAAGCCGTAGCTGGTCGATCCCGCGGCAGTGAATGTGGCGATGGCCGAGTTCGCGCCGCTGATAGGTACGCTGGGACCGGAAACCTGGGTCCATGAATAATTGAGAGCATCGTGATCCGGGCTATAGGACCCGCTGCCGTTCAGCGTGATAGTGCCTGGCGGTACGCCGATCTGCGCCGGCCCGGCATTCGCAATGGGAGCGCTGTGGCCCACCTGGCGCGTCAGCAGTTCATACCGGATACGCGGAACATCCATCGGAACCGGGTGCGTGAAGGTCGTGTATTCCTTCGGCCGCATGAAGTTGCCGAATTCCAATCCGAACGTCAGTTCCCCGGTGTTGCTGGCGGTCAGGAGCGTGGGGTTCAGGCCCGCGCGCACCGTAACCGCGAATTCCTTGCTCAGAGGCTGGACCAGTTTGATCTCGCCGCCGGGACGATTCGGATTTGTGCTGTGGCTATGAATATAGCCGAAGTTGCCCTGAATCCAAGCGTCGCCCCAGACACCCACCTGGGTGCTGAGACCAAACTGGTTCATGGGTCTCGCGTAGGTTTCGATGAACGAAGTCAGGCCCAGCGGTGTCTCGGTGAGGGCGCCGGTATTCTTGAAGCCCTCCGTTCCGTAGAAGCCGATCCGGCCGCGGCTGAACAGGTAATCGAGCAGGAAAGCGCCCTGCCCCATGCTGCCGCCATTTTCGTATTCGCCCAACCGGATGTATTTAAAGCTGGAGAATAAGCCCGCCTGCAAGTGGTCCCAGCGGTTGACCAGACCGATATCGAACTGGCCTTCCTGGCGTCCGGGATAGCGGAGATACTCGGCTTCCGCCTGCACTGCGTGGGTTCCGTCGCCGCCAAACGGCGAGAAAAATTGTCCGCGGCCCTGGATCGTGACATCGCCGTCCGGCCGGTTGCCCAGCGTCGGACCGATGTCCAGGCCCAGGAGCGAGAACTTTTTGTTGCGATTCTGCGCCTCGTTCAAAGCATCGTTGCCCGCTTTTTCGGCGATCGCGGTCGTCTCGTCCTTCGATAGCGGCTTCGGCATCCCGTTCACCTGGGCTTCCAGTGCCTTCTCCTGATTCTGGAGGTCGGCCACCTGGCCCTTCAGGCGGTCGTTCTCGCCCTTCAGGTCGCGCAACGCCGCGAGGATGTCGTCCAGCTTATCGAGCCGTTTCAGGATGTTGTTGCAGCACTCTTCCTGTTTCTTCAGCAACTCCTGCAAGATCGGCATGATGTCGGAAGCGCCGCCGGCGGCCACGACCTTGCCCTGCCCGTCGGTGACGGTCATCACCACGCGGCGGTTCATAAAGCGGCCTTCCTTGGTCTTGTTATCCACCTCCGGCGCTTTCTTGCCGTCGCCGGCGGTGCTGATCTGGTCAGCCGCGGCTCCGTACTTTACCAGAAAATCGCGCACCGTTTCGGCACGCCGCATAGCCAGGCGGTCGTTGTAGCGCGCGGAACCGACATAGTCGGTGTTTCCGGTCAGCTTCACATGGTAATCGTGATGCTGGCCCAAGATTTCGGCCAGCCGCAAGAGACTGGGATATCCGTCCGAGAGAATGGAAGAATTGAACTCGAAATTGATCTCTTCCCACTGATCTTTGGTTTGGCTTGTATTCAAGCCCTGGGCAAACAGGCACGATGCAAACACTCCGACTGCACCTACTGCCCCTAGTTGTTTTAACATGAGCACCTCCTCAACTTTTCAGCGTGTATGCGAGACTTTGTCCTACGACGGCAAACAACCAACCGCAACAATTTAGGATACAACGGTAGCCTTTCCATATCTACAACATTTTTCGGCGCTTAGTCAATACACTGGGTGTTCTGTCACAGAACATGGAATAATGGTATCCGTAGCCTGCCGGATGGGCAGCCGCCTGGTAACGGGAGGAAAGTCCGGTCTCCACAGGGCAGCGTGCCGGCTAACGGCCGGGAAGGATTCTGGCGACGGAATCTTTACGGAAAGTGCAACAGAAAATATACCGCCCGATGCCCGTGCGCAAGCAAGGTGTGTCGGGTAAGGGTGAAATGGTGCGGTAAGAGCGCACCGCGGACGGAGCAATCCGGCCGGCAGGGCAAACCCCACGCGGAGCAAGACCAAATAGGAGAGGAGGAGCGGCCCGCTCCTATGAACTCTCGGGTAGGTCGCTAGAGCCGGACAGCAATGTCCGGCCCAGATGAATGGCTGCCGCCCGCAAGGGTACAGAAACCGGCTTATAGTCCGGCAGGCTGCGTCCGTGGCGCACGCTTCAGCGTGCCGGCGGGACTTTTAAGTCCCGCTTCAGGGGGTCTCCCATTTGTGATAACCTCGTCAACAATATGAAATATCTGTCGCTTTTCCTGCTAGCCCCCTTTCTGCTGGCGCAAGAGCCGGCGCATGAGAAGGTGGATCTGTATACCGTCAACCGCATCAAGGCCGAGGAATTTCAGAATTCAAAGGTCATGGACAACGCCTTTTATCTGTCCGACGTGTATGGGCCCAGGCTGACGGGCTCGCCGGGTCTCAAGGCCGCCGCGGAATGGGCGGTGCACCGCATGACTGAATGGGGACTGGCGAATTCCACGATGGAAAAATGGGGACCCTTCGGACGAGGCTGGACCTGCGTCCATTTCAGCGCCCAACAGAAGGAGCCGCAATTCGCGCCGCTGAACGGATTTGCGCGGCCCTGGTCGCCCGGAACCAATGGCCCGGTTTCGGGAGAACCGGTACTGGCGGTACTCAAGACCGATGCGGATCTCGACAAGTTCAAGGGCAAACTGAAGGGCAAGATCGTGCTGCTGGAAGATCCCGCACCGCTGGTATCGGAAACTGACCCGGCCCTGACCCGCTTCACCGATGCCGAGTTGGCCTCGGAGATGCTCGCTCCCGATCCCTCGGCGCGATCCCGATTCGCGAATCCGATCCCGTTGGTCCCAGGACAGCCGCGGCCCGCCAGTGGCCAGCCCTTCGGCCCCGAGGCCCGGGAAGCGCGCGAAAAATTTCGCGAGAAGGTGAACCAGTTTCTCACGGCCGAAGGCGTGCTGATTACGCTGGCGCCGAGCTATCGGGCCACTAGTGGCATCGTATTCGGCATGGCCGGCGGGTCGCAGGATCCCAAGAAAGCGGTGCCGCCGCCTTCGGTCGCGCTGGAAGTCGAGCAATATAACCGCATCGCGCGCCTGATAGACAAGAAAATCCCGGTCACCCTGGAATTCGATATTCAAAACAAGTTTCTGGACGACACTCAGGATTCCTTCACGGTGACCGGTGAACTGCCCGGCACGAGCAAGAAAGACGAACTGGTGATGCTGGGCGCGCATCTGGATTCCTGGACCGGAGCCACCGGCGCCACGGACAACGGCGCGGGCAGCGCGGTGGTGCTGGAGGCTATGCGCATTTTGAAGGCTCTCGACCTGAAGATGGCCCGTACCGTGAGAATGGGGCTATGGACCGGCGAAGAAGAAGGACTGTTGGGATCGCGGGCCTACGTGAAAGAACACTTCGCCGACCGCGAGACCATGGTTCTCAAGCCGGAGCACGCCAAGCTTTCGGGATACTTCAACCTGGATAACGGAACCGGCAAGATTCGGGGCGTCTATCTGCAAGGCAACGACATGATGCGGCCGATCTTCCAGGCGTGGCTGGATCCCTTCAAGGATTACGGCGCGAATACGGTTACGATCCGTAACACCGGCGGGACTGATCACCAGTCGTTCGATGGGGTGGGCCTGCCGGGCTTCCAGTTCATTCAGGATCCGATGGACTATACCACCCAGACCCATCACTCCACCGCGGACACTTACGACCATTTGCAGGCCGGCGATCTGATGGAGGCCTCGGCCATCATGGCCGCGGTAGTCTACGACGCCGCCACGCGCGACGAGATGCTGCCCCGGAAGCCTCTGCCGAAGCCCGAGCCGCCCAGGCGCAGGGAGGGCGGGGAAGGCCGGCCCGTGACCGCCGGCGCCGGCAATTGACCTGGATTTAGTGGGGCAGGCCTCTACGCCTGCTGCGGGGTCTCCAGACCCGCTCTTTAAACCAAAAAAAAAGACCGGGCGCTCGTTGATGCGCCCGGTCGAGGAGCACCTGTAGGCCGCTCGGAGGATACGACCCACAGGGGTGGAGGAGATCGTCGCTTACCCTAGTAAGCCCCCATGTCCCAGGCAACCCACTTCCCAGCCTGATACCCGATAACGGGCCAATAATGGGGGAAGCACCAAGTCTACCACATTCGCCTTTGCGGAGCGGAAGCAGCCTGGCGCGGAAATCATGGGAATGTCATCTTTATATGACAGCAGCAGCAGATTGCCGGGTTCGACCGGCGCCAGAAACCGTTCCACGTGGCCGCCCACCTTTTCCATGGCGCGCCCGACCACATCTTCGGGACCAGCCGGAGCGGTAGTGGAAGCGATCATGATAACGGCCGGCTTTGAACGGAGCAGTTGCAGCAGCCCCCGGCTGACAGAGGCTTCATCTTCGGTGCACGACAGCACGGAACTGGCGGTCACGCCGAAGTGTTCGAGCCGCTGGTACATAATGTTTTCAAATAATTGCCGCGCGCGCTCGCCGTTGAGCGGATCGGTGTACAAAACGCCCACGGTGGGGTTCCGCATGGGCCGTGCCTGCAGGATGGGGCCGCGCTCTTTCAGCACGCTTACGACCGCGTCCAACTGGGTGCGGGAGACGGCGAACGGAGCGCTTTTCACGGTGGCGATACGTTGACCCGGCATGGCGAAGCTGAAATTCAACGCCGTGGCGATGACCACGCTGGCCGCGCAGTTGATCTGCTTCAGCAATTCGTC
>JBEKIM010000422.1:0-6107 GCA_050011755.1 Bryobacteraceae bacterium | reverse complement strand
TCCGGCGTGCGCGGCTTCGCCGTACCGGGAGACTACAACACCTGCTTTCTGGTCATGATCAATGGTCACTCCATGACCGATATCGTGGGCGATTCCAATAGTTTCTTCGGCCAGGATTTCGGTTTGGACCTGGACCTGGTGGAGCGCATCGAGATCATCCGCGGACCCAGTTCCGCGCTTTATGGCAGCAACGGCATTCTCGCCACCATCAATATCGTTACCAAAAGACCGGTTGACAGTTCCAAGCTGATGGTGAGCACGGAGTCGGGCAACGGCGCTCCCCAGAAGCTCCTCTTGATGAGCTCCGTGGATCTGGGTAGGGGTATGAATCTACTGATCGAAGGCTCCGGGTTCTTAACGGACGGTCAAAACCTCTTGGTCCCGGGCCTCGATCAACCGGCGCAAAACAATGGTCTAGCCACCCATGTCGAGGCCCAGAGCGGATATCACACTTACTTCGATCTCGAATGGGGCGCTTGGAATTTCACCGGCTACTTCAACGATCGCTTGGAACAGGCGCCCATATTGGGCAGCAGCACCCAGCTCAACGACCAGGCACAATACCTTCGCACGGAGCGCGATTTCGCGGGCGCCGATTACACGCATGGCTTCGCCGGAGGCGGGGAGTTGCGTTGGGAGATTTATTACGACCACTTGCGGCTGAGCGACCGTTACGACTATATCGAGGATTTCGGGCTGCTCGACAACCGCGATGAGGTCCGCGCCGATTGGATCACTTCGCAATTGACTTACAGCCACACCGTACCTCGGCTCGGGCTCCTGACCGTGGGCCTTAGCGGCAAAGTCGAACTGCGGAATGAGGTAGAAAATCTGGACCACTCCCCGGACCAGGCGATCAACCTCGACATTAGCCATCCCGACCGCGCAGCCGCTCTATTCGCGCAGCAGGAGTGGAACCTCGCGCGGCATTGGACGGCCTACCTGGGTGCCCGGCTCGACGCTTCGCATAACTACGGCAGTTTTGTTTCGCCGCGCCTGGCACTGGTGTTCCAGCCGACCAACCGGACGTCGTACAAGCTGGTGTATGGGCGGCCCTTCCGTACGCCCAGCGTTTACGAACAATACTACGCGGACGGAATCAGCCAGATCGCCAACCTGTCCTTGCGCCCCGAAACCGCCGATGCCGTCGAAGCCTCGGCGGAGCGCAAGATCGGCAAGTCGGCCTATGCCCTGGTCAATGCCTATTATTACTCCTTGCGTTCGGTGATCGAGGCGGTTTGGACCTCCACCGGCCTCGCTCAATACCAGAACTGCGGGGCGCGCAACTCCGGCGGCATTGAATTGGAGTTGGGCGGCCATGTCGCGCCGTGGCTCGAAACCACGGCCAGTCTGAGCCTCGACCACGCCGTCGACGCCGTGCAGCACGATACTCTTCCCAATGCGCCCGCGCGGATGGCCAAGATCCGGGGCGCGATCCCCATCTGGCGCGACCGGGTTTATTTCGCTACGGATTTTGAGTATCTCAGCGCGCGTTGGACCATGTCCCGTGCGTCTACGCGGCCGGTCGCGCTGGTAGATGCTACGGTCTCCACGAACAAACTTTTTCGTGCCTTCGATTTTGTGGCTGGCATCCGGAACGCTTTGAACTGGGCATACAACGACCCGATTGCCTTGCCCCTGGATGCCTCTTTGGACCAGATTCCCGCCAATGGCCGCTCGGCGTTCGTGAAACTGATCTGGAGGCGGGGCGAGTAGGCCACGATGCTCACACGCCGTTCCATGCTGTTGAGGCTCTCCGCCGCCCTGGCTTCGATCGGCGTGGCGCGGAACTGGCCCGCGTCGGCGGCGGGGATAGCCAGGCGCATAGCGGTGATGTTCCCCTCGGCGGTGGAGCCCTGTACGGAAGCCTTGGAGGGGATGCGCCAACGCTTCTCCGGCAGCGACGTCGTCCTGGATCTCCTGGACGTGAATCAGCCCGCATTCTTGGCGGATGCCCAACAGGCGATGCTGAGGAAACCGGCCGTAATCGTGGCCGTTGGCTCCGACGCGCTACGTGCCATCCTCGTCCGGGAATCCTCCGTGAAGACCGTGTCGACCATGACCCTGGAAGCCGACCGCGATACCGGGTCTAAAGCGGGCCGCGTCACCGCGGCCGTTTACCTGGATATCCCTCTCCGCACCATCGCGGCGGAATTGCGGCGGCTCTTTCCCGAAAAGACCCGTATCGGCGTGATTCGAAATCCCGGCCGCGGGAATTCAATCCGCGGCCAGGTGCCTGAGGGCGGAGCGCTCGAAATCGCCGATTGCGCTACGGCGAACGAATTACTGCCGGTCTTCCTGGCTTTCCGCAAGAAAGTGGATTTCGTGGTTTGCCTTCCGGACAGCTCGCTATACAACGGCGCTACGGCCCGGCCGCTGATCATGTCGTCGCTTGAAAACCGCTTGCCGATTGTCGGATTCTCTCCCGCCTTTCTTCGCGCGGGCGCCGCCGTGGCGATTTACCCGAATTACCGCGGCGTCGGGGAACAGACCGCCGATTTGGTGCGCCGTTGTCTGGAGCCTGGAGACTGCGCGGGCTGGGAGGCGCCCCGGAAAGTCGATGTGGCGGTGAATGCCAAGGTTTTGCGGATGATCGGCGTTGACTTCAAGGTATCGGCGGGGGCGGACTTGATGGTGCTGCGATGAATGCTTTCGAGAAGTTAAAGCACCGGTTTTCGTCCAGCTTGTTGTTGCAGGGAATGGCCGTAACGGTCACCCTGCTCTCTTCAACGCTCTTGTTGGGGCTCGCCGCTTTCCTGGCCATCCAGGACAAAGCGCTGGAGCGGCAATTGGAGTTGCGTGGCGAGTCCATGGCGCAGTTCCTTGCCAGTGAGCTGCCATTTTCCCTGCTGGTCGGAGATCTGGACGAAACCCGCCGCATACTCGAAGCCGCTTCGAGCGACGAAGACGTGCTGTTTCTGGAGGTGCTGAATCCGGCTGGCCGGCGCGTATGCGCGCTGGGCCGGGCGGATCGCATGGGTGCCATTCCGGCGCCGGCCCCGGGCGCTTCTTTGGGAAACAGGAAAGCTTCGCTAAGCAGCGGCGGTCGCTTCCTGGAGGTCCGGGTGCCTGTTTTGGCGCCGGCGCGGGATCGTCTGCTCGATTGGGAACCGGCGCGCGCGAACCGCTCCCCACTAGGTGTCCTGCGCCTGGGCCTCTCCATGCAGAAGCAGCGCTATTTTTCCCGCCGCATGTTGCTCGATGGCCTGCCCATAGTCCTGGTTAGTTTAGCTCTGATGTGCGCCGCGGTCTATGGCGGTCTGCGGCGCCTGCTGCGGCCTCTGGCCACATTGGTGGGCTGCGTCAGGTTGGTAGGGACCGGCGATATGCGCCATCGCGCGCCAGTGGGCCGGGCCGATGAGATTGGGCAACTGGCGGCAGCCTTCAATGGCATGGTCGAACGGCTGGGGGAGACCACCGTCTCCAAGGACTATGTCGATAACATTTTGCGATCGATGGGTGAAGCCCTGATTGTCACCGACCGGACGGGGAGGATTCAGCGCGTAAACCCGCCGACTCTTGAACTCTTGGGATACCAGGAGGGCGAACTCCTCGGCCGGCCGGCTCTTAGCCTGATCTGCGAAGGCGAGGCGCCTTCCCCCGTGGCTGGCACGCAGCGGACTTACCGCGCCAAGAACGGGCGCCTCATCCCGGTCTTGCTCTCTTCAGGCGAGTTGCGCGGCGCCGCGGGCATCGCCGCGGGATACGTCTGGCTGGCGCAGGACATGAGCGAACTCAAGCGTACCCAGGGCGAGCTCGAGCGTGCCCGCGACGCCGCCGAGCAGGCCAATCGCGCCAAGAGCGTTTTTCTGGCCAACATGAGCCACGAATTGCGGACCCCGCTCAACGCCATCATTGGTTACAGCCAGATGCTCCGTGAAGACTGCATCGGCCCCGAACAGCTCGAGGTTCTCTCCGATCTCGAAAAGATCGAGCGCTCCGGCCAACTCCTCCTGGGCATCATCGACGACATTCTGGATCTGTCGAAGATCGAGGCGGGCCGCGAGACCGTTAAACCGCAGAACGTGGATGTCTCCGCCGTCCTGCGGGATGTCTCCAACGCGGTCCAGCCGCTGGTGCGGCAACAGGGAAATATTCTCGAAATCGACTGCCCGGACCAGGCCCGCCTGGTCTATGCCGACCTGCCCAAGTTCCGGCAGAGCGTGTTGAACCTGGTGAACAATGCCCTGAAATTCACCGAGAAAGGACGCGTCTCCGTGGCTGTAAACAGGCTGCTCGAGAAAGACCGCGAATGGACCGAAGTGCATGTGTCCGATACCGGCATCGGCATCGGCCGCGAGCACTTGGGCAAGTTGTTTCAGCCTTTCTCGCAGGTGGATGGCTCCTCCATCCGGAAGTACAACGGCACGGGCTTGGGCCTCGCGATCAGCAAGAAGTTTTGCCAGATGATGGGCGGCGATATCACCGTCGTCAGTGAGTTGGGCCGGGGCTCCCGATTTTCGATTCGGCTGCCCGCGGGCCAGGAAAAAGACCAGGTCTACAGCGGAAGCCGAACTCCGCCGATGATAGGGCTTGGTGGGGGGCCCAGTCACGAGTTGTATCGCCCGGACCGGCGTAACGGACCGGCCGGCCGATGAAGACGCTCGCGCCTTTTTGGACGCCATCCTGGCATCCTCCGATGCAGCCATCGTCGGTAGAACGCTCGACGGAACCATTGTCAGTTGGAACAGAGCGGCGGAACTGCTGTACGGCTATAGCGCCGCCGAAGCCGTCGGGCGGCGCGACTGCGCCTTTCCAGTGCCCCGACGGCAGGAAACCGGCCCCGGCACCGCCCGCTTCGAGACGGTGCAACGCAGGAAGGACGGCGCTCCGGTCCATGTCGCCTTGAGCATATCGCCGGTCAGGAACTGCGCCGGCGAGGTGACCGGCAGCGCGGTCATCGCCCGCGAAATCGTTGCGCGCGGGATCGCCGATTCGCAGTCCGGAAGCGAGGCGAAATTCCAGTCCCTGTTCGAGGGCAATCCTCTTCCCTTGTTGGTGTACGACTGCGAGACGCTGCGATTCCTGGAAGTCAACGCTGCCGCCGTCGCCCACTATGGGTACTCCCGGGATGAGTTTTTGGGGATGCGCATCGCCGATATCCGTCCCGCCGAAGACATTCCTCGTCTCGAACGCCTCCTGGCGGCCGAGCGGCCCCCCATCAGACAATCCGGGGTCTGGCGGCACCGGCTGCGGGACGGGAGCCTCATCCGCGTCGAAATCGTCAGCCACCTGGTCGACTGGAACGGCCGGCGCGCCGCCTTGGTCGTGGCGCAGGACATCAGCGACCGCACCCGGGCCGAAGAGGCGCTGCGCGAAAGCGAAGAGCGGTTTCGCACGGCCTTCGCACACGCCCCTTTCGGCATGTGCCTCTCCGCCCGGGACGGCCGCTTCCTCCAGGTGAACGCCGCGTTCAGCCAAATGCTCGGCTACTCCGAGCGGGAGCTGCTGGACGGAGCCTGGCAGAACCTCACCCATCCCGCGGACCTCGCCCGTTCGAAAGACGCGCTGCAGCAGTTCATGGCCCGTCGGGTTACCTCCGTCGAATTCGAGAAACGCTATGTCCACAAGAACGGCAGCGACGTTTGGGTCCGCCTGAAGATCTCCGCCGTAAACGACCCGCGCGGCGATCCTTCGCATTTCATCACCCACGTCGACGACATCACCGCGCGCAGAACGGCGGAGCGCGCGCTGCAGGAGAGCGAGGAGAAGTACCGTTCGCTCATCGCCCACATCCCCGATGTCGTCTGGGTGGCCGACGCCGCCGGCCGCGTCGTGTTTGTCAGTCCCAACTCCGAAAGATTGATCGGTCTGGGCGCCGACGAGGTGCGCCAGCGCGGCACGTGCGCCTTGTTCGAACTCATTCATCCCGACGACATGCGGAAGGCGGTGGGAGCCTTCGAGAAGCTGTTCTACGGGGACCAAACCTACGACGTGGAATTTCGCGTCCGCGCCGCGTCCGGCGAATGCGTCTGGGTCCATGATCGCGCCGTGGCGACTTATGAGCGGGACGGCGTGCGCTATGCCAGCGGCCTGCGCTCGGACATTAGCGAACGCCGGCGCACTGAAGCGGCTCTCCGCGAGCGCGATACCGCCGAGGATGCTAA
>JBEKIM010000421.1:0-6120 GCA_050011755.1 Bryobacteraceae bacterium | reverse complement strand
CAAAGAAGATTTTCGGCTCTTCGATAAGGGCAAGCCGCAGGAAATCACGAAATTCGCGGTAGAGGACACCTCGCAGCGGGTGGCCGAAGACCGGAGCTTAGCCGGCAGAGACCCCGCACAACCCAAAACCATTCCGATCGCGATTCCGGACCATTATGTCGCGCTGTTGTTCGACGATTTGCACCTAAAGACCGGTCCGGGCAACATCGGAGACTTCGCGGATCTGGTTTACTCGCGCAACGCCACTTTGAAGTTGCTCGACACGTTGCAGCCCAGCGATCGCGCCGCGGTTTTTACGCCATCGGGAGAAGTGGAGATAGACTTCACCGGCGACCGCGCCAAGCTTCGGGAAGGGCTGCTCAAGATTCGCCCGGCTTCTCCAGTCTCCCCGCCCGGGTCGGCTTGCCAGATTCAACGGGAAATCGAGAAGGAATCGCGGGCGCTGGTGACGACGACCGGAAACATCGTGCGCCGGATGTCGCTACTGCCGGGCCAGCGAACCGTGGTGCTGATTACATCGGGACTGGTGCTGTACGACCAAGGGTCCTGCCCGTGGTCGCTGGTGCCGGAGACGATGCAGTTGATCGACCATGCGGTGCGATCGCATATCGTGATCAACGGTCTGGATGCGCGCGGGGTCGCATTGCAGAGCGGCTTTTCCTACCAGATGTTTCAGGCCCAGGTAACGAATGGAACGGGCGGCCGTTTTATTGCCGACACGAACGACCTGACAGGAGCGTTACGCCGGCTGAGCGCCGCCCCGGAGCACATCTACATCCTGGGCTTCTCGCCACAGGCTTTGAAACCGGACGGCAGTTTTCATTCGGTGACCGTGAAACTGGTGAGCAGACGCAAACTGGATGTCCAGGCGAGGAACGGATATTTCGCGCCTGGCGGAAAGGACCTGGCGAACAAGGAGACGCCGCTGTCCGTGGAAAGTGCGGAGGTGCCGCGGGTAGACGAGACCCAGACAAAGGACGTCGCCGCAACGCTTGGCCTTACAGCCGCCGCGACGCACCCGCAGGAACTTCCCGAGGCCAGCGTTACGACAGCGCCCGCGCCGGAGCCGCCCAGAGCTTCTCCCACCCCACCGGGCGAGGCGGAAATGACCACGCGCGATGAAGCGGTGACTTTCAAGGTGCAAAGCAACCTGGTGGAGGTTCCGGTGATCGTGCGCGACAGCCAGGGGCATGCCGTCGGAAATCTGCGCAGAGAAGACTTCCGCATTTTCGACAAGGGTAAGCGGCAGGAGATCACGAAGTTTTATGTGCAGAAGGCCGGTGCACCCGCGGCACCGGACAAGCGGGCGGAGAACGGCCCGGCCGAGAACGCCCCCGCGGGAAGCGGCCAGGTATCCGGCGCCTCCAAAGGGCCGGATGCGCCACTGGTATTGCCCACGCACTTCGTCGCCTTTGTTTTTGACGACGTACATATCCGTTTCGAAGATCTGCCGCAAGTACGCGCCGCGGTGGTGAAATACATCCGTTCATCGCTGCTGCCGGGAGATCGCGCGGCACTGTTTACGACCTCGGGCCGGATCGGGGTGGATTTCACGGATAGCCCGGAAGCGCTGATCGGGCCGCTGCTGAAGGTTACTCCGAGCCCTATTGGGGCGGCCATGTTCGGTTCCTGCGGAATGTACGTAAGCTATTTTCAGGCGGTGCAGATCGATCAACAGGTGGGGATGTCGCCCAGCACACAGGACATTCCTAAATCGCTGGCACTGCGCGTCGCGGTCGACGACTTTGGGGATCTGCATACCGCCATGCAGTACGTGCGGGACGCTTATACGAGCGGGCTGCAAGAGACCCGCGCGGCGCTTGGGGCGCTCAAGCTGGTGGTCGAGCGCATCGCGCAGATGCCGGGGCAACGAAGCGTGGTTCTGGCATCTCCGGGTTTCTTTGTGCCGGCCGATCTGCAGAACGCCAGCTCAGACCTGATCCAACTCGCTATTCGATCGAAGGTACTGATCAGCGGGGTGGACGCGCGAGGCGTTTGGACAATTCCCACTTACGATGGCTGCCGGCCTGGCGGCAGCGCAAGCGTGATCCAGGACGAGGTGGCATTCAGGCCGCTGGAGAATGAGGCCCAAACCGACGAGCTGATGGCGCTGGCGGAGGACACCGGCGGCACGCTTAACCGCGACAACGATTTTTTCGGCGGCGTGCGGAAGGCCGCGGCGACACCCGAGTATCTTTATGTGCTGGGCTTCGTGCCGCAAGACCTGAAGGTGGATGGCAAATTCCATCCCTTGAAAGTGACGATGAACGCGGGCGAGAAGGTGAGTCTGCAGGCGCGCCGCGGGTACTGGGCGCCCAAACGGCTCGACGACGCCACGGCGGCTTCGCGGCAAGAGATCGAGAGCGCGGTATTCTCGCACGAAGAGATCCACAGCCTGCCGGTGGAGATGCATACCCAGGTGACCAAAACGGGCGGAGCGCAGAAGCTGAACGTGATTACCAGCGTGGACCTGAAGCTGATCCATCTGCGCAAGGTGGACGACCGGAACCGGAACGACGTGACGATCATAGCCGCGGTTTTCGACGGCAACGGCAATTTCGTAGCCGGCCAGCAGAAGATCCTGCAGCTTCGGCTGCGCGACGAGACCGTGCGCGCGCTGGACCAGAAGCCTCCCGTCAACATCGATACGAACTTCGACGTGCAGCCCGGCGCTTACCTGGTCCGGCTGGTGGTGCGCGACGACGAGGGCCAGCAGATCACGGCCGAGAATGCGGGCGTGCAGGTTCCATGACGCGGCGGGGTATGAATGAGTGCGGAGGAAATCGATGCGTGTAGCACTTCTATTGGCGCTGGCCCTCGGTCTGCCGGACGGCGCGGCCGCCCAGACGCAAACCGGCGAAACGTTCAAGGCGGGCGTGACGGTAATTCAGGTTCCGGTGGTGGTTCGCGACCGCGACGGCCACATCGTGAGCAACCTGGGCAAGGACGACTTCGAACTCTTCGACAACGGAAAGCGGCAGGAGATCACCAGTTTCGCGGTGGAGGAGGCTGGAAGCCAGACTGCCCCTGACCGTTCGCTGCCCGATGCGAAGGCGCCGGCGGCGCCAGCGGCGGGAACCGGAGTCGACATTCCCTCGCGTTTCGTCACGTACTTTTTCGACGACATGACGATCCGGGATCAGGGCGATCTGACGCGGATTCGCGAGGCCGCGGCACGGCAGCTTGGCGCGCTGCAGGCCGGCGATCGCGCGGCCATCTTCAGCTCGTCATGCCGCGTGGAACTCGATTTCACCAACGACCGGGAAAAGCTGCAGGAGGCGATATCCCATATGCAATTGCGTCCCGCGGCGGTGTGCCGCGTCTCGCAGGCGCAAACCCTGCAAGTGGCGTTGTTGAAAGCCATGGTCGACAGGATGTCGAAGCTGCCGGGGCGGCGGGATATCATCCTGGTTTCGTCCGGTTTCTTTGTGGGATCCGATCGCTTCAGGCAGGGTGAAGAAGCGGCCTTGATTGAGAATGCTATCCGATCAAAGGTGTCCATCGACACGGTAGACACGGGCGAGGCCACCGATTACACCACTAGCGGCGCAGCTAGCGCCGTGGACGGCCGCCCGCGCTACGACAATTCGGCGAATGCCCTGGTGCTGGTGGATCTGGCGCACGGAACCGGCGGCGCCTATGTCACCGGCAACGATTTCGCCCTGAGTTTCCGCAAGCTGGCCACGCCGGAGAGCCATTATCTGCTGGGGTTTGTGCCGGCGGGCAAGGCGGACGGCCGTTTTCATCAGTTGAAGGTGAAGCTGGAGAATTCGCGGAAGCTGAATGTGGAGGCGAGGAACGGGTATTATGCTCCGCAGCGATCCGAGTAAAGAATTTCCTTCATTGCATGCCTAGCATATTAGGCAAACAGGTTGTAAATTGCCATAATGCCTAATATAATAGGCATTGCGTGTTGGACTTGATCTCAATAGGCGCGCGGGTGGCCGAACGCCGCAAATCGCTCAAACTCAGCCAGGCGGCGCTTTCGCGCCAGGCCCGGATCAGCCGCGCTACGCTCGACGCGCTCGAAAACGGACGCGCCGGCGAAATGGGTTTTTCCAAACTCGCCAGACTGCTTGCCGCGCTTGGGCTTGAGCTCAAGCTTCAGGAAATGGCCTCGCAGCGCCCCACCCTCGAAGAACTGATCGAAGAGGATCGCGATGATCAAAGTCTGGACCGACGCGGCTGAGGCGGCGCTGCTGGACCGGCACGGCGCGCGCGGCAGCGCATTCGCCTACCTGCCGGCCACGCCCGAGGCGCGCGCGGTCTCAGTGACCATGCCGGTGCGCCTTCCGTCCTGGACCGTGCCTTTGGGCCTGGCTCCCATCTTCGAGATGAATCTGCCGGAGGGACTCCTGCGCGAGCGTTTGCGCCTGGCTTTCGCGAAAGCCACGGGCAGTTTTGACGAATTCGACCTGCTGTCGATCGTGGGCCGCTCCCAGGTGGGCCGCATCCGCTATACCGGCGATGCGGAGAAACTGCACGAGGAGGTGCCGTTTCAATCGGTGGATGAGATTCTCGAACGCAATCGCGGCGGAGATTTGTTGCCCTACCTGCTGGAGAAGTTCGCCTCCTTCTCCGGCATCAGCGGCGTGCAACCTAAGATCCTGGTGCGCGACGAAAATGCCTTCGCTGCGACGGAGCATGCGGGCCGCCGGCTCTCGCAGAGCTACCGCGGCGCGACGCACATCGTGAAACTGTGGGAACCGAACGAGTATCCGCAGCTTGCCGCAAACGAATACTTCTGCCTTAGCGCGGCGCGCAAGTGCGGACTCGAAGTGCCCCCGTACCGCCTGGCGGAAGACGGCATGGCGCTGGTGATCGACCGCTTCGACCTGCGCATGGACGGGACCTATCGGGGATTCGAGGATTTCTGCGTACTCAACGCCCGCAGGACCGACGAGAAATATCGCGGCAGCTACGAGACCGCAGTGATAAGGCGATTTGGGCAGTTTGCGAATTCAACGCACGTCAACGAGGACCTGGAAAGGCTCTTCACCCTGATTGCGCTGAACTGCGCCTTGCGCAATGGCGACGCACATCTGAAAAACTTTGGGATGGTCTATGACGACGTGCAGGGTGAAGCCCGGCTGGCGCCGGTCTACGACCTGGTGACCACGTCCGTGTACCTCCCCAACGATAGCCTGGCTCTGACGCTCGATGGAGCGACCCACTGGCCAACGGCAAAACAGCTCAGGAAACTCGGCGAAACGCGCGCGGGCGGTACGCCGGGGAAGATCAGAGAGATTCTGGAACGCGTCGAAGAAGCGATTGTGGAGACGGCAGGAGACGTTCGCGCTTATATGAAGCAGCATCCGGAATTTGCCGGGATCGGAGGACGGTTGTTAGAGGAGTGGGAAAAAGGATCGGCCGGTTCGCTACGCGGCTAATCCTTCGCGCGCATCGCTGTGGAACCGTTTGATGATTTGCTAAAATCAAGAAAAGGTAACGGAAGCGGGCCACCCTAGCTCAGTTGGTAGAGCGGCTGATTCGTAATTTCCCCGTCTATGTGTATGCTGTTGGTTCTGTGGGGGCTACACCTCTGTTTTGTCGGCATATTCGGCTTGACGGGCGCTAATTGAATCCGATTTTGAATCCAACTTTTTGGCGAACAGCCGGAGCGGCTGGAGAGCGTCACTTCGGCGGCGTGTAGACCAAATGCGTGGAAAAGTTGTCGTCGATCGTCTGCCGGCCGTGGATCTCATTGACAGCAATTGCAGTATATAGGTCTATGCGCTGATCTATAGTTATTGAAGGGCGCGTTCATGTTCACTCCAGAAGAGTTGCGGCAAGCCGAAATCTTTGCCTGCCTTGACGAGGCCGAATGCGTTCGGTTGGCGCAGACTATCGCCGATGTGCGGCTTGAGCCGGGAGAATGGCTCTTTCGGGAGGGCGCGCCCGCTTGGTTCTATGTGCTGTTAGAAGGCCGTCTGCGGATAGTTCTGGATGTTCACGGAAAGCAGACCGAGTTCGCCGAGTACGAATTCCAACAGGGCGATTTCTTAGGTGAAGTGCCTCTGCTGATGGGCACTCCAACCTTCGGCTCTTTGCGCGCCCAAACTTCATGCCGCATTGCGCGCCTGGATAAGCAGCAGTTTCATCGCTTGATTCGGGACTCAA
>JBEKIM010000420.1:0-6190 GCA_050011755.1 Bryobacteraceae bacterium | reverse complement strand
CGCTGCTCCATGCCGGGCTTCTTCGAAACGATCGGTGCGAAAATCATGTTGGGGCGGCCGATCACCGAACGGGACACGGCTGCCAGCCGCAAGGTCGCCGTGATCAACCAGGCTTTTGCGAGAAGATTCTTCAAGGGCCAGAACCCCATCGGGCAGCACTTTGGCCCCGATAAGATCAAGTATTCCGCAACATTCGAGATCGTGGGAGTGACCAACGACGTGCGGTACATGACTTGGGGCTACAAGGATCCGGTGCGGCCCATGTATTGGTTGCCCGAGGCGCAGACCGTGGCGTACGACGATCCAGCTTTCAGCAGCGGCGAAATCTGGTCGCATTATCTGTACGACATCGTAATTTGGGCTCCGGGCCGCCAGCCCGGCATGGAGCAGCGGGTGCGCAAGGCCTTGGCCGGAGTCGATGCAAACCTGGTGCTCTACGGGGTTGATCCCTACGCCAGGGTGGTGAGCGTGGATTTCCAACGGGAGAAAATGATTGCGGCCCTGACAACGCTCTTCGGCGTGCTTGGACTGGTGCTGGCGGCGGTGGGACTGTATGGCGTGCTGGCGTACATGGTGGAGCGGCGTACCGGCGAAATCGGTGTGCGCATGGCACTGGGCGCGGACCGCGGCCGGGTCGTCGCCATGGTGCTCGGCGGCGCATTCCGGCAGGTAGGCGCCGGACTTGCTCTGGGCCTACCGGCCGCGATTGGGGCCGGCAAACTAATGAGCAGCCAGCTATTCGGCGTGCAGGCATGGGATCCGGCCATGCTCGCGCTGGCTGCGCTGCTGCTTGGCCTGGCAGCCCTGGTAGCCTCCGTGATTCCCGCGTGGCGCGCGGCAAGCGTGGAACCGATGGTGGCGCTTCGCATCGAGTAACGAAAGCATACGCGCGAATCGGAACCTACGCCTCCAGCCGCGCTCGCAGATAGCGGCCGGTGTAGGACCGTTTGCAGGCGGCCACTTCCTCCGGCGTGCCCGTCACTACGATTTCGCCGCCTGCGTGGCCACCCTCCGGGCCGAGGTCGATCACGTAATCGGCAGTCTTGATCACATCCAGGTGATGCTCGATCACGATGACCGTATGGCCGGCGTCTACCAGCCGGTTGAGACACTCCAGAAGGCGTTCGACATCGGCAAGATGCAGCCCGGTAGTGGGCTCGTCAAGGATATAGAGAGTATGCTTCGAGCGCTGCAGCTTCGAAAGCTCTGCCGCGATCTTAATGCGCTGGGCTTCACCGCCCGAGAGGGTCGTGGCCGATTGCCCCAACGTCACATAGCCGAGTCCGAGATCGTTCAGCACCTCGATCTTTTTGCCGATGGCGGGCTCGCTGGTAAAGAAAGCGGCGCCCTCTTCCACGGGCATATTCAGAATGTCGGTGATGGTTTTGCCGCGTAAGGTGACGTCCAGCGTTTCGGCGCTGAAGCGCGCGCCTTTGCAGACCGCGCAAGTGACTTCGACGTCGGGCATGAAGTACAGTTGCGTGGTCATGACACCTTCGCCCTGACACTCTTCGCAGCGGCCACCCTTGACGTTGAAACTGAAGCGGCCGGGATTATAGCCTCGCTCCACCGAAAGCGGAGCGCGCGAGAAGAGTTCGCGAATCGCGTCGTAGAAGCCGATGTACGTCGCCGGGTTCGAGCGGCTGTTGCGGCCGATTGCCGATTGGTCGATGCTGACGACTTTGTGGACGCGATCGGCGCCGTCGATGCCGTCGAAATCGCCGGGCAGCGTACGCGTGTCCACCAGCCGCTTCCACAGCGCCTTATACAGGATCTCGTTGATGAGTGTACTCTTGCCGGAGCCCGACGCGCCCGTGATGGCGATGAGCTTGCCGAGCGGGAACGTGACATTGACCGACTTGAGGTTGTTCTCTCTCGCCCCGCGCACTGTCAGGGTATTGCCGTCACCCTGGCGGCGGCGCGATGGGGTTTCGATGCTCCGCTTGCCGGAGAGGAATTGGCCGGTCGGCGACGCTTTGCACTTGAGGATTCGATCGAGCGTGCCTTCGGCCACGACCTCGCCGCCGTGAACGCCTGGTCCCGGTCCCATCTCGACGATGTGATCGGCCGCGCGGATGGTGTCTTCGTCATGCTCGACTACGATCACGGTATTTCCGATATCGCGCAGGCTTTCGAGCGTGGCGATCATCTTCACATTATCTTTGGGATGCAGGCCGATGCTGGGTTCATCGAGCACATACAGCATACCCATCAGGCCCGAGCCGATCTGGGTGGAGAGGCGGATGCGCTGCGATTCGCCGCCGGAGAGCGTGCCCGAACGCCGGTTGAGGTTTAAGTAATCGAGGCCAATGCCGAGCAGCAGTTCCACGCGGCGGCGGATTTCAGTCACCACCTGGCGCCCGGCTGCGGCGCCGCGGCCGTTGGGCTTGAGGCCGCCGAGGAAAGTATAGAGTTCGTCGAAGTTGAGCCCACCCACCTCATGAATCGTTTTCGCCGACACGGTGAAGAGTAGGCGCGTGGCACGCAGGCGGGCGCCGGCGCAGTCGGGGCAGGTGCGCTCCACCATCACTTTGTCCAGCCACTCCTCCATGCCGGAACTGGCCTCGCCGCGCTGCCGATAGCGGCGGTATTGGCGTTCGATGCGGCGGGCGATTCCCCCGAAACCGACCTCGTGCGTGTCCCAGCCCGCGCGCTTCACCTTCGATTCGGGAGGCGAAATGGTGCGCAGTTTCCGGCCGTCCAAGCCATAGAGAATCGAATGGCGCACGGTCTCCGGCAATTCCTGCCACGGGGTGTCAAGCGAAAACTTCAACACCGCGGAGAGGGTGAACAGGATGCGGCCGTCCCATGTGTCGGGATTGTATCGGTACGCTTCTTTCACGAAGCAGCCGCCGCGAATGCTGCGCTTCGGGTCGGGAACCAGCAACTCCGGATGGGTGATTTTGTGCACCCCCAGGCCGCCGCAGGTGTGGCAGGCACTTTCCGGGTTGTTGAACATGAAATACTCGGGTTCGATGCCGCCGTAGACGAAGTGGTGTGTGGGGCTGCACAGGCCCTTGTAGAAGCGCTCGCCGTCGGTCTTCGATGCGCCTGTTACAATCTGAATCTGCATCAGCCCGTCGCCCACAAGCAGGGTAGCCGCGATGGCCGCCTTGACGGCCTTCTCGTGGTTGCGCCCCACAATCACCCGATCGACGACCGCATCCATGTCGGTGACTTCCGGCTCGTCGAGCGAGAGTTCCTGCGAGAGGTCGACACGTCTGCCGTCGATGACGAGTTGGCGGCAGCCCTTCTTGCGAACCTCCGTGAAGACGAAGTCCAACTCCTCGCCGTACCGCTTGAACACAGGCGCGCGGAGTTCGATTTCGGCGCCTTCGGGGAGCGCCAGAATCGCCTCTAAGATCTGGTTGGGAGTGCGGCTGGCGACGCGCTCGCCGGTGCGCGGGCAATGCGGTTCGGCGATGGTGGCAAACAGCAGGTTCAGGTAGCTGGCGAGGTCGGTCATGGTTCCGACCGTCGAACGCGGATTGCTGCCGGTCGTCTTCTGTTCGATCGAGATTACGGGTGAGAGGCCATAAACGAAGTCGACATCGGGCTTCGCCACTTGCGAAACAAAGCGCTTGGCGAAGGTGGAGAGCGACTCCATGTATCGGCGCTGCCCTTCGGCGTAGATGGTGTCGAAGGCCAGGCTCGATTTGCCCGAACCGGACAGACCCGTGACTACGATCAGCCGGTCGCGCGGCAGTTCGAGCGATACGTTTTTCAGATTGTGTACGCGCGCGCCCTGGACCGCTATGGTGGTGCGGGCGGCAGGTCTGGCGCTTGGCTTAGGCGGGGCCGGCTTGGCGCTACCAGGCATCGGTTACGCTCGTTCCGCGGAAGAACGCCAATTCATATACGGCAATGTTGCTCCGCTTGGTCAGCCGGACAGGCAGCGGCGCTTTGCCGATAAGGCCCTGGTCGGCGAGGTATTCGCAAACGCTGGAAACGCCCTCGATGCCAAAGTTGCGCTGGAAATGGTGGTCTATTTCGGTGGCCGAGCGAGCTTCTCCCGCTTCGGCCAGGTGCGCGACGATCGGCGCGAATACTCTGGCGGCGCGCTTCAGCAGGTATTGATCGATGGCCGCCAACGCGGCTTCGACCGCGCGCGCGGTCTTCTTCGCGTTGAGGAGGTCCGTGTAGATGAGTTTGAAGAAAGACGGGTTCAGTTGGATCGCCTGTGGGAGCACCTCGCGGTCAACCAGCAAGCCGGCTTCGAGTACTTCGATTTTTGCCAGGGCATTTGCGGAGTACAGAATCCAGAGTGCGGTGTAATTCAAATCGCCGCGCGTAATCAACCACTTATGCGCCTTGTACACGCAGGGTAGCGCGTGCGCCGCCGCCGCGAGCAATTGCAATTGGGTATCGCGCTCGCCGAGCGCGCGCAGTCGCTCGCAGAGCGCGGCAATAGTCTCGTCGTGGCTATAGAGCAGGCGTCCCTTCGCCAGGAGCGAATGCATAAAAGAGTTGCGGAGGGCGCCTTCCGCGGTCTTGCGGAAATCGGCGCGGGGCATCAGGATGGCGTGTACATTGATGCCGTCCGCATAGAGACAGAGGCTGCCGTTGACGGCTTTCTTATCGTCGATGGTCACCAGCACCAGATCGATATCGGACTTCGACCAGACAGTATCGTGCGAGAGGCTTCCACACAGAATCGCGGCCAGAATGGAGCCATCGCGCTTCACCTGCTCGACGAGTGCGGTGAGCGCGGTGTGAAATTCATTCTCGACCTGGGCTGCTGTCCCTACAGCCGGCGGAGTCTTAGACATGCATTCGATTGTAACGGATTATACTGCGCGCTTCGCGGCCCCGGCGGGAAGGTGAGCCAACCGTGCCGTTGGCCTCCCGATCTTCCTTGCTCAGTCAACTGAAAGAGCGATATCATCGTCGCCATGTTCTTTCGTCTCTGCCTTCTCATCGCCATCGCCGCGGTCTTGCCGCAGTCCGCCGCGGCGGCGGGGTCGAATACTTACACCCTGGTAACCGAACCCGGTCAGGGCATCGCGCCCATTTACAACTTCATTTCCTCGGCGAAGAAAACTATCGACATGACGATGTACGAATTCACCGATACGGCCGGTGAGCAACTCCTCGCCCAAGCCGCGTCCGCCGGCGTAGTGGTGCGCGTGATCCTGGATCAGAACCTGGAGAAGACTAGCAATACGGCGGCCTTCAATTACTTGTCGGCACACGGCGTTCAGGTGCATTGGGCGAACCCAACCTACGCCGCTACCCACCAGAAAACGATCACCGTGGATGGCGCCACATCCGCGATCTTGACCCTCAACTTGACTACTCAATACTATTCGACGAGCCGGGACTTCGCGGTGATTGAGAATGACCCCAATGACGTCGACGCGATTGAGAAAACCTTTGCGGCCGACTTCCAGAACTCGGCCATTACCCCTCCGGACGGCGACGATCTGGTGTGGAGTCCTACGAATTCCCAGGGTGCCATGCTCGCATTGATCGACTCCGCGCAGCACAGCCTGTCGATCGAGAACGAAGAAATGGGCGACACCAAATTCGTTACAGCGTTAGTGAATGCCGCTTCCCGCGGCGTGCTGGTCCAAATTGCGATGACTAACGACAACAACAAATATGCCAGCGAGTTCAAGCAACTCGTGGCGGCCGGCGCGGAGGTGGGCACATACGCGGAGACGGCTTCCCTATACATTCATGCGAAGGTCATTCTGTCGGACTATGGCAGCCCGGACGCCCAGGTATTCATCGGCTCGGAGAATTTCTCCAGCGCCTCACTGACGAAAAATCGCGAGTTGGGGCTGATTGTCTCGAATCCGGCGATCATGGCGGCGATCTATGGCACATTTGCCAGCGACTTCACGGGCGGCACGCCCTGGTCCGGCAGCAAAGGCAACTTCTCGATCCAACCCAGTTCCCCTTCACTGATGGTAAATGCCGGGAGTTCCGGCGCGATTACTGTCACGACTCGAGTTTTTGACGGGTTCAGTTCGGCGGTCTCGCTTTCCGCCGGCGGGCTGCCATCGGGGGTCAAAGCGAATTTCAGTCCGTCCAGCACCGCCGCGCCGGGATCCGGAACTTCCACCCTGAAGCTCACGGTGGGCAGCAACGCCACGGCAGGGACATATTCCATTACCATCACCGGCAGCGGCGGCGGCGTGACGTCTACCGCGGGCCTCAGCCTCACGATAGTATCGAATGGCGGTCA
>JBEKIM010000419.1:0-6207 GCA_050011755.1 Bryobacteraceae bacterium | reverse complement strand
CGGCACCGTTACGGTCCGCAAGGCAGGCTCCAATGAGGACGCGCCGGAGAAACCGGAGCAGCCGGAAAAGCCGGAGCAACCCGAGAAAACGGAAACATAAATTAGTATTTATGTGGACCGGGCCGAGACACGGCGAATTTATTTTGATAGCCTATGATTTCCCTTGTGTCCACTGGGGAGGGGGCCAAGGGGGGCTTGTTTAAGGTAAAAGAGCAGGTTTCGCATGCAGGGCTCTACCGCTGCACTACGTGCGGCGTAATGATCCCGGTGAATGCGGGCGAGAGCTTGCCCGCATGTCCCAGCCGGTGTGCCGACGCCATCTGGACCTTCTTCGACGAAAAGTGGAGCGCGCCTCCCGGCGAGATCCGCGAAACCGCCGAGGTTTTTCCGGCCTTGGACGTGACTGGCGATCCCCGCCAGATTCCGGTGGGCGCACGCCTGACCGAAGTCCATTTGGGGTCGCCAAAATTGGCGGCCTTCCACTTCGACGGCCAGGTATACTTCGGAAGCGCCGACGAGCTTTTCCAAAAGACCCGGGTAATTCCCCGGTGAAGCGCCTTGTGGGGCGGGCAATCGTGCCCGCAGCCGCCTTTCAGGCGGCAAAGCCAGCAGGAAAGCCGGCTGCGGCCAGGTTTTCTCTGGCATTGATTGCCATCGTACTCTACTCCACTCTCTTATCCGCCCAGCCGCGATTTTCCACACATATTCTGCAAAAGTTGCGTAACGAGACCATTACGGGATACGCTCTACAAGAGCGCACGCTCGTCACCTGGGGCGATCGACTTTTGTGGAGGAGATTGCCGCGAGGCAATTATCAGGTCGTCCGCGGTCGCGGGCGTGCGTTTTCCGAAGGCGGCGCCATCCTGGACGTGGATGGCGACGGCAAGCTGGACATTGTGGTCAACGAAGGCGCTCCGGAGGCCGCCCTCGTCTGGTATCGCGCCCCGCACGGAACCGGCCCCTGGACGCGCCACCTTATCGACACGGGCGTGGATGCTCCGGACATGCTGCCCGCCGCCCTCCTCGGCCATCGCGGAATCCTCCTGATTCACAAGCGCGCGCAGGTACGCTTCTACGAAATCCCGGCCGACCCGACGGCGCGTTGGCCCTCCCAGGACGTCTATTCCTTCTATTCCCCTTCCGCGCAAGGCGGCCTGCGCATGGCCGACATCGATGGCGACGGATTGCCGGATATCCTGGCCGGCATGTACTGGATCCGGTCGCCGCGGAGCTTCGAACTCCCGTGGCGCTTATTTGCGATCGTGCTCTGGAACGAAACGCCGCTATCGGCCATGCTGCGGCTGAACTACGGCTCGCTGGGACTGGTTGCCGCGCAGCGTGAAATGCAGCCCGCCCGCCTGGCCCGCTTCGACAAGCCCGCCGATCCGCGCCAGTTGTGGATCGAACACCGCATCGATAGCGTGCCGGATCTCAGCGAAGTGAACAGCCTGGAAACCGCGGATTTCGATGGCGACGGACGCTCCGATATCCTGGCCGGCGAGAAAGCCGGTCAGGGACGCTTGCTCGTGCTTTATAACGAAGGCGACGGCCGCTTTCGTCCGGTACAAGTCGCGCAGGGACCGCCCGTCCTTTTTGCGCGGGTTCTGGATATGAACGGCGATGGCCGTCCCGATATCCTAGCCATCCGCCGCGATGCCATCCTGTGGTTTGAAAATCTGGGGCTACCCTGATTCCTCTTAAGGCTCGCGTTTATGGGGTTACCCGGAACGGCACGTTACTCAAAAGCGTAGCTCCGGGTGTCGACACTTCGACCTTTCCTGTGGTCGCTCCGGCCGGGACGGTGGTAGTGATTAGCGAGGGCGAGACGACGGTAAACGCAGCCGCGGCGCCGTGAAAGCTGACGCGGGTCGCGCCAGTCAGGTCCGTCCCGAGGATACTGACGGATGCACCCACCTTGCCCGCGGCGGTCTGCATTCTTACAAACGGGCCCAGACCTACGGCCAGGCTGAAGACAGTGCCCCCAGTGCTCTCGTAAGAGCGTTGCGTGGTCGTTCCGTAGAATTCCCCATTGGTGGCCTGGACGAGCCCGCCGTAAGGCATGACTCCGTCCGCACACTCGCCTTCGAAGCAGAAGTTGTGTAGCGTGGTCAGCGTGCCGCTAAGAGTGATCTTGAAGACCGTTCCGCAGCCTCCGGGGCAAAGGCTGTCCCCGCCGAACAAGGTTGTCCCATAGAGATTCCCATCCGTGGCCTGGATCAAACCAGCATAGGGAGTCTCGCCGTCGCTGCCATCGAAACTGTGTAGCGTGGTCAGCGTGCCGCGCGGGGTAATTTGGAAGACCGTGCCACATCCGTTAGTTCCGCAGTTCGGCCCACCCCACGATGTCGTCCCGTACAAATATCCATTGGTTGCCTGAACGAGCGCCGACGAGGGAAAATAGCCGTCGGTGTGGTCGAAGCTGTGAAGGGTCGTCAACGTGCCACTCAGCGTGAGCCTGAAAACCGTGCCACAAGTGCTCGGCTCCCCTATAGTCATGTAGCAGTTATCCTGGGTCCCGCCATACGTCGTCGTGCCGTAAAGATCCCCGTTCGCGGCCTGCACCAGCGCCGCCTGCGGAGCGTCGCCGTCCGCGCAATTGCTCTGAGAGCAGAAGTTGTATAGCGTGGTCAGCGCGCCACCAGGGGTGATCTTGAAGACCGTGCCGCCGTTGTAGGCCCCCCCCTTGGTCGTTGTCCCGTAGAAGTTCCCGTCCGCGGCTTCGATCACCCCTCCGATCGGCTGCCAGCCGTCCGTCCCATCGAAGCTGTGCAGCGTCGTGAGCGAGCCACTTGGGGCGACCTTGAAAACTGTCCCGCAGCCGATCGTGGCACATTGGGTCCCGCCCAGGTACGTCGTCCCGTAAAAGTTCCCGTCCGTGCCCTGGACCACCCCCGCGAAGGGTTCGCTGCCGTTCAGGAACCCCAGTCCGCCAGGACCTTCGCCGAAAGTATAGAGCGTCGTTGGCGCGTTGGACGCGACCTTAAAAACGGTCCCATAAACGAAGTATGCTCCGGTCCCACCCTGAACCGTTGTTCCGTACAGGTTCCCATCCGCTGCCTGTATCAGCGACGCCTCCGGTTCAGAACCCTCCGCGCCATGGAAATAGAAAAGCGTGGTGAAAGTCTGGGCACCCAGTCCAATCGCCATCGTGGCGGACAACATCAAGACAACTAACGCCCTCTTCCCCAGTTTGGCCAACATTCCCGTGATTCGTTTCATCGATTCGCTCCTTAACGCCTAGGCCCGCACCGCGGCCGCCGCCCACCGCACCGACGCCTTCTCGATACGTGCCACCGCCTCCATCAGATTCGGCAGCGAATTCGCGTAACTGAACCGGATAAAACCTTCACCATGATCGCCGAACGCCCCGCCATTCAGGCTCGCCACGCCCGCCTCTTCCAGCAGAAGATCGGCCATCTGTTTCGACGGAATGCCCGTTTGCCCGACGTTGGCGTACGCATAAAACGCGCCCCCCGGGACCGTACAACGGAAACCGGGAATCCGGTTCAGCCCCTGGCAGATGGCATCGCGCCGCCGCCGGAATTCGGCCACCATCCGCTCCACCGGCTCCTGCGGGCCGCGCAGCGCCGCGATCCCCGCCCGCTGCGTGAAACTTGCCACACACGAACAGGAATTCACCATCAGCTTATTCACCGCTTCCACCAGCCAGGTAGGCATCACCCCGTAGCCCATGCGCCATCCGGTCATGGCAAAGGTCTTCGAAAAGCCGTCGAGGATAATGGTCTTCTCCAGCATGCCTGGATAGCGCGCAATCGAAACCGGCGGATCGTCGTAATAAATCCGCGAATATATTTCATCGGCCAGCACGATCAGGTCGCGGTCCCGCAGCAGGTCCGCGATGGCGCGCATGTCGTCTTCCGGAATCATGCCACCCGTGGGATTCTGCGGCGAATTCATCACCACCATCTTGGTCCGATCGCCGAGCTTGTCCTGCAGCAGGTTCAAATCGAACGAAAATCCCCGGCTCTCCACCAGCGGCATGGGCACCGGCGTGGCGCCCAGCGTCCGGATCATCGATTCGTAGATGGGGAACCCGGGATCGGGGTAGATCACCTCGTCGCCCGGCTCCAGCAGCGCCAGCATCGGGAAGAAGATCATGGGCTTGGCGCCCGGCACGATGGACACATGCTCCGGCCCGACGTGGATCCCGCGCCGCCGCGACACGTCTTCCGCAACGGCTTCACGCAGCTCGGGAAAACCCTGCGGCGGACCGTACCGCGTCCAGCCTTCGTCGAGTGCCCGCTTGCCCGCCTCCACGATGTGCGCCGGCGTGGGAAAGTCCGGCTCTCCGATTTCCAGGTGGATGATGTCGCGACCTTGTGCCTCCAGCGCCCGCGCGCGCACCAGCACCTCGAACGCGGATTCCACCGCGACATGCTGCATCCGTTCGGCCAGCTTCATGCCATCTTCCTGAAAAACGGCACGCCATCGCGGAATTCGACGCGCGATACCCGGTCGTCGATCCGCACTCGCTCGCCCAGCACGCGCCCTGTCACGCGGCCGCCCGCGTCCAGCGTCACGATGGCTGTCTGGTAGGGCACATCCGCGGCGAAGGCGTCGGTCGCGGAGTAGATCACGGTTTCCGTATAAATGGTTCCAGTCGCGTCGTTCATACTGTCCCTAGAATGGTCACCACGCAGGTGGCGCCCGAACCGCCCAAATTCTGCGCCAGGCCCAGCGAATGCCGCGGCACCTGCCGCTCTCCGGCTTCGCAGCGCATTTGCAGCACCAGGTCGCAGATCTGCGCCACACCCGTCGCGCCCACCGGATGCCCCTTCGATTTCAACCCGCCGCTGGTATTGATCGGCTTATCGCCCGTGCGCGCCGTATGTCCAGCCAGGGTAAACGGTCCGCCTTCGCCGCGCGCCGCGAATCCCAAGTCTTCGATGGCGATGATCTCGGCAATGGTGAAACAGTCGTGCAGTTCCGCGAGTTGGATATCGGCCGGTCCCACGCCCGCCATCTGGTAGGCCTTTTGGGATGCGCGACGCACGGCCGGGAAGGTAGTGATGTCCGGCTTCTGATCGAGCGCCACGAAATCGGAGGCCTGCGAGATGCCCAGCACACGGACAGGCTTATCGCTGAACTCGCCGGCGCGCTCCGCGGCCACCAGCAGCACCGCCGCTGCGCCGTCGCTGATCAACGAACAATCGTACAGGTTCAGCGGATCGGCGATGGGTTTGCCATTCATGGCCTGCTCCATCGTAATCGCCTTGCGCATCTGCGCATCGGGATTCAGCGCGCCGTTAGCGTGGTTCTTCACGGCCACGGCGGCAAGCTGTTCGCGCGTGGTGCCGAACTGGTACATGTGCCGCCGCGCGATCATGGCGAATAGCGAAGCGAATGTGGAACCGGCCTTGATTTCTCCCGCGCAATCGCCCGCCCCCGCCAGGATTTCGGTCACCCTTGGCGTAGGCTGCGAGGTCATCTTCTCCGCTCCCACCACCATCACGATGTCATAGACCCCGCTGGCGATGCCGGTGTATGCATGAAAAAAGGCCGAGCCGCTTGAGGCGCAGGCCGCCTCCACGCGGGTGGACGGCACCCCATCGATACCCAGCGCGGTGGAAACATACGGCGCCAGGTGATTCTGGCCGGCAAACGATGGCCCGGCGAAGTTGCCCAGGAAAAACGCGTCCACTTGCGAGGGAGAGATATGCCCGTTCTTCAGGCATTTTTCACCAGCTTCCACGGCGAGCGAACGCAGGTCGCGGCCCGGAAATACTCCAAATGGCGTTTTCCCGATGCCGACTACCGCTACAGATCTCATAACGTCCCCTACCCACCACTATATTAACCGGTGGGCGTCACGGATTGGCCTTTGCCGGCGCCACCACGTAGACGTATTCGAGGATGCTTTTTCCAGTGTTCGAAACGTTGTGCCGGGTGGCCGGTGGAATGTAAACCAGGGCCGGAGCGATGAAGTCATGCTGCGGCTGCTCTTCGATCAAGGCCGCGCCCGCCCCGCTCATAATCACCAGCGCCTCTTCATGCTGCCCGGTGGTGTGCCAGCCCACCGTCTCACCGGGATTCAGGCGGACAAAGCCGCTGCGCATGCCCGCGGTCTGCGGCGCGCCTTCGAGCAGGGAACAATCGCTCTTCGCACATTCCAGTGTCCGCGCAAACGCCTGGGGCCGCGATACTTGCGAAGATAGCGGCGCCGCGGCAGGGGACGCCGCCAGCAAC
>JBEKIM010000418.1:0-6219 GCA_050011755.1 Bryobacteraceae bacterium | reverse complement strand
CAGCACGACCTCGGTGACCTATACCGCCACGGCCAAGAAATCCCTCAGGACCACGGCGAGGCGGTGAAGTGGTCTCGCAAGGCCGCTGAGCAAGGACTCGCCGACGCTCAGTACAGGCTCGGTCTTGCATACTACAACGGCGAAGGAGTCGCCCAGAACTACGTGCAAGCGCACATTTGGTTGGACTTGGCCGCCTCTGTTTCCGCAGGAGACGACCTGAAGAAATATTCGTCCGCGCGTGACGAAGTTGCCGCCAAGATGACTCCCCAGCAGATTGCGGAGGCACAGAGGTTGGCACGTGAGTGGAAGTCGAAACCGAGCCGGTAATGGTCTTTCTCGCCGGCTAGCTGCAAGAACGCCCTCGTATCATGCGCCGGAAGCGGATTCATGTGGAAACGTTCGTAACGAATGGAAGGGAATGAACGGACGGGTTTTGAATGCAATGTATGTTTTCAGGTGTGCGCGGCATTGATGCTGGCGACGCGGCGGAAGTGTCTCTTGGCAGCGGCTTTTCTTTAGTGAAGCCAAATGATTATGTTTTGTCGGCCCGGACTAAGAGCGACATGACCGGCCGCGAATGGGAGGACGGCGCCAAAGTCAGCCGATATCTCGTCTACAAGAACGAGCATCCGTTCGCGCCCAAAACCTACGAAGAGGTCAAGAATCTTTTCTCATGTGGGCTGATGGCATTGCAGGTGCTGAAACCAGTTAGAACACTGGGCATTGTCTTCTATGGTGAGATCCACGGTAATGACGGCCCCGATTCCCGCGCGGTGTTTTCACTTCAATCTGTAGAACGCAGACCCCCAATGGAGCCGTGGCCGTGCGCGTGGCGAAAGCCTTTCGATAAAGAACTGATTAAACGGGTGCCCGCCGTGATCGAGTGTATCCAGCGGATTATGCAGGGGCCAAGCGCGGAGAGGCGGAACGCATTTATTTTGCTCCAGTTAGGTCTGGAGTGTTTTCACCCCTTGGTTGCCGGGTTGTTCTGGGTGATGGGACTGGAAGCCATTTTCGATAGCTTTGGGAAAGAGCAATTCAAAAACAGTCTGTGTGCCTGCCTCGGGGAAAACACCCCTGTTTTTCCCGACTGGCACTCTCAACGGGCCGCCGACTTGACTGCGAGCAAGATCGCTATTGACCTATATGTTCTACGTAGCAAAGTGGCGCACGGGGCCGATTTACGCAAGGCTGTCTCTGACTCGAAATATCCCGTTGACCTCATTGAGAAACGCGTCCTCCCGGCCTCATCGGACCCAGTGCCATATGCCTTTCTGTTGAGTGAGGCTGCCTGCTACTTACTGTGTCAAGTCCTCCGAAAAGAGCTCGCCAAAGAGGTCACGCCGATCAGCTCCGGCCCCCTGCCTTTACCAAACCGTCTTTAGGGTGGCGGCGCGTATGCGCCCGTCGCGGCTGATAACGGGCGCATCGAAATAGACCGCGGTCGCCGCCACGCGATAACACAGCGCCGTTCGGGTCCCTGCCACTTCTCGGGACCTGACGCCGATCGACTTCGCGCTCTTTCCCGCGGGCGATGCCGGCGGCCAGTTCGGGCGCTCGCAGGTTGTCCGTCGCCGCGACCGCCAGCGTGCGACAGAGCGCCTTTGAGTTCGCTCGACGGCGCCGGGTCCCCACAGCCCATCCCTTTTGGCTGGGGGCAAGAAGAGAAACACTGGCGGGCGGCTAGGCATGAAGCGCTTACACGCCTCCCGGATTCCTAGCTACTTCCCATAATCCTTCGGACACCTCAGGGCGTCGTCGTCGATACCGACGGATCACGCCGCGCTCGACTTCAGTTCCTCACGAATGATGCGCCGCAGCGTGTCCTCGAATCGTGGAGCCGCGCCATCGAGGTATTCCCTAAGCAGTCTGCAGCGTGGCGGCTACACTTCTTCTCGCGTGCGAGGCGAGACCGCCGAATTACTTCTTCGTACCCGGCCTAAACGCTTCCGCTGATGCACAGTTGAACCGGGCCCAGGGGTTGCCACAAAGCTGAGACGATCACGTTCGTGTCGAGGACGACTCGGATCATGAGTCCCGGTTGAGAGGGCGTTCGTGCCGCGCTTTCCGCGCGGTGGCTTTCTCGGCGTCGATCTCATTTATCGAAAGCCGATCCAACCCGGCTTGGGCCGCGCTCTCCCACGACCGCCGGAGCCGGTCCGGCGCAAGGTCGTGCTCCAGCACCTGCCGGGCGTACTCTTCGGCGGATACGCCTCGTGCGCGCGCCTTGGCGGCCAGGGCCGTTACCTCTGCATCCGGAAGGTCTATCGTAAGCGTCACGGGTAGTTCCCTCCAATTGATCGTAGCAAGGCTGATCCTACACCGATTAGGCACGGTTGGGCAGGTTTTCACGCGCGGTGCCCGGCGTTGGTCGCGTTCTCGACGGTTGAATTCTGGCATATGATAGGCGCACAGGCGTTTGAGCGTTTATCGATTTGAGCGCATAGGTGGGTAAAAATGGAAGAAGAAGCCGTCCGTTGGAGCGTCAAGGTCTCGAAGGACACCGATCTGACCCTGCGCACGTTCCTGGGCGCCCATGGCATGAAGAAGGGCGCTCTCTCGAAATTCATTGAGGAAGCCGTCCGCCGGCGCGTGCTTCAGTGCACCATTCAGGACATCAGGGCGCGCAACGCCGATGCCGACCCCGATGAAATCCAGCGCATCGTCGTCGAAGCCGTCAGCGAGGTCCGCGCGGAACGCCGCGCCAAAGGGAAGGCTGACAAAGCCTGATGCGCGTGGTCCTCGATACCAACATCATCGTGTCCGCTTGATCGCCCCGGCCGGCAAGCCCGCCGTTATTATCGATGCCCGGCTGGACGGGAAATTTACGCTCCCGACCTGCAAGCCACGCTCGAAAAGCCACGTGTCCGAACTCGTCAAACCACACAAGGCCGGCCGCCTGGTCAAACCAGGTCAAGAAACTCACCGAGGACATCGATCCGCTGCCGCGCGTGGAGCGCTCTCCCGATCCCGCGGAGGATTTTCTTCCGGCGCTGTCGGAAGCGTGTCCGGGCGCGATTTCGCCGCGTTGGCCGCAACAGCTTAGAATCTAATTTGGACTCGCGATGGCAGTAACACGCAGCAGGGCCGCGGAAAGGGCGGAAGCGCCTCGCGGCGGGCGGCAGGCGATAATCTGGCGGGGCTTAGCCTGGCGGCGCCGGGAGGCCATCGGGCTGTTGGCGGCCTCGCTGATGCTGCTGCTCGGCTTCTTCCTGGTCTACCGTGCCAAAACCCGCTCTTTCGCCGAAATCGAGGCGGGGATTGCCGGCAAGCAACTTCTGAATCTGAACGATCTAAGCGCGCGCGAGGATCTGCTGCCTTACCTGGCGATCTTCACCGAGCCGGCCGAGCGCCAATTCGTGGCACGCCGCATCTACGATGCTTCCGGCAGCCTGCCGAACGTCGGCGCCATCGCCCGGCTACGCGTCTCCGAAGCGGAAGTCGACTCGGCGCGCGGCCTGAAAGCGTTCCGCGGACGCCGCGCCCTGCTCACGGCCGAACAGTTCCGGCAGTTGAAACCGCTGTTCGTGGTGCGCCGTCCGCCACGATTCCGCCGCACGTTTTTGCTCTGGCTGGCCGTCTTTTTCGCGGCATTCTGGGCTGCGCACCTATGGTGGAGCGCGCGTGGTTTTACCGGCGATCAAATGCTGCTGCCCGCTATTTTGTTGCTTACCGGCACCGGACTGAACTTGATGGTCAGTCTGCGCGACCCCGTGCGCGACAGCCTGCTCTTCGTGGATTTCGCGCAGGGCGTGGCCGCCGGATGCTTCCTGCTGGCCGTGGCCAGCGCGCTCGACTACGAACGGATGCTGGGCAAGCTGAGCTTCGTGCCGCTGCTGGCCAGTTTCGCGCTCTCGGCGCTGCTGATCGTCTTCGGATATGGCCCCGGCACCAGCGACGCCAAGGTAAACCTGTTCGGCTTCCAGCCCGTCGAGATCATCCGCATTTTGTTGATCCTGTTTTTGGCGGGCTACTTCGCGCGGCGATGGGACGTGCTGCGGCATGCCCGCGAGCAGCGTCCCCGCCTGGCGATTCTCAACCGTCTCGGCGGCGTCCCTCCGCTCGAATACACCCTCCCCATATTCGCGTGCGTGGCCCTTTCCCTGATATTCTTCTTCCTGCAGAGAGATATGGGACCGGCCATGGTATTCACCTGCCTGTTTCTGGCGCTTTACTCAATCGCACGCAAAGACACGCTGATCGCCGCCGCCGGCCTCCTTTTCCTGCTAATAGGATTCGTGGGCGGATACCTGGTGCGCGTTCCGCACACGGTTTACGAGCGCGTCTCCATGTGGGCCTCGCCCTGGAACAACGCAATCCACGGCGGCGATCAACTGGCGCAATCGTTGTGGGCCTATGCCACGGGCGGCCTCTGGGGGGCGGGGCCTGGGTTGGGCGATCCGGCGCTGGTGCCCGCCGCGCACACCGACTTGATCCTTTCGGCGCTGGGCGAGGAATGGGGCTTCCTGGGCGTCGTGGCCGTTTTCGCACTTTACGCATTTGTCCTTTACCGTGCGGCCCGTATCGCGTTGCGCGCGTGCAGCGACTATGAATTCTTCCTGGCCACCGGGATCGGCGTGGCGATGGCGCTACAGATCCTGCTGATCGCGGGCGGATCGCTGGGCGTGCTGCCGCTATCCGGCGTGGTCACGCCCTTCCTGTGTTACGGCCGCTCGTCGATGCTGGCGAATCTGCTGATGTTCGCCATGCTGCTCTCGATCTCCAGCCGTCCGGCGGCCGATCCGCAACGCAATGCGCCCTTCCGCGCACCTATCGAAGCAGCCGGCCTGGCGCTGGGTCTCCTGGCGTTGCTCATCGTGGGCAAAGCCGCTTACGTGCAGGTGCTGCACAGCGCAGCCATCATGGGTGAGGGCACGCTGGTGGTGCAGGCCGACGGCGCGCGCCGCTACCAGTACAATCCGAGATTTCAGGCGATCACGCGCGACATTCCGAAGGGCAGCATCTACGACCGCAACGGATTGCCGCTGGCGACCAGCAGTTGGGACGAACTGGAGCAGCATCGCGCCCAATACCAGCAGCTTGGCATCAATATAGACCAGGCCTGCTCGCGTACCGAGAGCCGCCACTATCCCTTCGAAGGATTGACGTTCCACCTGCTCGGCGACCTGCGCACGCGCATCCGCTGGGGCGCCGGCAATACTTCGTTCGTGGAGCGCGATTCCGCCACGCGCCTGCGCGGCTACGACGACCGGCCCACGCTGGTGGATGTGGAGAATCCCAAGACCGGCAAGATGGAGCGGGTGGTGCGGTACGATCTGCGCGAACTGGTTCCGCTGCTGCGGCACCGGTACGATCCGAATAATCCGGCCGTGCGGCGGGTGCTGGATCGCAAACGCGATGTCCGCATGTCGCTCGATGCGCGCCTCGAAGTGCGCGCCAGCGACATTCTTAGAGCTGCCCTGCAGAAAGCCGGCCAGGACAAGGGGTCGATCGTGGTGCTCGATCCGGCAAGCGGGGATCTGCTGGCGGCGGTCAGCTATCCGTTGCCGCCCATCGGGCCCGGCGACGCGGCGCCGGACGAGTCGGCCGACGAAGAGGCAAACCCATATCTGGATCGCGCGCGGTACGGCCTTTATCCACCCGGCTCCACATTCAAGGTGGTCACCGCCATGGCGGCGCTGCGCAACGATCCGCAATTGGCGAAGCAGACCTACTCCTGCATCCGCCTGCCGGACGGCCGCGTGGGCAATTATATCCATGGATCGAACCGCCCCATCCGCGACGACATCGAGGACAAATCGCCCCACGGTACGATCGACATGGAACGGGCCGTGGTGGTTTCCTGCAATGCTTACTTTGCGCAGTTAGGCACTTACAACGTGGGTGCGCAGCACTTATTCGATACCGGCAGCCTGCTGGGTATTTCGATGGCGTCGCCCGCCACCGCGCAGCAATTGCGTAAATCGCTGCCGCAATCGTCATACGGACAAGGGCAGGTGGTGGCCTCGCCATTCCAGATGGCGCGCGTCGCGGCGGCAGTAGCCAACGGCGGGCAGATGCCGCAAGGCCGCTGGATCGCCGACGAAAGCAACGACCGTACACAAACGCCGCAGGCCGTAATTGGCCCGGATGTGGCTGCCACCCTGGGCCGCTTCATGCGCGAAGTGGTGACCGAGGGTACCGGCCGTAGCGCAGCGGGCGCGCCGCTACAGATCGCGGGCAAGACCGGCACTGCCGAACTCGCCGACGCGCCTTCGC
>JBEKIM010000417.1:0-6221 GCA_050011755.1 Bryobacteraceae bacterium | reverse complement strand
GAACAAGGTCGATCTGTTGCCCTACGTGCCGTTCCGCATGGACCTGGCGCGCGAGTACATTCGCCGCGTGCAGCCCGATGCGGAGATTGTGGAGGTCTCCTGCACCACCGGCGCGGGCCTCGATATCTGGCGGCAGTGGCTGGACGCGCGAGCAGGTGTGCATGCTCACTGAACATCCTCTGCTGAATGCCGCGCTTTTTGCCGCGCTGGGAATCGCGGTGTTCGCCCTCGCGGCCGCGATCCTGCTGAAGGTCACGCCATTGAAATTGTGGCGGGAACTGGTGGAAGAACGCAATATGGCGGTGGCGGTTTTTGCCGGCGCCGCGGCCATCGGCATTTGCATGATCATCGCGGCAGCCATGCACTAGCTGCCCCGGCTGACATGGTAAGTTCTATCTATGGCGTTCGAGTCCGATAAAGTCATGTTTGAGGTCTACCGCGAGACCCAGTATTCCGGCAAATACCGGGTGGTCTACTTTACCGAACTGCAGGATCATAACAAGGAAAGCGAGATCAACCACGCGCTCAACGGCGAACATTACTACGATGGCTTCATCAAAAACTACCGCAAGGATGAAGCCAAGCAGATCATCGAAGAGTGCCTGGCGCGCTTGAACGGCGGCGAGAAAGTGGATCCGTCCGAGATCGAACGCGCCCTGGGCGACCATATCGCCTGAGAATCCGGTGCAAATCACCCGTTACGCCAGCCTTTCGGAACCGCAATTTCTTGGATGCGTGAGCGCTTTCGCCGATACGCTGACCGGCGAGCTCAACTCGGCCGCCATGTATCTGCGCAAGCTGGATGGCCAGGCTAAAGGCGCCGCGTTCGCCTATGAGATGTCGCTCGACCGGCATCGTTACGGGGCGCTGACCGTGCTGGACCGATGGAGCGCTCTCGTCGCAGCTTTCGGCGCGCACGTGACGCTCAGCCGGTATCCGGGGATCATCGCGGAGGCGCCCGCGCGCGTGCGCGCCGCCGAGGGCATTCTGGAAACCGCCAATCGACTGCTCGACATGGCATCCGGGTATTCGCGCGACGTCGTCGAGGCTTGCGTGCTGGCGTTCCAATCGCTGGCTACCACATTCGCGGAAGAGCGCCAGGCGGCCGGCCAGTCGGCGCAACTGGGCCCCATGCTGCCGGAAGAGTTCAAGGAAGCGCGGGGCATTTTCCTGCACGATCTGGCGGCGCGGTGAAGGCTATAATTCCCCTATGAGGTGCGCGCTCGCCGCCGCCGCGATCCTGCTTGCAGCTTCCGCCCCAGCCGCCCAACTGAACAAACTCAATGTAGCCGCGCTCGACGGACAGGGCAATCCGGTTGCCGGCCTGAGCCGCGCGGACTTCCAGGTCTATCAGGACGGGAAGCGCCAGGACATCGCCTTTTTTCGTTTTACCGGGAGAGCCGCGGGGCACCCCACCGTGGTGCTGGTGGATCTCCTTAGCGATCGCATGATGAGCGGTTCGATCATTGGCCGCGAGGTCGTCGAGGCCTTGAAGAACGTGGAATCGAGCGCAGACCTGTACCTGTATCTTCTGACCGACGCGGGCAAGCTGTACCCCATCCATGCGCTGCCGCCACTCGACTCCGGGGCGGCCGCGGCCGCGACGCCCTGGACAGAAGATATCGCACCCTTGTTGCAGGCGGCGTTAAAGAATCTGGTCGGCGTAAAGCCCGTGGATGACGAGGATATCAAGCACCGGTTGGAGGTGACCTCCCGCGCGCTGCGGGACCTCGGGTCGCAGATGGAAGAGATGCCGGGACGGAAGAATCTGGTCTGGCTAACACACGGCATCCCCCTGATCGGGTATTCTATTTCGGCGCAAAGGGGGCTGGACTTTACCAATCCCGTGAGGTGGTTTTGCGCGCGGCTGGCGCAAGCGCAGATCGTCGTGTACGCGGTGGCGCAATCGATTGACGGAGCCGCTGGATCTGCCGTGGTAACACCCAGCTTGGACTTCCTCAGACAATTCACGAGCATTACCGGAGGGCGGCAGTATGCCAGCGACCGTGCCGACGACGCCATCCGGCAGGCCATCACGGACGCGCGCGCGAATTACCAGGTGGCGTACTACGAGGACTTGAATCCCGACGGGAAAAATCACAAAATACGAGTGGTGTGCGCACGGAAGGATGTGCGCTTCGTAACCGCACAGGATTTCTATCCGTTGGCCCCGCTCAGTTCGCGGGGCGCGCTGGCGGCCACGGCGCTTCGGTCCCGGGAGTTGCCCGCGGAAATGGAAGCGGCCGCGCATAGTCCGTTCGACGCGACCGAAATTCGGATTCGGGCGAGCGTTTCGCGGGCTTCGGGCAATGCGCCCGAGATGGATTTCGAAGTGGGCATCGACGCGGCGGACCTGCTGCCTGGGCCGGCCCGGAATCCCGGCGCGGGAAAGGTCTTTGTCGCCTTCGTCGCTTTCGACGAAGCCCCGCGGCCGCTTCCGCATCCGGTTCTGGTGACGTTGACCGCGGCGCAATTGGCGGCCGCCGGCACCGGCACGATTCGATTCAGCGAACTCCTCCCCGTCCCACAGGACGCCCATAAGATCCGCGTGATCGCATTCGATGCGGAGCTAGGCGCGCTGGGGTCGGTAACCGTCCCCATCCGGCGCTGACGTGTTTCACTTCTTCACGAACACCGCCATGTACTGGCTGGCCTTGATGTGCTCGAACTCGGAAACTTTGCGGAATCCGTTAATCTCGATCTCACGCACCAAGTCCGGCTCGTCCAGCCGGATGTGCTTCATCGCGTCGCCGCCCGGCATGGCGTGGGGACGCTTGTAATACTCCACCACCACCAGCCGGCCGCCGTCGCGCAAGGCCTGCGCGAACGCCGCCAGCATCTTCTCCGGATAGTTGTAATGGTGGTAGGAATCGAGCGCCAGAATCACGTCCAGGCTGCCCGCGGCCAGGTGCGGATCGGTTTCGGTGCCCTTCACGAACGCTACGTTCAGCAGCCCCGCGTCTTTCGCGTGTTGTTTGGCGGCGGTCAGAAAATCGTCGAAGATATCTTCCGCCACCACGCGGCCCGCGGGCCCCACGGCGCGGCTCAGATAAGGCAACATGTATCCCACGCCCGTGCCAATATCGGCCACCGTCGTCCCAGGCTTGATGGCCATCTCCTCGACCAGTTTCCGCGGCCGTTCGGTGGCGTCGCGCTCCGGACTACCCAGTCCGGCCGCGACTGCCTGGCGGCCTTCCGGGGTTTGATAACGCGTATTGGCATCGGTGGCGACCTGCGCCCACAACACTTGTGCCGACAACGCGGGACCGCAAAAGGCCAGCAGCAGGGCGCGGCGCATCGTCATAAAGCCGTCTCCATGGGCAGCGCCAGCGGCGGTTCCAGCAGAAAGTCAAGTTGGGCCATCTGATCTACCGCCTCGCGAATAGCGTGTTCGTAGGTGGGTTCGACGGTGATCACGAACGGCAGGTCGCGCTTGGTTCCGGTGGGCAATTGCAAAACCGCCTCCAGGCTGATATGTTTGGCCGCCAGGATGCCCGACAGGCCCGCCAGTATCCCAGGGCGGTCTTTCACTCTGAAGCGCAGATAGTAGCCGCGGGTCTGGAGCACGACCGACACGGGCTGATATTCGCCCAGCCGCTCGTGCGCGAACGGGGAAACGCGCTCCGGGCTGCCGCTCCGGATCTCGCGCGCCACGCGCATCAGGTCGCTTACCACCGCTACGCCGGTGGGCAGCGATCCAGCGCCGCGCCCGTAATAGAAAGTGTCCTCGCCGTAAGCGCCTTTGACCCAAACCGCGTTGTAGGCGCCTTGCACGCCCGCCAGAATGGTGGCCTGCGGGATCAGCGCCGGCCGCACCGACAGAATCAGTCCCTCCGGCGTCTGCCGCGCGGCGCAAATCAGCCGGATGGTGTGTCCAAGCTGATGCGCGTAACGGAAATCGAGCGGCGAGATGCGCCGGATGCCCTCCATGAAAATATCGGACGGCGTGATTTTCTCGCCGAAAGCCAGGGCCGCCAGGATCGCCAGTTTCGAGCGCGCATCGATGCCGTCCAGGTCGGCGCTCGGATCGGCTTCTGCATAGCCCAATTGCTGCGCTTCCGCCAGCACCGTTTCGAGAGGCGCACTGCGCTTTTCGATTTCCGTGAGGATGTAGTTGCAGGTGCCGTTCAGGATGCCGTAGAGCGCCGTGATGCGGTCGCCCGAAATGCCTTCCCGCAGCACCGCATGAATGGGAATGCCGCCGGCCACGCTGGCCTCCATGGCGACATTGATGCCGGCGTGAATCGCGCGATCCCAGATCTCCGGCCCGCACGCGGCCATGAGTTCCTTGTTGGCGGTCACTACCGATTTTCGATTGGAGATCGCCGCATTCACGATCTCCGCGGCGACGGTGGTGCCGCCCACCAGCTCCACCACGATATCCACCTCGGGATGCGCGACTACGTCGCGCCAGTCGGCGGTCCGAAAAACGGGTCCCAACGATTCCGGAATCGACTTGGCCATCACCGAGCGGCTGCAAACCGCCGCCACCTTGAGCCGGAACCCGAGCTTCAGGGCGATCTGGTCGGCGTTGCCGGCAAGAATAGCCAGCGTGCCCGAGCCGACGTTGCCCAAGCCCACGATTCCCACATTCACTTCCTGCATTGGTAGAGTTTAGCGCGGTGCTTCCCGCTGCGTTTATTACACGAGTTGTTATAATGGGCCGTGGCGACTTTTGAGCCCGATCAATTGCGTTTTGCCAGAGATGCCATGGGCTTGACGCAACAACGGGCCGCCGGCAAACTCGGCGTCTCCCAGGCCTACCTCGCATTGATGGAAACAGGCCGCCGGCGCGTCCCTGCGAAAATCGCCTTGAAGATGATGGACCTGTACCACATGGGCCCGGCGGTTCTCCCTTTACGAGCGGACAGGCTTGAATCCTGGGACTGCGCATACCTGGCGAAAGCTGTCGCCAATCTTGGGTACCCCGGCTTCCGTCACCTTTTGGGCGGCCCGCGCGACAATCCCGCTGTCGTCCTATTGGCGGCCCTTTCGCGCCACGACATCGAGGTCCGCATCATGGAAAGCCTTCCCTGGCTGGCGGTGGAGTACTACGATCTCGATTGGGACTGGCTGATGCGAGAAGCTAGAGTTCGTGACGTTCAGAACCGGCTCGGTTTTATTGCGACGTTAGGCCGGCGGGTCGCCGGGAAACGGGGGGCCGATGCGGCACAGCGCAAGTTGCGCGATGTTGAGGAGGCACTGGAGCCAGCCCGCCTGGCGCGGGAAGAAAGTCTTTGCCAAGGAGGGCTCTCTAAAGCTGAACGTAGTTGGCTGCGCCGGGCGCGTTCAGCCGATGCCCGCCACTGGCATCTGCTGACGGACCTTGACGCGGAGCACCTGCCTTATGCGGCCTGATCATCCGCCGGAGCCATGGCACTCATTCTTCCGTGAAAATCGACGTGGCCCTCGATCAACCCATCGCCCTTCAGTGCATCGGCGGGTTCGCCATTGCGATGCTGTATGGCTTGCCGCGGCCGACCGTAGACGTCGACTTCCTGTCGGTAGTTCCAGCCGACGAAATCGGGAGACTCGATGAGTTCGCCGGGATGGGATCGATGCTGTATAAGAAACACGGCGTGTGCGTGCAGCACGTGGGCATCGTGACCGTCCCCGAGGGCTACGAGGATCGCTTGATTCCGATCTTCCCGGCTGCTTATCGCAAAGTGCAACTCGCGGGACTGGAAGCCCACGACCTGGCGCTCTCGAAGTTAGGACGAAATTCGGGGCGCGATCGCGAGGACGTCAAGTTCCTGGCCCGCGCCGTTCCGCTTGATCTTGCGGTTCTGGAAGCTCGGTACCGATCGGAGCTTCGGCCGTATCTCGTCGCCACTCATCGGCATGATCTCACTATGCGGCTGTGGCTGGATATGCTGCAAACGCTCTGAACTCGTGACCGCAAAGGCGACGCCATCGGCTGTCGCGAATCTGCCACGGCGCCCAGCTTTCGTTAGAATAGACCCGCCGCCCGTGCGGATGTTAACATTTCAAACAGAACGACTTATGAGGGATTGCCGTGGAAGCCAGCCCAGACCGGACTGATGTTACACGCCTGCTGCTTGCCTGGAGTGGGGGCGACCAGGAAGCCCTGCAGCGCCTCACGCCGCTCGTCTATCGGGAGTTGCGCCGCCTGGCCGCGTCATATATGGCGCATGAGCGCGGCGATCACACCCTCCAGCCCACGGCCCTCGTGCACGAGGTCTACCTCAGGCTGGTGGATC
>JBEKIM010000416.1:0-6254 GCA_050011755.1 Bryobacteraceae bacterium | reverse complement strand
GTCGGCGGCGTCCACTACCCAATCGGGCACGGTTTCGCGGACGCGCACGCCGGTGATGTGCCACACTTCATCGTTGAGACTCTCCAGATGCTGCACGTTAAGGGTGGTGAAGACATCGATTCCGGCCTGCAGCACGACCTGCACATCCTCCCAGCGTTTCAGCCGCTCGGAACCGGGCACGTTGGTGTGCGCGAATTCATCGACCAGGCAAACGGCCGGCTTGCGCCGCAGGATGGCCTCCACATCCATTTCTTCGAATGCCGAGCCGCGATATTCGATCTTCTTGCGGGGGATGAATTCCAGGTCCGCCGTTTTGGCGATGGTATCCTGGCGGCCGTGAGGTTCGAAGTAGCCCACGACGACGTCCACTCCCTTGCGGCGCAGTTCCTGCGCTTCATCGAGCATCTGATAGGTCTTGCCGACGCCCGCCGCGTAGCCCAGGAATACTTTAAGCCGGCCGCGGGGCGGCGGCTGCGGGGCATCGGACGGCAGGGCTGAGACGGAATCGCTCATGACGTTTGCGGATGCGGGAAGATGCGGACGTCGATGTCCGTCGCGGCCCGGATCAAGCGGTCCACGGGGCTCGAAGACCACAACTCCTTCCAGCGGTCGGGAGCGCTATGGCCGACGAAAATCTGGGTGACTTTTTGTTCGCGGGCAAAGTGCATGATGGCGGCGATGGGGTCGGAACCGTCCAGCACCTGGACGTCGGCTTCCAATTCCCGGGCCAGCGCGAGGTTGGCTTCCATGGTGGCCCGATCCTTGCCTGCCAGTCCGGTTTGGCGAACATAGCAGACCAGCAGATTTCCGTGGAAGCGGTCCGCGTTGCGGCGGCCGCTGCGCAACATGGCGCCGGCATCGCTGCGCGGCGTGACGCAGACCAGAATACGTTCCTGCGATCCCCAGCGCAGCTCGACGCCGTTGGACCGGAGGTAGTTTTCGAGCTGCCCATCGATCACGTCGGCAGCCAGGAGGAGGGCGAGTTCGCGCAGTTCGGAGAGGCGGCGAAGATCTACCGGTTCGCGGGTGCCGGCGCGCTTCATCATGTCGTCGACAGCCGCGTCGACCAATACGATCTCGTCGGCGGAGCGCAGGAACCACTCGGGCACGGTCTGGCGGGCGCGCTTGCCGGTGATGCGCTCGACGGCGTCCTGATGCTCCTCGATGTGCTGGAGGTTGACGGCGGTAATCACGGAGATGCCCTGATCGAGGATATTGTCCACGTCCTGCCAGCGCTTGGGATTGCGCGTACCCGGGGGATTGTCGTATGCCAACTCGTCCACCAGGCAGACGCGCGGATGACGGCGGAAGATGGCGGCCACGTTGAGCACTTCGTATTCGTTTCCGGCGTAGGTTTCCTTGAGTGCCGGAATATATTCGAGGGTAGCCATCAAGGATTCCAGGTCGGGAGTGAGCGGAAACTGGATGGCGGCGACCACTACGTCTTCACCGCGCTCCTTGCGGCGCCGCCCTTCGTCGAGCATGCGGAAAGATTTGCCGACACGGGAGGCGTAGCCCAGGAAGACTTTGAGGCGTCCGCGCCGTTCGCGGCGTTCCTCGGCCTGTACGCGGCGCAATAATTCTTCGGGGCTGGGCCGTTTGTCGATGCTGGCGGGCACGCTATGGGCTGCTCCTCATCTATTCTCCATCTATTCTGGCATGCGATTCGAAGTAGTCTCAAATGGCGGGTAGTGTCCTAAAGCCGCATGAAGGAGAAAATGGACCGCACTGCCTCTACGTGTTGGGCGCAACCGGTTTAAGATCGAGGCTATCTTGGGCGGAGTACGGCGGGATGTCCCGATAAATCATTAGGGGGGTTACGCCGTACCAGCCGAAAGGCCGTCCGATTTGCTTGCGCAACTCCTGGATTGCCAGCATTACCCCGTCAGTTGCTTGACCAGCATCCCATGACTGTAATTCGGGCGACGAACTGTCGTCTACAGTTGGGCGAGTTGGGTAAGCGTCCACGATGAACAGAACCTTCCACGAACCACTAACGCTTCCGCCGTGTTTTAGCACAATGTCGGCTGGCGGGAGCAGCAGGTTCTCGGGATCCAGGGATGCCCAGAGGTATCCATCACTCGTCAAAAACTGCGCATGCATCGTATGTGGGATGCTCTTTAGCAGGCCGACGATTTCCCGTCGTCCTGGCTTGTCCTGCCCTACGACCAATGTCATGATCGGTTCCCACATCTCCTTTACGGCGGCGTAGTTCTATGATTCGTAGAAAACTGTCAAGCTGGGCGATCGTCCCAAGAGATATTCTGCTGAGGGATGACCGGACTAAACGCGTTGCGCTGAGACGGGCCAGGACCTCAATGGGTATGGCCCAGGATGTATCGAAGGTGTGCTCTATTCCCTCTGAGCCGGTATCGGTGGCTTTGGTTTCGCCTTTGATGACCTTGAGATCGCTTCCAAGGCTTTGGTCATCGGCGAAACCGTGTTGGGCAGTGGTCTTTACGGACGTGAGCGTCCCTTGCGGGAATAGTTGTGCGTAAAGGGAAGAGATGCGCTCGCGGTCGATGTACAGAAAATCATAGAGAGCGGTTTCTGCTGATTCTTGCGCCGTTTGCAATGGTTTGAGCAATACGGCGTCTCTGTTCTTCCTGTTGTGCTTGTTTTTGTCTAAGGGCTTTAATGGCCTGAATCGACGGCTCATGAGCGTCCTGTTTTCGGGGATCGCGAAAAGCGTGTACGATTTGCTCAATGGCTGCGAGAAATGACTGCGAAGCTGTCGGCGGCTCTTTCGTCATTCGCTGGCGAGCACCCATAGAACCAGTATATACCGACGCGAAATGAAACGCGCCAAATAGCGGACACAAGCGCCATATAAAGGAGTAGAATTGAATCCATGCGACGACCTGCCGGCTGGCCGTATCTGTGGGTCCCGATGCTGCTGTCGGTGTGCGGGGTTGCCGGAGCCCAGACCCAGCAGGCGCCGGCCGCCCAGAGCGAGGAGATGACTACCAAAGACACCCCGGCCACGTTCCGCAGCAAGGTCAACCTGGTGCTGGTGCCGGTGGTCGTGCGGGATAAGCAGGGGCATGCGGTGGGCAACCTGAAAAAGGAAGATTTCCAGCTTTTCGACCGCGGCAAGCCGCAAGCCATCTCCTCTTTTTCGGTGGAGACACTGGCCAGCCAGATGGCCGAACCGGTGAAGGCACAGGCGCCGGCGGTGAGCGGCGATCTGGAAGCGCCTACACCCACCAATCTGGCCGATATTCCAAAGCGTTTCGTGGTGTATTTCTTCGACGATGTGCATCTTGCGCAGGGCGACCTGATGCAGGTCAGGAACGCGGCCGAGCGGCACATGAACGAATCCCTGGTGCCGACGGACCGGGCGGCCATTTACACGACGTCGGGCCGTACGAGCCTGGATTTCACGGACGATCGGGCCAAACTGCATGCGACGCTGATGAGCCTGAGCCCGCGGCCCGTCGCGCGGGCGATCGGCCAGACGTGCCCGGACATCAGCTACTATCAGGCGGACCTGATCGTGAATCACAACGATCCCACCGCACTGCAGACCGCCGTGGGGGACACCATGGTCTGCCAGAGCCTGGCCAGCACGCAGGTGTCGCTGGCGACTTCGCTTTCGCAGTCTATGGCGTCGCAGGTACTGAATGCGGGCGAGGCGGAAAGCCGGCTCTCGCTGGACTCGCTCAGAGATGTGGTGCGGCGGCTATCGGCGATGCCGGGGCAGCGCAGCATCATTTTGGTATCGCCGGGATTCCTGGCGCTGGCCGATCTACGCGAAGAAGAGACCGTAGTGATCGACCGCGCGATACGGGCCAACGTGGTGATCAACTCGCTGAATGCGCGCGGGCTTTATACCGTGATTCCCGGGGGAGACGCCAGCACGCCGTCGCCGCAGAGTGTGGGCGGGGTGATCGCGCACTCGCAATACCAGATGAGCAGCGCGCAAGAGGAAGAGGATATCCTGGCCGAAGTAGCCTTTGGGACCGGCGGCGTATTCTTTCACAACAACAACGACCTGGTGGAGGGATTCAAGCGGGTGGCGGCGCGGCCCGAATTCATCTATGTGCTGGGCTTCTCGCCGCAAAACCTGAAGCTGGACGGCAAGTTTCACACCTTGAAGATCAGCCTGGGGAAGACCTATAAGCTGGACCTGCAAGCCCGGACGGGTTACTATGCTCCGCAGCACCTGGCCGACGAGGCGGAGACCGCCAAACAGGAGATCCAGGATGCGTTGTTTTCGCGCGAGGAACTGCGCGATATCCCGGTGACGATGCACACGCAGTTTTTCAAATCGAGCGCGGACAACGCGACGCTGGCGGTGTTGGCGCGGGTGGATGTGAAACACCTGCATTTTCGCAAGGAAAATGGACGCAACCAGGATAACCTGACGGTGGTATCGGGACTTTTCGACCGGAACGGCAACCTGGTAATGGGAAACTCGAAGACCGTCGAGATGCACCTGAAAGACCAGACGCTGGAAAGCAGGCTGGATTCGGGGATCACGGTGAAAAGCAGCTTTGACGTGAAGCCGGGCAGTTACCTGATCCGGCTGGTAATCAGGGACTCCGAAGGACAACTGATGGCAGCGGCCAATGGCACTGTCGATATTCCGATGGATTGAGGTGTAAGATGCAGCTTCGAAACATATTACTTGTGGCGGCCGCTATGGCGGCAACGGGCGGGTTGGCGCGCGCGCAGGATGCCAATGCGCAGAACGCCGGGACCATGCCGGTGATCAAGTCGGAAACGCGCGTTGTGCTGGTGGACGCGGTGGTGACGGACAAGAAGGGCCAGTACATACGGGATCTGACCCAGAAAGACTTCAAGGTCTGGGAAGACAATAAGGAACAGACGGTCACCAGCTTCTCGTTCGAAGCCGATCCGAACTCGCCCAACAACAATCAGAAGCGCTACATGGTGCTGCTTTTCGATAACGCCACCATGGGCCCGGCCGACCAGATCCGCGCGCGGCAGGCGGCGGCGCAATTCATCGACGCCAACGCCGGACCCAACCGTTTGATGGCCATTATCGACTACGCGGGCAGCATCGCGGTGACGCAAAACTTCACCGCGGACGCGGACCGGCTGAAGAAAGTGGTGGCGGGCATCAAGTTCTCTCCCACTTCGCCGAATCAGCCTGTGGAACTGGCATCCACGGGCATGCCGGCGGGAGGAATTCCGAATCTGGGGAGGGCCGCGGCTTCGTTCGGCGTGTGGGACGAGTTGCTGGCGCTGCGCAGCATGGCCAAGATGCTGGCGCCGATTCAAGGCCGGAAGATGGTGGTGATGCTGACGGGCGGCTTTCCGGTGCCTAGCGAGAATTTATCGGAATTGACGGCGGCGATCGCGGAGTGCAACCGGGCGAACGTGGCGATCTACCCGATCGATGTGCGCGGCCTGGTGACCAGCATGCCTTCGGCGGCGCCGTCCGGGCGGCTGTGGTCGCCGGCGGTTCCGCAGATGGTGGAACTGGTTCCGGCGTCTTACAATCCGGCCAGCGCGATGGGCATGGCTTTCTTCCAGCATGGCGGAGGAGGCGGCAGCGCTCCCGGCGGAGGCGTGGGGGGCGGCGGGGCAGGCGGGGGCGGTAAAGGCGGTAGCACTGGAGGAGGCGGCACGGGCAGCACCGGCGGCGGCAAAGGCGGCACGGGCAGCACCGGCGGCACCACCGGCGGCGGCAAAGGCGGAACGGGCACGCCGACCGGCACGCCGAGCAATTCTCTTACAAATCCGAATACGTTGAATCCGTACAACCAGTCGCGGAACTTGATTCCGCCGTTCCCGCCGACCGCGTCCACCAACCAGCAGGTTCTTTTCTCGCTGGCGGATGGCACAGGAGGTTTCGTCATCGTCAATACCAACGATCTGCTGGGCGGATTGGAAAAGATCAGCAAGGAGCAAGATCAGTTCTATCTGCTGGGCTACACCCCGCCGGAGTCGAACGAAGGAAGCTGCCATTTCCTGAAGGTTAAACTGGACCGGCCCGGAACCTCGGTTCGTTTCCGCAACGGCTATTGCAATGTGAAGCCGCTGGACGTTTTATCGGGGAACTCGGTGGAGAAGGACCTGGAGAGCCGGGTGGCCGGATCGGCGCCGGGAGTGGCCGGTTCCGCGATGCAAGCCACGTTCTTCTACTCGGCGACCAATACGGCGCGCGTCGATGTCGCGCTGAGTATTCCCACGGATGCCATCAAGTTCGACAAGTCGCACGGTAAGTTTCACGCGGAATTGAATATCCTGGCGATCGCCTACCGCCCGGACGGAGGCGTGGCGGC
>JBEKIM010000415.1:0-6262 GCA_050011755.1 Bryobacteraceae bacterium | reverse complement strand
TTCCGGATTTCGGCTGCGATCGCATAAGACCGCAGGCGCGCCGGGTGACTGAATATGTGGCACGTGATCATCAGTTCATCCGCTCCCGTACGAACGATAAACTCCTGTAGGCCGTCGCGAACAGTCCTGGGAGAACCAATCGCCGAGCAAGTGAGCACTTGCTCGATAATGTCGCACTCGTGTCGCATCAGGCCCTGCTCGTAGTCTGGTATCGGGGGCTGCAGACGCGACGGGCGGCCGCTGCGCGAGTTCACGAACGCCTGCTGCATAGATGAAGCGAGGAAGCGCGCTTCGTCATCGGTGTCAGCCGCGATTACGTTAAATCCCAGCGTCGCGTAAGGGCGATCCAACTGCGCGGATGGCTGAAAGTGTTCCCGATAGATCGCCAGCGCCGCCATCATCTGCGACGGAGCGAAGTGCGAAGCGAACGCGAAAGGCAAACCTAATTCGGCGGCCAGCGCTGCACCGAAGAGGCTGGATCCTAGAATCCATAAGGGCACGTTCAATCCTTCTCCCGGGACCGCATGAACTCTCTTCGCTGTGCTTGCGGGTTGAAAGTACTGCATCAATTCGACGACATCCTGGGGAAATTGATCGGCATCGGACGTTAGGCCTCGCCGGAGCGCACGGGCAGTCACTTGATCGGTGCCAGGCGCCCGTCCTAATCCCAAGTCGATCCGGCCAGGAAACAGCGATTCCAGCGTGCCAAACTGTTCCGCGATCACGAGCGGGGCATGATTCGGCAGCATGATGCCGCCAGCCCCGATGCGGATCGTAGACGTGGCGCCGGCGACGTGCGCGATCAAAACAGCGGTGGCGGCGCTGCCGATGCCCGGCATCCCGTGGTGCTCGGCCAGCCAGTAGCGGCGGTAGCCCAGTCTCTCGGCATGCTGCGCGAGGTCCACCGTGTTGCGAAAGGACTGCGCGGCGTCGCTGCCTTCCAAAATGGGCGAAAGATCCAGCACTGAAAAAGGTGTCATGATTTGGCCATACTGCTCAGAAACCCGGCGGACGTTCACCCGCGACGCCAAACGTTCTTTCTAGCGCCAATCCGGCGCGCCCCAAAGTCCCTTCGTCGAACAGCCGCCCGATGAGCGTGACGCCGTGGGGCACGCGCCGTGGCGGCGAGAATTTCGGCAGTGGCGCCGTTGGGTCCGGCGCCCAGTCGCTGCGCGCCTCGGAAACTTCCACGAAACCGGCGCGCAGCGTCAGCGACGGGTGTCCCGTGAAGTTGGTGATCGTCAGCATCTCGTCGCGCAGCGACGGCACCAGCAACAGGTCCACCTGAGAGAAGACGCGGGCCATCTCAACTGCCACCTTTCGCCTTAGCCGGTCCGCCTGGACGAAGTCCACCGCCGACAGAAACCGGGCCTGCCGAAAAACGTTGGGCCACGCGTCGGGCACTTGAACCTTAAGCTGGTTCAGTCCGCCGCCGAGCGTGAGTTCCTCGAAGGCTGCCGCCGCTTCCGCAAACAGGATCAGGTCAAGCCCGTCGTAAGGCCAGTCTGGAATGGAGACCTCGACCGGCGCCATGCCGGTCTTCCTGACCGCCTCCAGGGCGGCGCGGTCCACCTCGGTCGCGGGATTCTCCTTCATCCAGCCGGGGAAATAGCCCACCCGCAGCCCCTCCACCGTTCGACCGGCATCGAAGTCCAAACTGCTGGGCACGCTGGATACATCGCCCGGATCGGGACCTGAAATGGCTTCGAGCACCAGCATGGCGTCTTCGACGCCGCGCGTCATGGGGCCGAGTTTGTCGAGCGACCAGCACAGCGTCATCGCTCCGGTGCGCGGCACTCGGCCGTAGGTGGGCCGCAGCCCGGTAATTCCGCAGCGCATGGACGGACCCACGATGCTTCCGCCCGTCTCGCTCCCGATCGCGAATCCCACCAATCCGGCGGCTGTAGCTGCGCCGGGGCCTGCGCTGGATCCCGACGATCCCTCCTGCAGCAGCCAGGGATTCATCGTTTGACCGCCGAACCAGATATCGTTCAGCGCTAGCGCGCCCATGCTCAGCTTGGCGACAAGCACGGCGCCCGCCGCATGCAAACGCTTCACTACAGCCGCATCCTGGGCAGGCACCCGATTCCGGAATGGCTCGGCGCCGTAAGTGGTGGGGATGCCCGCGGTGTCAATGAGGTCCTTCGCGCCCCAAGGGATACCGTGTAATGGCCCACGATATTTGCCCACGCCGATCTCCTCGTCGGCCTGCCGCGCTTGCCTGAGGGCAAACTCGCGCGTCAACGTGATGACGCAGCGCAATTTCGGGTTGAAATGCTCAAGCCGCTCCAGGTACAAGAGCGTGAGGCGCTGCGACGTGAGTTTTCGTTGCTCGATCCAACGGGAAAGCTGTGCCAGGGGAGCGAAAGCAAGATCCGCATCGTTTGCGGGCAATGGTCCCGGATCGTTGGCGGTCCGGACAAATCGATCATGCAGCGGGCCTCGGCTTTGGCCAGGCAGAACCGGATCCCACTGCGAATAGGGAGCGACGGCCGGTTCCAACCGCACCTTGCGCGGACCCGTGCGCCGCTCGTAGAGCGCGGCCATAGTGGTGCGCCAACTGTCTGCCGCAACGGCGCGCTCCGGACCGCTCATCTCCACCTGCACGAGTTTCTCCGCTTCGGCGAAGGTGGACGGCGAGATTTCGGGCCCTACCGCCGGAGCCGTGCCGAACGCCGGTGGCGTGCCTGGCGGGGGTTCGGGCGGGTTCTGTGCCTGGCTGGGCCGGGCCGCGGCCGCAGCGAACGCGCCGAGCGTTGTGCGAGCCAGGAACTGCCTGCGCGATCTTGCCATATTTCCTCCGATCCTGAATTGTAGCCGGACGCGGATCGGAGCCGCACGGACCCTGTGATCTCACTCGCGCGAATATCGCCAGGCCCGTTCCCTTGAGTCTCCCAGAGCTCGCGTGTTAATTACCATGGCCGAATAGGGCGCTACAGCTCCGCCCCGCGGACATACTGATGGTAGATGTAGTAGCCCGTTCCGTGATGTGTCCGCGAGCATGCCATCTGGAAGGAGCGTGCGAAGGGAATTGGGACCCAGGTGAGGTCGGCGCCCCGCGTCAGCGACCAGGTCCACGTCAAAGGGTCTGGAAACAGTCCCTCCGGGAGGAATACGGAGTTCTCAGCGGGATGCAGCGGATCGGCCGTACTGCTTTCCGAATGATGCGACCGACGCCGTCTATGACGTAGTGCCACGGCTGCCGTGCCAGTGGTCGTATCGCGCGAAGTAAAGGATGCCGGGGCCTTCGAAGTCGAGAGGGACGTTGAAATCGCCGCCAAGCTGGTAGAGGAAGTGACTGGCGCCGGCGCCTTCGTTGCCGCCGCTGCGGTCATAGGTGCCGCGCATGTAAGCGCGCGCTCCGATAGTCTGATTCTAACGCTTGGGCCGGCCATATCGCATTATAAGTGGGCCGCCATGGCGCTGGTGATAGACTGAGCATTATGTCGCCAGAGCGGATCGTTCGCGGGCTCCTGGCCGGAATTCTGACGATCGCCGCCATGCCCGGCGCAGAGCCCAATTGCCGCCAGGCCCTGGTGGACGGAACCACGCCCCCGGCCACGACTTCGTACATCTACCCGCGCCAGCCTGTCGCGCCTTTCTATCAGTGGGAGAACAACGACGGCTATTGCGGCGAGGTATCCATGATGCAAGCGGGTCTGAACAACGGGCAGTGGATGTCGCAATACAACGCCCGCCTCGTTTGCGGTACCGCTTTGTCCCAATCGGGGCCGAATGGGGCTTGCGCCGCGCATCACAACCAGGTGAATAACAACGCTCAATTGCTCATTGAAAATCCCGGAACGGGAGTGACCGGGCCGAACACTTACGCCGACGCGGCCTTGTGCCTCGCCAATTCACGCCTGAGCGGCAGCACCTTCGACTATTCGGATCAGGCGCCGGGGCTGGCCGGTTATGAGCAATACATGTCCTGGGTGAAACAGCAGGTAATCGAAGGGCGCCAAGTCACCATTGCGCTCCTGATCAACGGCGGGTCGGATTCCCAATACGATCACGAGGTGGCGGTGATGAAGATCGGCACCAACCACTCACCGGCGGATGCGTCTTATTATCCCGACGACGTCGTCTATTTCGACGATCACGGCGCTTACACACTTTCGGGCACAGGATTTACGTCGAATCCGGCGATCCCGCCGGGCGCCGGTTCGGATACGAAGGGTTGCACTCCCTTTGTCTACGGGTACACCTTCGCCTCGCTGGCCAATACGCGCGTGGGAGCCAACCAGCAGGGCGCGCAAGGTTATTCGATTGTCATTCCGGGCGACCGGCAGATCTACACCTGGAATGGCGGCTCCGGCTACAGCCCGATAGCGATCGCCGGACCGCACAATTACGCGTTTTCCGTATCCGGGCCCGAGGACCCATCCTCGGTGACGCTGCCTGTAGCCCTGACTATCGTGGGGCCCACGGTTTCCAACGGGGCCGCGAATCCCATCGATCCGGTGGCCGGCTACAACTACGAGAACCCCATGATCGGGGCCAGCGTATGGGGCCTGGGATGCACGAATCGGCAGCCCGCCGCGATGACCAACTTTACGCTAATGGCTACGGCCGGCGGCTTGACACCCGGGGTATCGTACAACCTGTATGAGTACGACTTCTCGTCTGTGACGGGCGAGGGCACCGGCGCGGCCCTGGCGGTTCCCGTGGAGAACTTCAATGCGAGTGCCGGGCTGGCCACGCACGTGACTCAGTTTACGGCGGCGGCCTATACGTTTTCGACGACCACGACTGCCACCTCGGACAAGATTGTCGTGTTCCGGTGTGTGCCGGCAAACGCGCCATAATCCATTCAGCACGCCTGGATTCGGCGATACTCCGGCTGCCACATCGCGTCTTGCACCTGTTGCACGATGTCATCGAGCCTGACGCAGGCCAGGCCATCTTCCGCTGCGGCTTCGGCGACGGCCACCGCCACGGTTGCCGACACGCTGCGCAGGTCGTCGACATGCGGAAGCAGCGAGGCGCCCGGCTGGCGAACCGTTACCAGGCTGGACACTGCGTTAGCCGCCGCTGCGAACATACTTCCACTGATCGTTCGGGCCCGCGAGACAATCACGCCCAGCGCCAGACCGGGATAAAGCATGGCATTATTCACCTGGCCGATCACGTGCGTCACTCCTTTATAGGTGACTGGGGCGAAGGCGCTGCCGGTGGCGATCAGGGCCCTCCCTTCGGTCCACGCGAGCAGATCGGCCGGATTCGCGGCGGCCCGCGCCTGTGGATGGCACAGGGCGAAGATGATTGGCCGCTCCGTATGCATGGCCATCTCCCGCACGATCGCTTCAGTGAAACTTCCACCCACCGTCGACGCGCCGATCAGCATGGTCGGTTTCACCCGGCTTACGACCTCCGCCAAACTAACGCCGTCCTCTTCACCCTCGTGTTTCCAGCGGCTGCTTTCGGCGGCCGGCCGCGCGTACGCCGCTTGATAATCGGGCAGTTGCCTGGCCATGCCGGTCGTCAGCAGGCCTTGCCGGTCCACGCACCAGAAGTGGTTGACGGCATCTTCGGTGGAGATCCCTTCGCGTACCATGGCATCGCGCAACTGATCGGCGATTCCAATGCCCGCCGTCCCGGCTCCGAAGATGACCACGCGCTGCTTGCGCAGGGGCGTTCCACAGACCCGCGCGGCCGAAATCGCCGCCGCCAGCGTGATGGCGCCGGTGCCCTGCATGTCGTCGTTGAAAATGCACATCCGGCCGCGGTATTTCTCCAGGATCCGCCGTGCGTTGCCCGGCGCAAAGTCCTCCCATTGCAGCAGCGCGTGAGGGAAGAGCTTGGCCGCGACACGCACGTACTCGTCGATGAAGGCATCGTAACGCTCGCCCCGTATGCGGGCATGCCGGTTCCCGCTGTACATCTGATCGCTGAGCAGACTCTCACGGTTGGTGCCGGCATCCAGCATTACCGGGATGGCCCGGGTGGGGTCGATGCCCCCCGCCGCCGTGTAGATCGCCAGTTTGCCGATAGCTACCTCGATCCCGCCAATGCCCCAATCGCCAATACCCATCACCTGCTCGGCGTCGGTCGCCACGATCAGGTCGACATCGTCGGGGCCCGCGCCGAGGTTGGCAAGCGCCTCTTCAATTCCTTCCGCATGATCGATAGAGAGATATACACCGCGCGGACGACGGCACTCATGGTGGTACTGCACCATCGCCCTACCCACCGTCAGATCGTTGACAATCGGAATCATTTCGTACAGGTGCTCGGAGAGCAGCCTGTAGAACAGCACCTC
>JBEKIM010000414.1:0-6273 GCA_050011755.1 Bryobacteraceae bacterium | reverse complement strand
ATCTGCGTTCTGCATGCGTATTTGCATCCGGCCGCAGCCCGCCTCGCCTTATTCCATTTTCACGATCGTCTTGTATTGGAATCAAGTGCCGTTTCAGGATCATCTTGTATTGGATAATTCTGTTCGACTGGTTTCGCCGCCCGAATGCTAGAATCTAGGAAGAGCCGCGCGGCTCTCCACTCCAAAAGATCATGAGCACCAAGGAAGCCCGCCGCCCCGCCACCGCGCGGGACATTATCCTGGAAGTCGTCCGGAACATGCGTGAGGGCCTGGAGCCTTTGCATTACACGACGCTGCCTCCGGCCATCTACCATATCTACCTGCACACGGAAGATTTCGAGCGCCTGCGGGGGATCTTCCCGCGCATGCAGGAGGAGACCCGGCAGGCGCTGGACGCCGAGATGGCCGAACTGAATCGCGCGTCGCTGGGCGAGCGGTTGAAGCTGTCGCGGAAGCCATCTTCAAAGGTAGTGGCGCCCGATGGCGGCTGGCGCGTGGAGTTCTTCGAGAATACCGACGACGACGTGGAGCCGGGAGATATTGTTATCTATTCGGAGCTGGCGCTGCCTTCCAAGCCGGAATACGGCGCCGGCAGTATGACCAAGCGCATCAACACGCGCCGCATGTCGGGGGCGCTGACGGCGTCGCAGAAGTACGAAGAGCAACTGCCTCCCACGAAGGACATGGAGGCCTACGCCACCATCGAGTACGAGGACCAGAGCGGCCGGCAGACTTACCGCATGACCAAGAACCAGATCGTGATCGGGCGCGGCGGCCGTGATTATTGGACCGATCTGAAGCTCAACACGCTGCCCGATATTTCGCGTGAACACGTACGCTTGCGGCGGGACGCGGAGACCGGCGAGTTCTTCATCAAGGATCTGAGCCGTTTGGGGACCAGCGTGAATGGCAAAGCGATTCCCACCAGCGTGGAGTTCGCGGATGGTGAAAAGCGCGATAAAAACCTGGAAGTGAAGTTACCCGCGCAGGCGCGCATCGGCCTGGCGGAAGTGGTCTTCCTGGAATTCAAGGCCGATGTGAAGGCCGGCGTGCGGCCGTCTGTGCCGTCATAGATGCCCGTGAAAACCAACCTGCGGAGCGCCGGCGCGAGCCACGTGGGCATGCTGCGCCAGAACAACGAGGACCGCATCTACTGCGATGCGGACCGCGGGATCTTCATGGTGGTGGACGGGATCGGCGGGCAGGCCGCGGGCGAGATGGCGGCGGACGAGGCTATCAGCCGGATCCGGGCGCGTCTGGAACGGCAGATTGGCACGGCCGAAGATCGCATCCGCGAAGGCATCACGGTAGCGAATAACGAGATTCTGCGCCTGGCGTCGACCAACCCCGATTGGCATGGGATGGCTTGCGTGCTGACCGTGGCGGTGGTCGAGAACGGCGGCGCGACGATCGGCCACGTGGGCGATTCGCGCCTGTACAAGATCCGGCAGCGGGAAATCCGCAAGATCACGCACGACCATTCGCCGGTGGGCGAACGGGAGGACAGCCGTCAGATCTCGGAGGCGGAGGCCATGCGGCATCCGCGCCGCAACGAAGTCTACCGCGATGTGGGATCGCAGGAGCATGCGCCGGACGATCCGGATTTCATCGAGCTGATCAAGATCCCACTGGAGCCGGATAGCGCCCTGCTATTGTGCAGCGACGGGCTGAGCGACCAGGTGACCTCGAGCGAAATCCTGCGTACGGTGCTGGCCAATGCCGGACATCCCGGCGGCGCTGTACACGAACTGATCGAGGCGGCCAATCGCGCGGGGGGCAAGGACAATGTCAGCGTACTGATCGTGGAAGGGGAACAGTTTGCGGCGGCGCGCGAAATTCCGGTGGCGGCCGTGCGCCGCACAGGTAGCCCGCTGGCGGGCAAGCCGGCCATGTTCGTCTATGGGCTGCTTTGCGCCGCCCTGGTGTTTGCCGCGCTGCGATATTTCGGCGTGCCGGCCCGGCCGCCGGAGACCGTGCCGCCGCGCACGCTTTTCGCGGGCAAGGGCGGTTTCGCCACGATCAACGAAGCCTTAGCGAAGGCGCGCCCCGGCGATACGGTGGAAGTCTCCAGCGGCGAGTACCCGGAGCAACTCCGGCTCAAGAGCGGCGTCACGGTGCGCGGGCGATTGCCGGACGTTCCCATATTGCGGGCCGCCGCGATCCAAACGGGGCCGCCGGTGGCGATCGTGGCGGAGGGCGTCGAAGGCGCACGAGTGGTGGGTTTCCGCATCCGGGCGGATGACAAGGCGCCCTTGCAGACGGCGGTGGTCATCGCGGATTCCGATCTCGAATTACAGGACACCGAAATCGTAGGAGCGGCAACGGGTGTGGAGATCCGCGGAAAATCCGCGGCGGTATTGCGCGCCAATTCCATTCAGGATTGCCACGACGCCGGGGTCCGCATCTCGGGCGATTCCGCGCCGTGGCTGTTGTACAACGCGATCCTACGGAACGGCCGGGGGCCACACGTGTTAGGGCCGGGCGTGCTGGTGGAGGCACCCGCCCGTCCGGTGCTGATCGGCAACACCTTTGCAGACAATGGCGAGCCAATGCGCTTGCCGGCGGAAATGGAGAAGGACCCCATTACGAAGTTCAATTTCTTTCTGCCTGCCAAGCCGCCCGCGCGTAGCCGGGCAGGAGTACCACGCTAATGGTGATCCCGGAGAGGCGCAGGGTCGGCCGATACGAGATCCTACGCAAGTTGGGGCGCGGGGGGATGGCGGACGTCTACCTGGCGCAGGACCCCGATCAGGAGCGCACGGTGGCGCTGAAAGTCATCGAGATGGGGCCGGATGCGGACTCGCGCGACACCATTGAGGCGGAACGGCGCGGCTCCGAGTTGCAGAAGAGGCTGGCCGAGATCGACCCGCGCGTGGTGAAGATTTTCGACATGTGCGACATGGATGGCTACTTCGGCGTGGCCATGGAATACGTGGAGGGGCAGGATCTCGCGGACCTGATGCGCCACGGGCCCGCGCCGGTGGACGATGCGGTAGATATCGCGCTGGCGATTTGCCAGACGCTGCACAATGCGCATACGCTCGAAGTCACCATCGACGGCAAGGAATGCCGGGGCATCGTACATGGCGATATCAAGCCGAAGAACATCCGCATCGATAGCGAAAATCGGGTGCGGGTGCTGGATTTCGGCATCGCCAAAGCGCTCTCCCTGTCGCGCAAGCTAACGCGCAACGAGTTCGGCAGCGTGCCTTACGCTTCACCGGAACGGCTGGACTCGGGCGACGTGAACTCCATGTCGGATCTGTGGTCGCTGGGCGTGCTGTTGTACGAACTGGTGACCGGGTCGCAGCCTTACCAGGCCGAATCGACCGAGCGGCTAGAACGGATGATCCGATCGCGCATTCCGGCGCCGCCCGCGCCGGACCCTTGCCCAGACGCGCTGCGGCGCATCCTGATCAAGAGCATGGATCCGGAGCCGGACCGTCGTTATCAGACCGCCGCGGATCTGGCGACAGACCTGGTGGCATTTCGAGCCGGCGCGCCGGTGAACGCCGAAAGCGAAGAAGACGCCAACGCCACGCGGCGCACGTTTCATCCGGCAGCCGATGTGGACGATAGCACGCGGCGTACGACGAAGCCCGCTCCGGGTGCGGCGTTCGGGCGGGCGGCTCCGGCAGGAAAGACGGCAGGCAAGCCCGCCGGCAAATCCGCCCGCCGCTTTGGTTACCGGGCACGGCGGGTATTCGTGATGACGGCGGGACTGGCGCTGGCTTACGTCGTTTATGCCACGACTTCTAACGTGCTGTTGTGGCGGAACGGACAGCAACTGGATCGCGATATCCACGCCGAGGTATTGACCGATCCGGACGCCATTTGGAGCCGCTGGGCGGATGTCTCAAAAGGCAACGCGCAGTCGCTGGCGTTGTTTGCGCCGCGCCGCTCGGTCAAGAAGAGGCTGGTAGCGGCGGCGGACCGGGTGATCGAAACGTATCGCAACAGCGAGAGCCAGCCTGTCTACGAGAATGACTGGAAGCGGGCCAAGCTGTACCTGGCGCGAGCGCTGGAAATGGATCCGGGCGACGAGACGGTGCGCGGCGAATTGCGGCTTTGCGAGGGACAGATCGATCGCATCAACGGCCTCAGCCATCACAACGCCGCGGTGCTGAACGAAGCCGTGCAAAAGTTCGAAGAGGCACAACAGGCCTTGCCGCGCTCGCCAGATCCGGACCTGGGCCTGGCGCGGGTTTATGTTTACGGCTTGAAGGATATCGACAAAGCGTACGCCGCGCTACAGCAAGCCGAGCAGCGCGGATACAAGCTGGGCAGCCGTGAAAAGGCGCAACTCGGGGACGGCTACCGCGACCGGGCCGATCGTTTGTGGTGGGATTCGCGTGACGTGCGCGGCTTGCCCCAGGAAAAGGACCAGATCCAGAAGGCCGCGGACGACTATCGCCGGGCGCTGGAACTGTATCAGAGCATCGTTCCCTATGGCAACGCCAACGTGAACATCGTGCGCGTGCAGGGCAGCTTAAGCGCGATCGGCTATCGCCTGGCGGAACTGCAAGCCGCGCCGGCGCAGTAACCCCGGCCTGCTGCCCAACAATTGTACCGACTCAGAACGGGACGAACTGGAAGACCGTGCCGCAGCCCAGATTGCCCTGGAGAGGGCAGCCGTACCCGCCACCCTCGGTTGTGGTACCGAAGAACGAACCGTCGGGCGCGGCGATCAGGCCCCAACCCGGCAGGAAACCATCGGTACCGAAGCCGTTCGGGCCGAGTCCGCCAGGGCCCGCAAACGAGTAGCGGATGTTCCGCGACCACTGCCCATTGCCCTGGGACGGCGGTTGGAGCTGGAAGATGGTGCCGGCGTAATAGGTGTTGCCGTTGTAAATATCGGTAGCCCCGCCGCCGTAGGAGGTTCCCCAGAAGGAGCCGTCCGATGCCAGGGCGAGATTGCCGTTGGGAAAAGCGCTGTCCGGCGGATCCAGGCCCGGGATGCCGAAGTCGGTGAGGATCGTCTCCGTCCATGGTTGGCCGACGGACCCAGGGGAGATCAATTCAAAGATCGTGCCGTAATTCGTATCGCCGCCGCTGCCGCCGACGCCGACGAGATGGCCTGGGCTGAGTAGGGTCATGCGGCCACCGGGTTGGGCGGTATCCGGTTCGCCCTGGAACGCGTAGATCAGGGATTCGCGGTAGGCACCGCTGGTACCGACCGGCGACAGTTCATAGGCCGTCCCGCAGCCGTTGCCACCGCAGCCGGCTCCGCCACCTGAGTAGGTGAGGCCGTAGAGGATTCCCGAGGTATCGATGGTCACGCCGGAGAAAGGAATGGCGCCGTCGTCCAGGCCTTTGAACGCATAGAGGCTCTTGAATTTTGGCGGCGAAGTGCTCGTTCGTAACGTGTATTTGAAGACTGTGCCATCGCCGCTCTTCCCGCCGTAAGAGGTTGTGCCATAAAGGGCGCCGCCGGAAGCCAGGAGTCCGTCGCCGGGATTGGCGCCATCGTCGCAGTTCTGCGCGCGGCAAAAGCTGTAGAGAGCCTTATGCGTCCAGGCGCCGGCGCCCTTGGGCTTTTCGAGTACAAACAGGGTGCCTAAGCCGCTCCCAGCAGACGCACCCGGTCCGCCGGCCCTGGCCGTTCCATAGAGGACACCCTCCCCTCCGTAGAGGAGCGTCTCTGGAAATGCGCCGTCCGCGCCGCCGGTAAACGTATAAATGGTTTGCTCCGTCCATGGATCTCCGGAGGCCACGGGCGGAATGAGCTCGAAAACCACCCCGCAGCCCGTCACAGCGCCGTGGGACCAGTAGTCGACGCAGTTGGTGCCGCCGCCGTCGGGAGCCGTGCCGTAGACGATGCGGCAGTTCTGCACGCCAGCGCCACAGACACCCTTAGGGCCCAAGACTAAACCGGTACTGATGTTCTCGCCGTCGGCGCCGGTGAACGCGTGCAGAACGGTCTCGCCCGATTGCGCGGCTGCGGGCACAGCCAGTATCGCGGTTGCCAGCGCGGCAACCAGGCACCCGGACGTCCAAGTTCGGTTCGTTGCAATAATCCCCCTACGAAAGATCATCTCTAAGGCCCTCCTATCGGGCCTTCCCAAGTTTGACCAGGCGTGCCTGACAAGTTCAATCAAATTGGGGTCAATTAACGGTTAAACCGGAATATCGTCAGTAGAATCAATGACTTAAAGGCGGCGATTTGGCGGCGGGCGATTTCTGTGGCAAGGTAAAGAGACCGTGTTCTTAGGGAACCGCGACCCAGGCATGCCACAAACTGAAGGGACATTAATTACCGGGGCCTTGAAGGGT
>JBEKIM010000413.1:0-6287 GCA_050011755.1 Bryobacteraceae bacterium | reverse complement strand
ATGCTGGTAGTGGCGGCGGGCGCGCGCCAGGCTGTGCAGGGACGAAGTCAGAAGCGCGGCGGCGAGGCCATGGCCGGCGACATCGCCGATCGCCAGACCCAGGTTGCCTTCCGGCAATTCGAAATAATCGAGGTAGTCGCCGCTCAACCCGCGCGCGGGACGCCAATCGCTGAAATAATCCAGGCCGGGAATGCGCGGCCGCGTGTTTGGAATTGTGCGGTTCTGGACTTCGCGCGCCAGTTCAAACTCGGCATCGCGCCAGCCGGCGCCGGGAGCCGGAAGAAAATCTCCAGCCTCCACCGGGCTGTCGAGAGGGTATGGATGTTGTTGAAAAGTGCCGATCATCATTGGATTAAAATTTCCTTATATATCCAATGACGACGGGCCCCTCCCAAGTGGGCACGCGCTTAACAAAGCTTTACAGAATTGCGTGATTCGCAGTACCTTGTGCCGGCGGAGCCACACTGGGCGTTCAATCCCACCTGAGAGCGGCCATGGGATCCACGGCGGTGGCCCGGCGTGCTGGAAAATACGCGGCGGCCAATGCCACGACCAGCACCAGCGCGCCCGCGGCACAGTAAGTCGCCAGGTCCAGGGGTTTGACGCCGTACAGAAAACCGGCCAGCACCTTGCCGGCAAGGGCTCCGGCCGACAGTCCGGCGACGACCCCGCACACCGGCGCACGCAGGCCCCCAATCAGCACCATGCGCAGAATCTCCGCGCGTCCGGCGCCCAGCGCCATGCGAATGCCAATTTCGTGGGTGCGCTGCCCGACGGCGTACGCCAGCACACTGTAAATTCCAACCGCGGCCAGCAGCAAGGCCAGGCCGGCAAAGCCGCCAACCAGGGTCGCATACCAGCGCGGCTCGGCCACTTGTTCCAGGAAAACATCGTTCATGGTGGCCACGTTGCCGAGGGGTTGATTGGGATCCACATCGCGCAGCGCCGCACGCACCGCATTCACCAGATTCTTGGGGTTGCCCACTGTGCGCACCGCCAGATCCACGAACGGGCCGGGCTGGCGGTCGAAAGGCAGGTAGATCGCGGGAAGAGGCTGGTGGTCGAGTTTCAGTTCCCGAATGTCCGGTACCACGCCCACGATAGTCCGCGGCTCGGGGCCCAGGCGCAAATGCCGGCCTACCGGATCCTGGTTGCCGAAGTATTTGCGCGCAAACGCGCGATTCACCAGGACCCCGCCGCCGCGCACGGAATCCGCGGGCTGCAGGTAGCGGCCCGACCACAGCCCGATGCCCATGGTCTGCAGGAAACTGGGTGTGACGGAGCGGCAGTCGGCTTCGGCGTTCTCTCCCAATTCCGGATGGCCTTCGATGCTCATGGTGACGCTCAACAGCATATTAAACGCCAGGGGCAGCGTATTCGTGGCGCCCGCCATTTCAACCGCCGGCAGCGCGCCGAGGCGCTCCATCAGGCGCGCGACGAAAGCCGCCTGTTGGGACGGTTCGGCGTAGGTCTTGTCGTCCAGCATCAGGTGCGCGGTCAGCAGGTGGCGGCGCTCAAATCCGGGATCGACGGCGCGCAACAGGAGGAAACTGCGGAGCAGCAGTCCCGCGCCGATCAGCAGCATCAGCGAGGCGGCGATCTGGCCGGCCGTCAGCAAGCCTCGAAACCGGCCGCCGCGCCGGCCGCCCGGTCCCGCAGATCCCTTTAGAACCTGCTGCACATCCGGCCGCGAATAGCGCCACGCGGGCACGGCGCCCGACAGGATGGCGCTCAGCAGCGCCATCGAGGCCGCGAAGGCGAAGACCGCCGGCTCCGGGGTGAGCGACTCCAGACGCGGAATGTGACCCGGGTAGAGATGCACCATGGCGCGCAATGCCCACCAGGCCAGGGGCAATCCCATCGCCGCTCCCGCGCCGCAAAGCAGGATCGATTCGGTGAGAAGCTGCGAAGCCAGACGTCGCCGGCCGGCGCCCAAGGCCGTGCGTACAGCCAGTTCGCGCTGACGCGCCGCGGTATCGGCGAGGATCAGGTTGGCGATGTTGCCGCAGGCGATCAGCAGCACGCAGGCGGCGGCGGCAAACAGGATCAGGAGCGCCGGCCGGAGCGCGCTGGCCACCTCGGAGTCCAGGCGCACCAGGTTGACTCCGCGTCTGGCGGAGCGGCCGTGCATTTCGTCCGGCGGCAAGCCCCGCACCAGAGCGGACATTTCCGTGCGGGCTGCGGGCAATGCGATGCCCGGTTTCAAGCGGCCGATCGCCCATGCCGATTCCATACCCATATCCGCGTGCAATGAGAAGGGCTGAAACAATTCCGGCTGTTCGTTGATGGTGGGCGCAAACAGGCGGAAGTCCGGCGGCAGAACGCCTACGATGGTGGCGCGAAAACAGTCGATGGTGGCGCTTTGGCCAACGATCGCCGGATTCCGGCCGAAGCGGCGACGCCACAGCGCATCGCTCAGGATCGCGACATGGCCGTTGCCAGTCGCCAGATCCGCGGCGGTGAACGTCCGTCCGCGGGCCGGTGTGACGCCCAGCGTAGCGAAGAAATTGGCGGAGATCAGCACGGTCCGGACCCTTTCCGGTTCTCCAGGCGCGGTGAAATTAACCAGCCAGGGCCGGTAATAGGCGATGTCCTGGAACGACGCATTCATTTGCCGCCAGCGTTCCAGTTCGCGTGTGGATGCCAGTTGTTTGTCCCGGGTTGCCATGGCGCCCAGATCGGAGTTGCGGTCCAGATCGACCGACCATATCTGAATCAGGCGCTGCGGTTGGGGGTAAGGCAGGGGCGCCAGCATGACGGCGTGGATGATGCTGAAGATTGCCGTGTTCAGTCCGGTTCCCAAGGCCAGCGTCACCAGCGCGGCGATCGCGGGGATGGGTTTCCTGCGCCATCTACGCAGGGCAAAGGTCATATCCATCAGCCGGCTACTCGGGGACCAGGCGAGTTTCGGATGCATGCATCGATTATCGCCCCGGCGGGCGAAGAAGAAAAGCCCTCGAACGCTTTTCGGTTGCCTTAAACCGGACTCTTCCTTATTCTGAAGCAAGGAGCATCGGGAGCAGCAGGCCATGACGATCCATCTCACGCCCGAACAAGAGCGCCGCGTCCGGGCTGTCATCAGCCGCGGCGCCTACAAGTCCGTTGAGCAAGTCGTCGATGCGGGTTTGGCCGCCGTCGAACAGCGCACCGTGCCGGGTTTCGCCGGCACACAGGAAGAACTCGACGCCCTGCTTGCCGAGCATAAGACCGGCCCGCGTTCGTGAAAGTTTCGTATCGGCAAGCCGCCAGCGACGACGTAGTGCGCCAGTTCCGCTATTACCTCGTCACAATGGATGTTCCGGAAGTCGACGCAGGGCAAAAGTCATATCCATCAGCCGGCTACTCGGGGACGAGGCGAGTTTCGGATGCATGCATCGATTATCGCCCCGGCGGGCGAAGAAGAAAAGCCTGCCCCACACGGTGACAGGTTTCGTGAAACTCGACCTCGTTTTGTTTCTATGATTTGCGATTCCTGAACAGGGAGCACCTTGAAACAACGTGTTTACGTGAAGTTGGAGAACCGAGTGATCTTATGTCAGAACCGCAACCTATACAACCGAATCAACCGCAGTATCAGATTTCCATGCTGGACCTGTTTCCGGTCTATGCCACGCGTGCCGCCTATCAGCAGGCCACCGGACAGCAGGCTCCGCCTTTCGATGCCACGCAACCGCTGAAGGGATGGACCGATCCATCTCCCTCGGGGCAACCCTATTTGGTCTTCGATTCCACGGCCGCCGCGACCGGCTACGTCGGCCAGATCGCGCTGAGCGCCACCCAGGCGTCGCAACTGAACCTGCCCGGCGTGTACAACTACGCGGCTTACGTCGCCCCTCCAACCGATGCGGTGGAAGTGGGACCCTATGGCCCCGTCGGCAATGCCTCGCCGGACATCATGTGTCTGCAAGCGGATGCTCAAGCCATCGCCAACCAACTCGCGCCGTTATTCCCAGGCCAGACTCCCGCGGTCGTGTTGGGGAATGACGCCGGCGTTTTTCATTACGAATATGGCCTGGATCCGCGGCGTAACTGGTACGTGCAGTTCGGGAATGCCGCATTCGCCGCGCAGTTATTGATCGAGCAGCAGTCGAGCCACGGCATCGGCGCGCCCGGGCATTGGACGGTCAGCGCCGGCGGGGCGGTGAACTGGATCTACGATCCACCCGTGACGACAGCCGCTGCAAATGCGGTGACCACTCCCGCTCCGATTCGTGCCCTGCTGCCCAACGAGCAGATCGTGCACCTGGCGGGTTCCCTTTTCAATGCGGCCGGCACTTGGGTGGTGGAACGTACCGATCTGCCGCAACCGGCGCAGCCGGAAACCGACGCTCAGCAATTCGCCGATCTGAAAGCGATGCTTACGGCCATCCAGACGAGCTTGAATACGCTGGTAGCGGGACAGACGCGGGGAGAGGCATAACATGGCGACCACTCCGCTTCCAACTCCTGCCACGGATCCTACTCCGGCGCCGGCCCTTATCGTGGCGGTCCCATCCGATCCCGCCAGCGCCGCGGCGTTCGCGGCCGGGAACCTCTTCGTCTTCCTGTGTACGCCGGCCGGTCAGAAGGTAGCCGCCGACGCGGTAGCCGCGGGTAAGGCTATAGCCGATGTAGTGAAGGGTCTCGCGCAAGATGTGATCAACATCTTCCGGGGAATCCACCTTTAGATTCAGGCACATGGGCTTTGTTTGGAATTCTTGGCGTTCTTGGCGGTTATCTTTGCGCCTTTGCGGGAATCCGGTTTCTCGCCAAGGCGCCAAGGTTACCGCGAAGGGCGCAAAGAAGACCACGAAGGACAGATTCACAGATTGGAGTGAAGGGTCAACATCTTCCGGGGGAATCCACCTTTAGATTCAGGCACATGGGCTTTGTTTGGAATTCTTGGCGTTCTTGGCGGTTATCTTTGCGCCTTTGGTGAACGCGTAACGGGCCGAAGCGCGTGCGCGGGAGCGACCCCGCGGGCGATAATGGAAGATCGCCGCACATGCCCAAGGTCTTCCCCTGTTATGCCACGCAAGATCGCGAACTGGTCCACGAACTGGCTGCTTTTCTGGAGCGCGGCGCGGGCGTCGAGGTACTCGTCGAAGAAGGCGAGATCGAGCCCGGCGGCGACCTGATCGCGAAGGTTGAAGAAGGGCTCTCGGCGGATGTGGTGCTGGTCCTGCTATCCCCGGAATCCGTCCCGGCCCGGTGGGTCCTGGAACGTTGGAAATCGGTCTTCTGGGAACAGGCGGCCGAGGTGGGCACCGCGCTGGCCACCTGCCAGTGCCGGGACGCGAAGTTCCCCGATCTGCTCCGGCGCAAGAATTTTTTCGATCTGCGCCAAAATCGCGTAGCCGCATTCCGCGGCATCAAGCGCTGGCTGATGAGCCTGTGGCCGGCGCCGCGAAAAGCCCCCTTCATCCCCGCACGGCACGCATCGTTCGAGGGGCGCGGCGGCGAGTTGGAAACTCTATCGACCCTGTTGGCGGATACACCGGGCACGGCCGTTCTGGAGGCCGCCGCGGGAGTGGGCAAGACGGCCCTGGCCATCGAATTTGCGCGCCGCCATCATGAAGAATTCGACGCGTTATTCTGGCTGACCTGCGGGTCCCGCAGCGCCGCCGCGCTGGCGGGCGACCTGGCGGCGCAATTGGGCGTGCGCCTGGATCGCGATCTGGAATCCAATCTGAACGAATTGCGGCGGCTCTGCGCGCAGCACCGCTGCCTGCTGATCCTGGACGATGCGGTGGCGTCCACCGCGGCCGTGCTGGCGCCCCGCGGACGGACCTCGGTGCTGATGACTTCGCGGAGCCGGGATCTGGCGCAAAAGCTCTCCGCGGTTTCCGTGCCGCTGGCGGCGCGGGTTCAGGACGCCTCGCAACTGGCGGACACCATCCGCGACCTGCCGCGCCCCGCGCAGCGCCTGCTCTCGGCTACCTGCGCTTGTGCGCCATCCGGATTCCCCCTGGATATGGCTGTGCGCGCGGCCGACGCCGAACCGGAAGATGCGCGCACCATGGTGGCCGGCTTCCTGGAGCATGGCGTGCTCACGCCCCTGGACGCAAACGGACCCCGGTTCCTGGTTCCGGACGCGGTCCGCGAGCGCGTCGCGTTACGCGCCGATGGAGCCCGCTGGTCGCGCTACCATGCGCTGGCGGTCGCCGACCTTTTCGGGACGCAAACCGGAGCGCAGGACCTGACGCCATATTGGCCGGACTTGCAACACGCCTATGCGCGGGCACTCGAAGCGGATTGGCCGCTGGCATGCAAACTGGCGCGCGGCGGATTGACCTGGGCGAAGAACC
>JBEKIM010000412.1:0-6339 GCA_050011755.1 Bryobacteraceae bacterium | reverse complement strand
TTCCAGCCGGCTTAGCCGCCTGAAAAGGCGGCTGCGGGCATGATTGCCCGCCCCACGGTGAGTTTTCGACGATGCCCCGCAGGGGGTCTCGCCGCTGTTTCACCCGCTAAGGTGTGCGCCACGAGCAGGCGGCCAGTCACGAAAAATGTCCAAACCCAAACGCGCGGCATCCAGGCCCCGCTCTTGTGGTATTAAATGAAGCCCACGCTGGTCACCGGCGCATCGGGCTTCCTGGGCTGGCACGTGGCCCGGCTCCTGGTCGAGCGAGGGCATCGGGTAAGAGCGCTGGTTCGCCCCTCGAGCAGAATTCGCGAGTTGGATGTCGAGCCGGTGACGGGCGACTTGCGCGACGCGGCTTCCCTGGATCGGGCTGCCGCGGGTTGCGGCCTGGTCTTTCACGTAGCCGCCGATTACCGGCTATGGGCGGCCGACCCGAACGAATTGTATGGATCGAACGTGGATGGCACCCGCAACCTCCTCGAAGCGGCCCGCAAGGCCCGCGTGGATCGCGTGGTTTACACCAGTACGGTGGGTTGCATCGGCGTGCCGCCGAACGGCGAAGGCAACGAAGACTGCCCCGTTTCCCTCGACGAAATGAAAGGCGCCTACAAGCGCTCCAAGTTCCAGGCCGAGCGGATCGCGCTGGAATTCGCAGCCGCGGGACTGCCGGTAATTATTGTGAATCCAACCGCGCCCATCGGGGATCACGATATTAAGCCGACGCCCACCGGCAAGATCGTGCTGGATTTCTTGAAAGGAGACATGCCCGCCTATATCGACACGGGTTTGAACGTAGTGGAGGCGGGCGATGTGGCGCTGGGTCAGCTTCAGGCTTGCGAGCGCGGCCGCGCCGGCGAGCGCTACATTCTGGGATCGGAGAACCTGACCCTGGCGGAGATTCTGGGTAAACTGGCGGTGATTGCGGGTCGTCCGGCGCCCAGCGTGAAGCTGCCCTACGCGGTGGCCTATGCGGCGGGAGCCGTGACGACGGCCTGGGCGCGGATATCCGGAAAGCCGCCGCGGGCGCCGCTCGATGCAGTCCGCATGGCGCGCAAAAAGATGTTTGTTTCGCACGCCAAAGCCGCGCGCGAGCTGGGTTTCGCGCCCGGTCCCGCGGAAGGCGCGCTACGCCGGGCGGTGGAATGGTTTCGGGCCAACGGATATTGTTAGTCGCCGCCGAGCCCCGCGAATTCGACGGGCTATTGAGGTTTTGTTCGGGCGTGCGGAAGCCGGCGTGGCCGGTCTATTGGGCACGGCAGGCTGAATCGGGGGGCAGGCAGTTTTGGATGGTGGCGAATGGCGCGGGCGCCACGCACGCGGGCCATGCGGTGGAAGCCGCCTCGGCAGCGTGCCGGCCGGAAGCGATCGTGAGTATGGGATTTTGTGGAGCGCTCGACCCGGCGCTCGAAATCGGCGATGTTTTCGTGGCCTCGGCAGTGGATGCCGCCGGCCGCCGGTTCGAGGTGTGTCTGCCGCAATCGGAGTCTCCGCATACCACCGGCGTGCTGGCATCCATCGATCATGTGGCCCAGACTGCCGGCGAAAAGAAGCTCCTGCGCGAGGGTGGTGCTTCCGCCGTGGAAATGGAAGCTGGAGCCGTGGCGCAGTTCGCCGCCGCCCGCCGGATCCCGGCTTTTTGTGTACGGTCGGTAACAGATACGGCCGGCCAAAGTTTTGTGAACGATTTCAATAAGGCTCTGCTTTCCGACGGGCATTTCGGTACAATAAAGCTTTTAACGTCCGCATTTGAGAATCCCGGAAAGGCGTTGCCGGAATTGTTACGGTTACGCAATTTCTGCCGTATAGCTACACGTACATTAGGAGAATTCATTGCCGGTTGCCGATTCTGACTGGAGTATCCCGCCGACCATGCACGCGGCTGTATACAAGGGCCAGAGTGTCGTCTCCGTGGAGCGGGTGCCTACTCCCGAAATCGGACCGGGCGAGATGCTCGTGCGCGTGGAAGCTTGCGGGATCTGCCATACCGATCTAAAGAAAATCGAATACAACCTTCTGGCCCCTCCGCGCATCTATGGACATGAGACAGCAGGGGTTGTGGTGCGTACCGGGTCACAAGTGTGCCGCTTTGTACCGGGTGATCGCGTAGTTGTGTTTCACCACATTCCTTGCCGGAACTGCTTCTACTGCCAGCGGAAATTGTACGCGCAGTGCCCGGTCTACAAGAAAGTCGGGGTCACTGCCGGATTTGAGCCGGCCGGAGGCGGTTTCTCGCAGTATGTGCGGGTTATGGACTGGATCGTCGAGAACGGTGTGGAACGAATTCCGGACGGTGTCTCTTTCGAGCGCGCCAGTTTTGTGGAACCGGTAAACACTTGTTTGAAGGCTGTGGTACAGTGCGCGGCGCAGCCGGACGAAACCGCCGTGGTGATCGGCCAGGGCCCCATCGGCTTGCTCTTCACCATGCTACTGGGGCGCACGGGCGTAAAGACTGTCACGACCGATACGATCCCGGCGCGCCGCGAGCTTTCCCGGCGCTGCGGCGCCCTGGAAGCATGGGATCCGCGCGAGACGAACGTGGAGGCGGAGGTCCGCCGGCTAGCGGACCAACGCGGCGCCGACCTGGTGATCGTGGCGGCTTCCGTGCCCGGAATTGTGGAGCAGGCGATGCGGTTGTCCCGTCCGGGCGCGCGCATTCTTTTGTTTGCGCAAACATCCGAAACCGAGCGCGTGGAGGTATCCGGCGCTGCGATTTGCGTGGGTGAGCGCAGTTTGTTCGGATGTTACAGCGCTTCCGTGGAGTTGCAGAAAGAATCCGCTGAATTGGTGTTCGGGGGCACACTGCCCGTGGAAGAGCTTATTTCTCACCGGGTGCCTCTCGTTAAAATACGTTCAGGATTCGATTTGGCGTTGCATCCCGGTCCCGAATCGTTGAAAATTATCGTTCAGCCACAGAGGTGGACACAGTGAAAACGCAGATGATGGCTGCCGTGCTTTATGGCAAGGAACACTTGCAGGTGGAGCCGGTGTCCGTTCCCAAGATCGACGATGGCGACATCCTGGTTCAGGTTCGAGTTGCGCTGACATGTGGCACTGACGTCAAGGTATTCCGGCGTGGGTATCACGCGCGGATGATCGTGCCTCCCGCCGTGTTCGGGCACGAGTTGGCGGGCGATGTCGTCGCGGCGGGGAAGGATGTCACCGCGTTCAACATAGGCGAGCGTGTCGTCGCGGCCAATTCGGCTCCGTGCGAAGATTGCTTCTTCTGCCGGCGCGGCTTGCAGAACCTGTGCGAGGATCTGCTGTTTAATAATGGCGCCTATGCCGAATATATACGAATTCCGCAGCGCATCGTGGAGCGCAATACCTACCGGATTCCGGAGGGCGTAAGTTATCACGATGCGGCCTTGATCGAGCCGCTGGCCTGCGTGCTGAAAGGCTTTGAAGAGACGGCGCCGCGGCCGGGCGACACCATCGCAATTCTGGGCCTGGGACCCATCGGGCTGATGTTCGTGCGATTGGCGAACCTGTACGGGTGCCGCGTGATTGCCATCGGCCGCCGCCGCACGCAACTGGAGCGCGCCGAGGCCATGGGGGCGCACGAACTGGTGCGCGCCGATCAACATTCGAGTACCGTCGAGGCCGTGCGCAATCTCACCGGAGGCCGCGGCGCCGACATCGCCGTGGAAGCCGTGGGCAAACCCGAGACCTGGCATTGGGTGCTCGATATGGTGCGCCGCGGCGGGACTGTCAACTTCTTCGGCGGCTGCCCGAACGACAGCCGCGTGATGTTCGATACCAATCGCCTGCACTATTCCGAAATCACCTGCAAAGCCAGTTTCCATCACACCCCTGCGTTCATCCGCAAGGCGCTCGACCTGGTGACCCGCGGCGATATCACCTCGCGCGATTTCGTGAACAGCGAGGAGCCGCTGGCCAATCTCCTGGAAGTGATGCGGCACCTGATGAGTCATAACGGCCATTTGAAGACGGCCATAATCCCGTGATTGCCGGTGGGGCAGGCTCGAAGCCTGCCGCCTGGCAGGCCGCCTTTCTTACTCCCCGCGACTTTGTACGATCACCCGCCGCGCAAGCGGCGCGCCACTCCGTCGCCGAGGCCGAAGCCTACACCCGCTGGCTCGCCACCCACCACTACGAGAACTTCCAGGTGGTCAGCTTTCTGCTGCCCAAGCGCCTGCATCAGGATTTCTACAACGTCTACGCCTATTGCCGCTGGGCCGACGATCTGGGCGACGAGATGGGGTCACCGGCCGAAAGCTTGCGGCTGCTCGCCTGGTGGCGCACCCAGCTCGCGGCTATGTATGCGGGGGAGGCGACTCACCCGGTCTTCGTGGCGCTCGGCGGCACCGTCGCCCGGCACGCGATCCCGCAAGAGCCGTTCGCGGATCTGATTCGCGCCTTCGAGCAGGATCAGACGGTCAAGCGCTACCAAACCTTTGAAGACGTGTACGGCTACTGCCGTTATTCCGCCAATCCGGTCGGCCGGCTGGTGCTCTACCTCTGCGGGTATTCCGATGCACGTAGGCAGCGGCTGTCCGACGCCACCTGCACCGCCTTGCAGCTTGCCAACTTCTGGCAGGACATAGCCGTGGATCTGGAAAAGGATCGTGTCTATATCCCCCTGGACGTGCTGGCGCGCCACGGCTGCACGGTGGAAGACCTGTTCGCGCGCCGGGTGACGCCGGCGTTCCGCGAAGCCATGCGCGAGATCGTGGCGCGCGCGCGCGAATTGTTCGTGGAAGGCTTGCCCCTTTCCTCGATGGTCGACCGGCGCCTGGCGCTCGATCTGGACCTGTTCAGCCGCGGCGGCATGCGCGTGCTCGAAAAGATCGTGGCCCAGGATTACGATGTGCTCTCGCGGCGGCCGGCTATTTCCAAGGCGGAACGTGTCTGGCTGCTGCTCGTTTCCCTCGCGCGCGTCGCCACGCGGGCCGCCTGATGACCGCGCTCGAAGCTTCCTACGCCCACTGCCGCCGCGAGGCTCGCACGCGCGCCCGGAATTTCTACTATTCGTTTGTGCTGCTCTCCCGCGCGCAGCGCGACGCCATGTGCGCCGTGTATGCCTTCATGCGTCATTGCGACGATTTAAGCGACGAGCCCGGCGCCACCCGGGCCGCCATCGAGCAGTGGCGCACAGCGCTCGACGAAGCTCTGGCGGGCCGTTTCGGAGACCATCCGATCATGCCCGCGTTCCACGATACGGTCACCCGCTACGCCATTCCGGCGCGTTATTTCCACGAGACGATCGATGGCGTGGCCTCGGACCTGGAACCGCGCCGCTTCGAGACCTTCGAGCAACTGTACCGCTACTGCTACCAGGTGGCTTCCACGGCCGGATTGACCACCATCCACATTCTGGGCTTCGATTCGCCCGATGCGCTGCCGCTGGCCGAGAAGTGCGGCATTGCGTTTCAACTGACGAATATCCTGCGCGATATCCGCGAAGATGCCGAGCGCGCCCGCATCTATCTGCCCGCCGAAGACCTGGCGCGTTTCCACGTTACCGAAGACGACATTCGTGCCGGCCTGCGGACTCCGGAGTTCATCGATCTGATGGATTTCGAAGCGGCCCGGGCGCGCCGCTATTACCAGGAATCGCAGCCTTTGCTGGCTTTGGTCGATCGCGGCAGCCGGGCGTCGCTGGGCGCGCTAATCTCGATTTATTCCCGCCTTCTGGATCGCATCGAGCGCAGCAACTACGACGTGTTCACGCGCCGCATCTCGCTGCCCGCTGCGGAAAAATCCTGGATCGTAATTAAGGCGCTGCTGGGCGCCTCCGGCCGCCGCCGATCTTAATGAATTGCCTTCATGGGGTAGATTCGCGCTCCCGTGCGCCATGCCAGATCTCCGCGATGGTCACGGGAGAACACAGCAGCAGCGCATCCGAGCGGCTCAGGTCGTCCCAAGTGGCCAGGATGGAGGCGTCGCGGGGGCGTGAGACTTCGATGAGAATGTCGGAGTCGATGAGAATGGCCTGCAACCCCTAAGCCCCTTCCGCCTGACGCCCTTGCGCAGATCTCGCGCGTACGCTTCTGTATCGGAAAAAACTCGGCTTTTCCGGATTCCGACGAACGCCTGCATGGCGTCCCGCCGGCGCCCAGATACCTCTCCCGCAACGCTCCCCGTACCAACTCGGAAACGGATTCCGCTGACTGAGTGGCGCGAATATGGAGCGTCTTCCAAAGGTCGTCGTCCAGGTGAAGCTGCGTCCGTTTGTACATTGCACCGCATCCTGCGCGAGAACGCGGCGCTCTACGACGCCGTGCGCACGTAACCGGGCGGCGGCCGGCGTCCGGCGGCTAGAAGTCCAGCTTCTGCCCTAAACTCAGGCCCTCGCGCTTCGCCTCGCCGGCCCCCAAC
>JBEKIM010000411.1:0-6367 GCA_050011755.1 Bryobacteraceae bacterium | reverse complement strand
GCTTTGGGGCACCAAAACCCCCCAGAATCCGGCATAAAACAAGCCAAGAAGATCTTAAACAACCGCTTTATTGGGCGCTTCCGGGCGAACGACTTACTTTTTCACCAACGTCTTTAGCGTGCAGCGGCGAACTTCAGTTCGCCGGCGTTGTCTTAGTTATTAAACTTAATTTCCGACTCCGCCTCGAACTTCCGGTATCCGCGGAATACGCTTTCGTTGCGCACAAACGCCTTCGCATGCCGCAGTTGCAGCACCGAACGCAACGGCAGCAGATAGTCCGCCTTACCGATTCTCACCATTCCGTAATCGAGCGACAGCGCCGGCGATTGCAGCCCGAACTCTTTCGGCAGCCCCACCCCCGAAATCGTGAGCCTTCTCACCATGTTCGTTTCTTCGTCGATGAAAACACGTCCGCTATACCCCACGCGCTCGCGCATTCCCCCGTAATTCAGCATGAAGTTCGATTTTTCCCGCTTCACATCCACTTCGAATACTTCACACAGCACCCCCATCGCCATCGCCCGGCCCGCCCACTTGTAGACCGCCGCCGTTTCCGGGTCGAACAACCCACGCAGCAGGGAACCGAATTCGTTGCGCGCCAGAATACCCTTGCTGATGGCGTCCGTGTTCTCGGGTTTCACCCCGTTGATTTCTATCCTCTGGTACTGCACTTTGCCGCCTTCGTACATCAAAGCGTCCTTGAACGAATCGGCCTCTTTGAGTTGATCCGGATTCTTCAGGGGGGCGGTAAAACGGTGCGTTTCCTGAAAACACCGGAAATCGGGAAGGTGTTCGAGATAACCCATGGCCGTCTTGGACGCGTCGTCCCACAGGCGCTTCTGTTCGTCCGCCCGCATCTTGAGGCCGCTCGCATCGATCGCAGCCGGCTCGATTTCCGGCAGCGCCACTGCCACGTTTTCCGTTTCCTCGTTCGGACCCGCCGGCGCCTTGGCCAAACCCGCGACTTGCACTGTCTGAACCTGCGCTTTTCCCACCACCTGAAACGCCACCGCGCGCTTGATCACACCCTTGCCCTGCCGAATGGAAATGATGGCACGGTAGTCGCCGGGCGAGAACTTCGCGCCCTTCATATCCGCCAGGTACGGGAACTCTTTCGCCTGGCCGCCCAGCATGCTTTCTCCCGCGCCGCCGAAGCCGGAGCCCCCTTCCCGCGCGTTGTTCGCCAGGCCGCTCTTGAAGGGCAGCGGCATGCGCGCCACCACCCGCCCGTCGTGTACGATCTCCATGCTCAGGTCGAGCGGCGCCCCGTGGATATCGGGATAAAGCCGCAGGTAGATCTGCAGGTTAATCGGTTGCTCCGACCGGAACACCGGATCGAGCACCGGAGACAAAGCCTCTCCCTCGTAGCTCAGCACCTGGTCGGCTTCAAACTTATCCGCCGACCCCTTAAACGGGCGCACCACCACCGCGTCGGTAGCCACCAGCCCGGGCACGTTCCGGCTGGTTTTCAAAGGCGTCTGGATCACACCGCTGGTGCCCGCGATCAGGTCTTCCACCTTCGCTTCCAGCGTGAAGGGCCCCTTGCCCGCCAGGTTTACCGAGCGCATGAAAAACATGCTGCCTTGCTGGCGTTCTGCCATTTTCTGCACCGGTCCGTGGACGTTCACGTCTCTCCGCCCGCTCCAGATCGCCGTTCCTTTGACGTTCAGCACCGTCGCCGTAATTCGCGCGCGCGCCTGGTAGGTATTTGTGTTGTCGTCGGTCTCGAACTTCAAGGCGTTCAGCGGCGATTCCACCGTGATCATGCCCTGCAATGGCGCGTTCGAGTCATTGGCTTCAAACGAGACCTCGTTCGAACCGCTGGCCAGCGTCATGGCGCCGCCCGTGCCCACCAGCACCGCCATCGTGCCGAAATCCGCGTCGTGGTCGAGCATGCTGCTGCCCACCGATCCGCTTCCGGATGTCCGCATGAACCGGATGTGTACCGGGATCTCGAATTTCGGGATCGCCCCAGGTACCGGCGGGGTGGCAGCCGCAGCCGTAGTGGTGGGCTTGGCAGCCGGCGCCGCCGGGGTCGCGTCCTCCGGTCCGGCGGCCATCGTCGCCGCTGTGGCCACGTTCGGTTCCAAGGCCCTGGCCTGCCGCACCCATGCGCCGCCGGACCGTGTAGCCAGGTTGTTCAACGCGGCATTCGGTACGCTCTTCGAACTCTCGTCGATATCCAGCACCAGAACTCGTACCGACTTACCCTGGCAAACCTCCGCCAGATGTTCCAGAGCGTGCTCTCCCTCGCTCGAAAAGGGTGGGCTATTCAGCACCGCCACCACGATCCGCGCGCCGGCACTCAATGCCGCGGCTTGGGCGGCCGAATCCAGCGTGATAAGAAATGACGGCGGGTCCACCTCGCGCGCAGCCACCGCCGCGTCGGTGAACGCCTGTTCCATTTCCTTTGCGCCCATGCCCGCGGCAAGGGTCTGTGCATCGGCGCTGCCGGCTCGCCGGATTTGTACGATACCGCCCTCGGTTTGTTGCCAGTGCCGGGCGGCGGCCGCCGCGGCCCGCGCGGATTGCCGCGCCGCTTCCTGTGAACTTGGACCGAACACGAAAGTAAGGAGGCCCTGCTCGGCCTGGATGGCGGGAGCAGCACCGGCGGCGATCAGCAACGCCACGATCCGGAAACTAACGGAAGTACACATCGAGTTTATTATCGCTCCATTGGCGTCAGAGGGTGTATGAACTTTAGCGCAAAGGTACGCGGTACAACTGGAACCACGCGCCTACCGCTGCAATCAGCGCCCCGGCGGTCAAATACAGGGCCTGGTGAAACTCCGGCGGCCCGGCAAAATAGTAGTGGCTAAAAAAGAACCCCCGGACCGTAATGGCCAATACCGCCAGGCTCCAAAGGAAAAACAGGGCACGCCATTTCCCGCGGATCGCCAGGATCACCGATGCCAGGCCCGCCATGGCCGCCCCCAGCAGCCACCAGGTCAACGCCGGGCCCTGCCAGGGCAGCATCTCCAGTGTCAGGGGTTGGCCGCTCGACAGCGCCACCACGGAAATGCCTAGTAGAAACAGCGTCAACAGCCCGTGAAAGAGATAACTGAACACGCGCATAAGGGCCCTCAGGGCAGCCACCAGGAAGCCTCCGTCCTAAATGAACCCGCCATTGTAGCAAGCCGGCAGCCCCGTGGCGCACGCTTCAGCGTGCCGGCGGGACTTTTAAGTCCCGCTGCTGGAGTTTGGACCTTTCGTGGGCCCCCCCCCAGTGGCGCACGCTTCAGCGTGCCGGCGGGACTTTTAAGTCCCGCCCGGTGGCTTCATAGCGTACCCTGGTAACTGGATCTATGAAGCAGCTCGCCCTCCAGGCCCTTGACGCCGTCAGCGGCCCCGCCATCGCCTACGCCGACACGCGCGTCATGGAAATCCGCGACCGCCAGGTGTCCACCAAGAATGGCAAAACCAGCCATGTCTCCAGCGGTATATCCATGGGCATCGCCATCCGTGTCCTGGCGGATGGCTGCTGGGGCTTCGCCGCCACCGACGATCTCACTCGCGATGGCATCCACGCCGCGGCCGCGCTGGCTCTCGAAATCGCCCGCTCCGGCGCCCTCGCCAAGAAACAGGACGTGACTCTCGCGCCCGAAGCCAGGTATGAAGCCACCTGGGTCTCGCCCATCGATGTCGATCCCTTCTCCATTCCGGTCGATCGCAATGTCGCCCTGCTCCTCGATATCGATCGCGAACTGCGCCGCAATCCCGGCGTCACCCTGGCCGAAGCCGGCATGTCCTTCGAGCGCCGCCGCCAGGTCTTCGCCTCCACCCTCGGCAGCCTGATCGATCAGACGCGCTACCTCAGCGGTGTCGGCTACGCGGCGACGGCTTACAAAGATGGCGAAATCCAGAAGCGTTCGTATCCCAATTCCTTCGGCGGCCAGCATCAGCTCAAGGGTTACGAACTGGTCGACGAATTGGACCTGGTGGCCAACGCCGCGCGCATCGCCGACGAAGCTGTGGCGCTGCATAGCGCGGACCAGTGCCCCGAGGGCGAGTTCGATCTGGTCCTCGACAGCTCGCAACTGGGACTGCAGATCCACGAGTCGATCGGCCATCCCATCGAGCTCGACCGGGTGCTCGGCAGCGAGGCCAACTACGCGGGCATGAGCTTCCTCACTCTCGACCAGTTGCGCCGGCTGCGCTACGGCTCCGAAATCGTCAACGTGGTTTGCGACGCGCGCCCCGAACATGGCCCCGGCCTCGGCACTTTCGCTTTCGACGACGAGGGCGTGCCCGCGCAATCCACCGCCATCATCCGCAATGGCCTGTTCACGGGCTATATGACCTCGCGCGAGACGGCCGCGGCGGTCGGCGAGTCGCGCTCCAACGGCACCATGCGCGCGGATGGCTGGTCGCGCCTGCCCCTCATCCGCATGACCAACGTCAGCCTGCTCCCCGGCCAGCAATCGCTCGACGAGGTCTTCGGCGGAGTCGAGCATGCCATCTATATGGAAACCAACCGGAGCTGGTCTATCGACGACAAGCGCTATAACTTCCAGTTCGGCTGCGAAATCGGCTGGGAGATCCGCCGCGGCAAGCGCGTCCGCATGTTGAAGAATCCCAGTTACAGCGGCATCTCGACGCAGTTCTGGAACGCCTGCGCAGCCATCGCCGGACCGGAGCATTGGACATTGTGGGGCACGCCCAACTGCGGCAAGGGCCAGCCCGAGCAGATTATGGGCACCGGCCACGGCGCCAGTCCGGCCCGGTTCAGCCGCATCAAGGTCGGAGGCGCCTATGCCGATTGAACCCGCCCGCTGCCAGGCCATCTTCGATCGGGTCGCGGACGCCGCGCGCGTCCTGGGGGCCGCGGATTCCGAGATGATCCTGTCCGCCGGATCGAGTGCCCTGACGCGCTTCGCCAACAATGCCATCCATCAGAACGTGGCGGAGCGCAGCGGCAATCTTTCCGTGCGCGTGCAGATCGGCGGGCGCACGGCGCGCGCCACCACCAACCTGCTGGACGATGCTTCCATACACAAGGTCGTCGATGAGGCCGTGGCGCTGACGAAATTGCAGGAACCGGATCCAGCCCTGCTGCCACTCGCCGGTCCCGCCACGCCGCCCGCCGTCAACCGCTGGCACGCCTCCACCGCATGTGTCACTCCCACCGGTCGCGCGCAGGCCGTAGCCGAAGCCATCGGCATCGTGGAATCCGCCGGACAGACCGCGGCGGGCATCTATTCCACTTCCGAAAGTGTGATGGCGCTCGCGAACTCGCGCGGCGTTTTCGCCTATTATCCCGAGACCATGGCGCAATTCTCCATCACCGCCATCGCGCCCGACAGCTCTGGCTGGGCGAAAGGCAGCGCCTGCTCGCATCGGGATCTGGACTCCGCAGCTATGGCGCGCAACGCCGCCGCCAAGGCGCACTTCTCGCGCGACCCGGTCGAGCTGCCGCCCGGTGCATATACCGTGATCCTGGAGCCGGCCGCCGTGCTCGACCTCGCCGGCCAGATGTTCGCCGATTTCAGCGCCACCGCCATCACGGACGGCCGCAGCTTCCTGCGCGACCGCATTGGCCAGAAGCTGTTCGGCGGCAACGTCACGATCTACGACGATGCCTATCACCCCCTGCAAGCCGGCGCGCCCTTCGATGGCGAAGGCCTTCCGCGGCGCACCCTGACGCTGGTCGATCGCGGTGTGGTCGGCGAGGTCGCCTGGTGCCGCCAGGCCGCCCACGCCGCCGGAGTTCCCCCGACCGGCCACGGCTTCCCGCTGCCCAACGAGTACGGCGAAGCGCCCATGAACATTGTGATCGCGGGCGGCCCAACGCCCCTTGAAGAGATGATCGCTTCCACCGCGCGCGGCATTCTGGTCACGCGCCTGTGGTATATCCGCGAGGTGGATCCCTACGAGAAGATCATGACCGGCATGACGCGCGATGGAACCTTCCTGATCGAGAATGGCCGCGTGGTGCGCGGCGCCCGCAATTTCCGCTTCAACCAGGCGCTGCCGGAAATGCTCTCGAACGTCGAAGCGTTGTCGCCGGCGGTGCGCGCGTCAGGCGAAGAGGCCATCGACATGGTAGTTCCCGCCATGAAAGTCCGCGGCTTCCATTTCACCGAAGTCACGCGTTTCTAAGCGCCCCTTGTCAGCTTGCCCCGTGGCGCACGCTTTAGCGTGCCGGCGGGACTTTCAAGTCCCGCTTCTTTCCGCCTCCTTGGCGCCCTTGGCGGTCACCTTGGCGTCTTGGCGAGAAACCTTTTTCAGTCACAGCCTGGCCCAAAAATATCTCTCCCCTCTTTTCAATAGCTTGCAGAAATCGTACCCGTAGTCCCCAAATCCCCCCGCTACCCTGAAATCGAAAGGGCATCCATCGTGAAATCGAACCACACCGAATCCAACCGCC
>JBEKIM010000410.1:0-6459 GCA_050011755.1 Bryobacteraceae bacterium | reverse complement strand
GCCCAGCCACGCCAGCACCGCCGCGGCGGCAGCCTGCTGATCCGCCAAGCCGCTTTCCGGCAACTTCAGCGGCGCGGCCAGCAGCGCGATGTCCGCCGTCAGCGTAGCGGAATCCTCGGCGCGCAGCCACCACACCGCATCGTAATCGGCAATGTGCCGATACGCGTACTCCAGCGCGAGCTGGGTCTTGCCCGCGCCACCCAGCCCGGCAATAGGAACAATCGCCGCAGCGTGACCGTCCGTCAGGTCGTTACGCAACTGCCGCAGTTCCCCCTCGCGGCCCGTGAAATTGGCGTTGCGCGGATGCGGGATGTTCCAGATGTGCGGCAGGCCGCCGGGAAAGCGCGGCTCCGGCTCGGCGTCTGGCTTGACGCCCCCACGCCCAACCCCCGCCAGCAGCGCCACTCTGTTGGCCGCTTCGTCGCGTCCCACAAAGTCGATGTAGACGATCTGGGCAAGCAGACCCTTCAACTCGCACTCGCGCACGCGCACCGGAACGAGTATCCCCTTCTCCCCGGTCGGGTCCTGGGCGAACGCCGCGCCCCACTCCGGATGCGTGTAAAGGGCCGCCAGATAGTCGGGCGAAAGCACCGCGAGGGTGCGCTTCGCATCGGCCGTGGCGCGGTCCATTTCCACCACGAAATTCGACCCGGGCCGGAAATCACGGACCTGGTAGATCGTGCTGTAACCAGCGTTCTCTAACTGGGCGGCGATCCACTCCGCCCATCGTAAGTCGGCTTTGCTGTAACTAACAAAAAAGTCTTTCACGCCCGCCCGCACGTCCAATTCTAAGGTACCGCCGTCAGGTTGGCAACGCCGCTTCTGTTAGCTTGGTATTTCGATGATCTCTTTCTCCAACATCAATAAGCAATACGGCAAGCAGTTGGTCTTCGTGGACGCCTCCTTTCAATTGAACCCCGGCGAGAAGGTCGGCCTGGTCGGCCCCAACGGCTCCGGCAAGACCACTCTCTTCCGCATGGTCGTGCGCGAGGAATCGCCCGACGAAGGCGAGGTCTCCGTGCCGAAGAAACTCACCATCGGCTACTTCCGACAGGACGTCGAAGAGATGAAAGGCCGGCCCGTGCTCGACGAGGCCATCGCCGGCAGCGGACGCGTCGGCGATCTGCACCACGAGCTGGAAGACCTGCATCACGCCATGAGCGATCCGGCGCGCGCCGGCGATATGGACCGCATCCTGGCGCGCTTCGGCGAAGTGCAGGAGGAATACGAGCACCTGGGCGGCTATTCGCTCGAAGCCCAGGCGCGCGAGGTCCTGCACGGTCTGGGCTTCGAGGACGACCAGATCGATGGCGACGCCGGCGCGCTATCGGGTGGCTGGAAGATGCGCGTGGCGCTGGCGCGCGTCCTGCTCGGCCGGCCCGATGTGCTGCTGATGGACGAGCCCACCAACCACCTCGACATCGAGTCCATCATCTGGCTGGAGCAGTTTCTGAAGTCCTACCCCGGCGCCCTGCTGATGACTTCGCACGACCGCGAGTTCATGAACCGCATCGTCTCGAAGATCGCCGAAATCGATGCCGGCGAAATCATCGTTTACTCGGGCAATTACGATTTCTACGAGCGCGAGCGCGCCATCCGCGAGACCAACCAGCAGGCGGCCTTCGCGCGCCAGCAATCCATGCTGGCCAAGGAACAGCGCTTCATCGACCGCTTCAAGACTCACGCGGCCAAAGCCGCCCAGGTGCAGAGCCGCATCAAGGCCCTCGATAAGATCGAGAAGATCGAACTGCCGAAGAAACGCCAGGTGGTAAAGTTCGAGTTTCGCGTGCCGCCGCGCTCGGGCGATCAGGTCGCGGTCATCGAGGATCTGCACAAAAGCTACGGCCCGCGCGTGATCTACGACGGCTTCAATCTGACCATCCGCCGCGGCGAGCGCTGGGCCGTGATGGGCAGGAACGGGGCGGGGAAGACCACCCTGCTGAAAATGATCGCGGGCGCGAGCGAGCCCGACGCCGGCAGCGTGCGCCTGGGCGCCAGCCTGAACATGGGCTACTTCGCCCAGCAATCGCTCGACGTGCTCGATCCCGAGCTGACCATCATCGAGCAGCTTCAAAGGGACTTTCCGCAGGATGGCCTGGGCCCCCTGCGCACGCTCGCGGGCGCGTTCCAGTTCTCGGGAGACGACGTGGACAAGCGCATCCGGGCGCTCTCGGGTGGCGAGAAATCGCGGCTGGCCATGGCGCGCATGCTCTACAACCCGCCGAATTTCCTGGTGCTCGACGAGCCCACCAATCACCTGGATGTGGCTACCAAAGAGATGTTGGTGGACGCGCTCAAAGACTTCGAAGGCACCATGATCTTCGTCTCCCACGACCGCATGTTCCTGCGCGGCCTGGGCTCGCGCGTCCTGGAGTTAGGCGGAGAAAGCGGCCGCGACCGCCATCCGCGCGTATATCCCGGCTCCTACGTGGAGTATGTGCAAGCGATCGGCTACGAAGCCCCCGGAATCTATTCCTGAATCGGAGGGCGGGCAATCCTGCCCGCCCTCCAAGGCGAAGCGCTGTCGACGTTGCCCCACGCGGGTCTCGCCGCTGTTTCACCCGCATCCGCGCGGCCCCCGCTAAAGCGACGCTAAAGCGTGCGCCACAGGCTGCGGCCCATCGTCACCATTAGTGGTCCAACCAAAAGTCCAAATCGGCTCGCTAATTCGTGATATCGCTGGTGCGGCTCTCCTCGCGCACCGCCATGTACGCCTCATACCACTTCTTCTGCGCCGGGCTCCCGGCATATTTCGCCAGCGCGTCTTCGCTCGCGAATTCCATCACGATCACGTGGCTATACCCCTCCGGAAGCTGTTTCTTGATCGGCTTCGTCCACACGTGCAGAATCCCCGGATACTCCGACGGAAGCGCTTCCGCCCCCTTAATCGCTTTCTCAATCTGGGCCGGCGTGGCATCCTTCTTCCACTCGACCGAAATCACGTGGATCACCGTCTTGGGCGTGGCGTCGGCTGCCAACAAGCTGGTGGCGAGCATCGCCGCGCCGCCGCAAACCGCCAGGAACAATTTTCGCGTCATGTTTCTCCTCAAGGCATATTAAAACATTAAACTGGTAGGTTACAGAGGAGTCGCGAATCGAATGAAAACGATCATCGAACCATTCCGCATCAAGAGCGTGGAGCCGCTGCGCCACACCACCCGCGAGGAGCGCGAGCGCCTGCTCGAAGCCGCGGGCTACAACCTGTTCCTGATCGAAGCGAAGGACATCCTCATCGACTTGCTCACCGATTCCGGAACCAGCGCCATGTCCACCGGGCAGTGGGCGGCGCTCATGCGCGGCGACGAATCCTACGCCGGCAGCGAGAGCTTTTTCCGCATGAAGCGCGTGGTCGACGATCTCACCGGCTTCCGCCACATGATCCCGACGCACCAGGGCCGCGCCGCCGAGCGCATCCTGTTCACCGTCATGTGCCGCCCCGGGCACGTCGTGCCCAGCAATACGCACTTCGATACCACGCGCGCCAACATCGAATTCACCGGCGCCCGGGCCGTCGATCTCCCCATCCCCGAAGCCGCCGACACCCAGGCCCGCCTCGATTTCAAGGGCAATATGGACGTCGACGCCCTGGAGAGCCTGATCCAGGAGACCGGCGCGGAGCATATTCCGCTGGTGATGCTGACCGTCACCAACAATTCCGGCGGCGGACAGCCGGTCTCGATGGCCAATATCGAATCGGTCCGGCGCATCACCCGCCGCTGGGGCATCCCCTTTTACCTGGACGCCTGCCGCTTTGCCGAGAACGCCTGGTTCATCCGCCAGCGCGAACCCGGGTACGCCAGTTGGACGCCAAAGCAAATCGCCCAGAAAATGTTTTCTCTCGCCGACGGCTGCACCTTCTCGGCCAAGAAGGACGCATTCGCCAACATCGGCGGATTCCTTTCCACCAACGACGACCGCCTCGCGGCCCAGGAAACCAACCTGCTGATCCTCACGGAAGGCTTTCCCACCTACGGCGGATTGGCGGGGCGCGACCTGGAAGCCATCGCGGTGGGCTTGGATGAAGTGCTCGACCCGGCTTATCTCAACTACCGCATCGTTTCCACCAGCTACCTGGGGCGGCACATCGCCGATCATGGGGTTCCCATCGTGGAGCCGCCCGGCGGGCATGCCATCTATATCGATGCGGCGCGCATGCTGCCGCACATTCCGCGCGCGCAGTTCCCGGGGCAGGCCCTGGCCGTCGAGTTATACCGCCACGCCGGCATACGCGCCGTGGAAATCGGCTCGGTGATGTTCGGCGACAAGGCGCAGCACGAGCTGTTGCGCCTGGCGATCCCGCGCCGGGTGTACACGCAGAGCCACATCGATTACGTGGTGGAAGCCATCCTCGAGGTGAACGCGCGCAAGGAAGAAATCCGCGGGCTCGAGATTGCCGTCGAACCGCCGTTCTTGCGGCATTTCAGCGCGCGCTTCCGCCAGTTGGAGGTCGTGGTGCCCGCCCGATAGCCGCTACCGTGTGCTTCAAAGGAAAGTTCTTGCACACGGTCCGCAAATAGAGTAAAAACAGAAGATAAGAGATTTGTTTCTGCCGGATGTTCTTTTTTGCGGCGGCCCTGTTGAACGCGTGTGCAAAACCGTTAACAAGCTCCCGCCGCGAGTCCCGGCCCACTGATTCTGAACGATTTGCCGGCGCCCCCCAATCCGGCGCGAATGCCATGTTTTATACAGAGGCTAAGCGGATCAAAACAAGGCCTGAAAAAAGTGCGTGCGTCGGGCGTCACGCGCCTGTAACCTGAGTAATCCGCCATGTCAGCGACTTCCATAGCCCTCGATAAGGGCCTGCCCAGCAACGTCGATGCCGAGCGTTTCGTGCTCGGCTCCATCCTGCTCAACGATAGCCTTTATATACAGGCCGCCGGCGAACTCCAGCCCGACGATTTCAGCCTCGAAAAACATCGCCGCATCTTCTCCCGCATGGGTGAGCTGGCCGAGCGCGGCGAGCGCATCGACCGCGTCACGGTGGCCAACGAGCTGATGCGCTTCAACGAGCTGGAATCCTGCGACGGCCTCAGCTACCTGGTTTCTCTCGACGACGGCCTGCCGCAGATCCTGAATATCGACGCCTACATCCGCATCGTCAAGGATAAGGCCGTGCTGCGGCGGATCATCTTCGCCTCGCAGCACCTCATGAACCGCTGCCTCATCGGCGAAGAAGACGCCGGCGAGATCCTGGCGGGCGCCGAAGAGACGCTGCTCAAACTGGGCGAAGACCGCGTCCGGAGCGGACTGGTCAGCCCGCGCCAGGTGATCGACGAGTACCAGGGCGGACTGAACGCCTTCCTCGATCCCAGCAAGCGCGTCAAGGGCATCAGCACGGGATTCACCAAGCTCGACGAGAAAACCAGCGGGCTGCACGCCGGCGATTTATTCATTTTGGCTGCGCGGCCATCCATGGGCAAGACCGCGCTGGCGCTGAATATCGCGCAGCACGTCGCCAGCAAGGTCAAGCGCACGGTCGCGATCTTCTCGCTCGAAATGTCGAAGGAGTCGCTGCTCACCCGTATGCTGTGCGCCACCGCGCGCGTGGACAGCCAGAAATTCCGCGCCGGCTATCTCAGCGCCGATGAACGCAAACGGTTGCAGGCCGCGGCTTCGAGCCTCGTGGAAGCCCCGCTTTTCATCGACGACACGGCCGGCATCCACATGATGGATATCCACGCCAAGCTGCGCCGCACCAAGGCCGAGCACGGCTTGGGCCTGGTGATCGTCGACTATCTCCAATTGATGTCCGGGCGCGGCCGCTTCGAGAACCGCAACCAGGAGATCAGTACCATCTCGCGCGGTATGAAGCTGCTCGCCAAGGACCTGAACGTGCCGATGATCGTGCTCTCGCAGCTCAACCGCGCACCCGAAACACGGCAGGGCGACCACCGTCCGCAGCTCAGCGATCTGCGCGAAAGCGGATCGATCGAACAAGATGCCGACGTCGTGGCTTTCATCTTCCGCGAAGAGGTTTACCGGCCCCAGGACGAGAGCCTGAAGGGACAGGCCGAGCTGATCCTGGCCAAGCAGCGCAACGGCCCGGTGGGCAAAATCGAAATGGTGTTCCTGCACGAGTTCACCAAGTTCGAAAACCGTGCGGCGGATCTGGGCGAACAGGAGGAGTAAGATTTCTCGCCAAGGCGCAAAGATAACCGCCAAGCACGCCAAGAAATCTTAATCTCTGAACTAATTCCGCGAAGTCCGCCAAGAGTCCTAATCCCTAAGTCCATTTACTATGCGGGTGATTCCGTCCCTAATCAGGAAGACATTGAAGTTAATCAGCAGCCCCAATCGTTTGCCGGCCGCTTAAGATAGGTCAAAAGCTGCTTCTTATGGACGGGCGCAATGGCCTCCACCGCCTTCACTTCCACGATGACCATCTCTTCCACCATCAAGTCCGCATAGAAAAGCGGCCCGAATCTCGACCTCCCCGTAAACCGCGGCAACCGCCTGTTG
>JBEKIM010000409.1:0-6464 GCA_050011755.1 Bryobacteraceae bacterium | reverse complement strand
GGGCCCGTACATCACAGCGTGGAACCGTTCCACCTGTTTCGGTATCTTGATGAACAAGTCTTCCGCTACAACAATCGCAAGATGAACGACCGCGACCGCTTCAACATCGTGGTACGTGAGATCGTCGGCAAGCAGTTGACTTGGGAGCAGCTTACAGGTAAGCTTTCAGATTCAGGATGAACACCGGAGACGATTTAAGGGCAGCAAGCGCAGCCCGAAAGGGAAAAGCCCTGACGCCAATCGGGGCTTTTTCGTGTAGGAAGTTTGATACCGATGGACACGGCTGCCACATGCGGCGCTTGCAACACCACGCGCGGTCTTGACGCTAAAGTTGCGTCAAACCAAACCCCGCAATGGAGGAGTATATCACATGGCTAAAGGGGCGCGCAACGAACTTATCTTTAGAATCCCTGAATTTGACCCGCTCACGCTTCCCATGGCGCGGCTGGCCGAATACATAACTCAACTAGCCGTGCTGTATGGAGAAAGGGATCACATCCATCTTTTGAGGGTAGCGAAGGGCAGCGCAGCATTGGTCAAAAAGATAGACTCCGTAGCGATTGAGAAAGTGCGCCTCAGGGTTAGAACTGCGTGCAATACCCCGGATAGCGATACCGCCGGAGCGTACTACAAAATTGATGACCTTCTTTTTCGCGACCACGCCACCGGTGCTGTATACCTCGGCGGGGCAAAGATCCTGCAATTCCCCGGCAAGAAGCGCGCCAAAACTGAGAGCATCGGGCCAATCGCCCAGCAAGACTTTATCGATGGCCAACTCATTAGACTCGGGGGTAAGGATGAGACCGTTCCGGTGCATGTTCGTGATGAAGATGGCATAATCCATCCATGCACCGCCAATATCGACGTAGCCTCCAGGCTGGGGCCGCTTTACCTAAAGTACGTGAGGGTCCATGGCACTGCGCACTGGAATAGGGATGAGGCTGGACAGTGGGAGCGCACATTCTTTCGAGTAGACAATGTGGAAGAGTTGGATCATAGAAGCCTGAAAGACGCCGTGCGCGAACTCAGGGCAATGGAAGGCCCGCAGTGGCCTACGGACATTATGGAACGATTATATCAGTTGAGAAGTGAGTAGATTTCGTGAAGGTCGCCTTCGACAATTCGTTCCTAGTTTTTCTGTTTGATCGAAAAGCCAGTGCTTCCGTTGAGCGCGCGGCGGCGCGTATCGATGGACTAATCGAGTCACTATCTACCAAAAAAGGCGAAAATAATCATCCCGACACCGGCGCTGGCAGAACTGCTAATGGCTGGCAAGTTTACGGTCCAAGTGTATATCGAGAAGCTCAAGACGTTTGGGGCATTTCAAGTTCGCGCCTTTGACGAACGCGCGGCAATCGAACTCGCGGCTCAGTATGCGGCCACAAAAAAGACCCACAAGGAACGAGCGAAACAGCCGCCGTGGAATAGGGTCAAGTTTGACAGGCAAATAGTAGCTATCGCAAAGACACAGGGAGCATCGGCCATCTACTCAGACGATGCCCAGCTTCGGCACTTTGCACGCGAATGCGGGATGGATGCATACGGACTAGCGGACATACTTGTACCGGCCAAGCAACCTAAGCTGCCGGGAATGGAGCTCGGGGATGATGACGGCGAGAAAGATAAACCCGACGAGTCTGAAACAGAAACCGCCGTTGAAAAAACGGACATCAAGGAAGGGAAGAAATGAAGCCACTGCCCGCCCCGCCCGTCCCCGGCAACACGGAATGGGAGCGTTTTGACAACGCCGTTGGAATGCTCTTGAGTGCCCCGAAAACGGCCTTCGTCAAACAGGAAAAGAAGCTGAGAAAACGGCGGGAAAAGAAGCGGGCCGCACAGCAGCCGAATTGACGGCGCGGCCCCGGCCTGTCACGCCTCTACCAGAACACAGCCGATGGCGTGGTTAGCCAAGTAATTTATTGCCCCAAACAGGCCATGGGCCGGTTGCGAACGAGAGCAAACAACCGCAAGTTCCGCGGCGAAGCACCGCGCGCGTAGCCGAAAAACTTCACCGCTGCCAGGCTCTCGCTTTCGGCGGGGAGCGTTCGCGCGAGACCTTGCACCATCCCGGCATCGTCCGTAATCAGGATATCCAGAACGCCGCGCGGAGAGCGGCCATCCAACGTCAGCGTGCCGGTCACGCGGAAGGCGGGTGGATTACCACCCAGGCTTACCGGGTCGATTGTAGCGCGGCAATTCGCGCCTTGCGCAATCGGTGCAATGCTGTCGATATTCCGGCCAGGCCAATGCGCTCTGGCCTCCGCGAATACAGACAAATCCTGTTGGCGCATATAATCCACCATGCGTGCAAGATATTCCTGGTCCGGAATGATACGCGACATGGATTCCCGGTCCCGGACATCCACCAGGAAGCCGGAAGCGATGGCGTCATAGCTCTGGGAAACCGAGGCCCAGGCCCGGGGCAGCATCCACTGCCAGTTCCAGGTACCGAAGGTCAGCACCAGGATCGTAGCGGCGACGGCCAACGCGGTCAGGCGCGCAATGCGGCCGTAATTCCAACAGAATAACGAAACGGGGAACAGCGCGGCCCAAAACATGAACACGGGACTCATGTATCGGCTCACGGGCTGCCCCGTGTGGCCCGCCAGGGCTCCTGGGGTGATGCGCCCGGCCGCGATACTCACGGCCGACCCCAACAGGAAGAAAACGACCAGCACGAGCGCCGATGCTGCCGGCTGTCTGCTGCGAGTGCGCACAGACAAAATGGCGGCGCCCAAAGCCATCGCCATACCGATCGCGCCGGCCATGACGCCGAGCCATGGAGAGTAAAGGCTGATCGGACCTCCGAGGACGAATGCAATCACGCAAAATGCCTGCAGGGGATGCCGCACGACGCCCCCAACCCCCATGCCCATTTCAGGTATTCTGTTGTAGCCGATTGCATAAGCCAGCACCAGCAGCGCGGTTAAGGCGCCCAAAAAGACCAGGTATTTCCGCGGCGCGCGAGCCAGCCAGGCCTCCAGCATCAGAAGCGGCCAGACGGCCAGCCCTATCGCCACAAAGCCCGTGGATAGGACGCCCAGCAGAACGGCAATCCAGAAGCGCGTGCGGAATTTGAACCGGGGATCGATCGCGGCGCCGAGCACGACGATGGCGGCCAGGGCGGCTCCATACCCCACCGTGTAGACGATTTCGATGCCTTCGACGAAGACCTCCATTTGCAGCGAAGACAGCAGGAGATGGACGGCGGCGACTGCCGAAAGCCAGAAGAGGGGCCCGCGGCCAGGGAAGAGCCGCCGGACGGACCAGACCATCGCCGACAACGTGGATAGCTGCGCCGCTACGTTGGCGACGACGAACGGCAGCATGGTGTAATGCAGATACTTGACCGAAAAGAGAATCAACAATCGCGGGAACAGCGGCCTTTGGCCCCAATAGGGAGACCAAAGGTAGCTCCAACCGCGATGTCCGCCGCGCGCGGCCCAAATCTCGTCGAGCATGACCCACTGGTCGGGATAGGGCACATTGGTGACGGAGTGGAAGAGATACCAAAATGTCCGCGCTGCCAGGATCGCGGTGAGGGCGGCCGCGACGGCGAGCGGGAGGTTTGTGGCGGCAGTAGGAAACGGACGGCGCGGGACCTCCCGCGGGACGGGCCGAAGCAGCACGAACCAATTATATGACGCATTCCGCACCAGACTGCGCTGCCGGAGCGGGACGCCCGGGCTCTGTTTCGAACCACGGGCGTCCCCACATCGGTTTGGTTAATGCGCTCCGACTTTGACCGAAGTGACTTCGAAATCCAGGTTCGCCGGCGACGTCACAATAGTGTTCGAACGCTGGACGCCGGTATCCACATATCCGGTCGTCCCCGAGTTGTACAGAGTCTGGATACTGAACCAGCCGCTGGGCTCGATCGGGAAGCTGCATGGCTTACTCATGAAGCTCATGCTTTGATTGCCGGAGTCTCCGTTGGCCGGGTTCTTGGGCGTGTTGTTGTAGCTTGCGTTGCAATTCACCAGCTCATAGGTGTTGGCTGTGGTCACTTCGACCTGAAACTGATAGCCGTTCGGCGCGGACGCGTTCGGCGTCACGTAGGCGTGGTATAGCAGCAACTGATTCTGATAGGGGCTTCCATTGAACGTGATATTGTTAAGCGGCAGTCCGTGGGTAGGATATTGATAGTTGTTACCCGGCAAGTTGTCTTCGTTTTGAAAGCTGCTGGAATACGAATTCGCGGTGTGGCAATAACCCAGCGAGGGCGGATTGCCGGTAGTGTTTTGTATCCCGCAATTACTATTCGTCGTATAGTAAAACACGGGAGGCCCGATCTGAGAATTGCTGGCTAGTGTATACGAGAAGCCGTATTCCAGGCCGCCGGAGAAACAGCGCTGTTGATGCCAGAAAGTCGTCTCGATGATGTCACCCGAGCCCGAACTCCATGAGCCGGCGAACTGAGCCTGGAATTCCAGCCCGAAAGAACTGTTGGACATGCCGGGACTGCCTGGATAGTCGAAGTACACATTTCCATCGGTGATCGTCTTGGCCATCCCGCTCCAGTCCGTGTAGGGAGAGACTGGGTCGAACCAGAAGGGCGGGGCATCCGGGGAGGTATCCGGGAAGGTGCAGACGGCGCTAGTAACGTCCGCGGTGCCCGAAGTAGGGGCTGGGAACGTGTAGGGTATCGAGTAGATGTTGTTGGGGTTAGTGGGCGACCACTCGTCTATCGTGGAGTTGTCGTAATAGAAATACCAGGGCTTACTCGAAGAGGTCATAATACTGGTCCAGGTCGGCGCGCCGATGTTGATCTCGGTAGTCGCGGTCCAAGTGCCCAGTTTTGGCCAGCCACTGTTGCTGCCTCCATTAGTAACCCCCGCTACATAGACGTTTTCGGCGCCTGAGTACCAGGGCTGGAACGTGACCGGCAGCGTCACACTTACCGTGTTTCCGGCTTTGGTCGCGTGCGCGTTCTGCAACGCGAACGAGCACTGGCTGTTGGCTAGGGTTGTAGCCGATCCAGGCGCGGCGGAAGCCCCGGCGCTGCCGGTGTCCGTGTAGGACTGAATCAGGTTGGACGATACCCAATAAACGGCCTGGCATGTGTTGGTTGAAGTCAGCGTCGGGCCTATGTACATCTGGACGTCCGCCAGATCCGCGTACCCCGCGGTATCGGTCGCGCTAAACGTGAAGGTTCCGGTGTATCCGCTGCCGCTGGTAGGCGTCAGCGCCACTGTCACTGTAGCTTGGGCAGGCGCCAGACAAGCTAGGAGTAGACATGGAAGTAGCCATGGTATCGATGGCTTTACCTTCCTTTCGGAATTCATCATTTGTAAAATTCCTCCACTGAGTACACTACCAGAGAAAATGGAATGTGCAAGGCAAAAGTTTCTGGAACGGCTAAACTACGTGTGGAACGATACAGTAAGTCTGGCGAGTACAGAGTAAGGTACTTGCTTCCTAAAAGGAAGCCTTAGGTGTCGCCGGTCAACACGTAACCGAAGTTACAGCACGTAGGTTCCTCGTGCGCAGCGCTTAAACCAGCCGGACCGCATGTGGGTCCGAGCTGACTCCGCCGCATTCGATCCGCAGCATGTGCGTCCCCTTTGGCAAAGTCCCAGGCACCAACGCATTCACCTGGAAGACCGCCTCTGCATCCGGCGTGCCCAGCCACTGCACGCTGAGCCGGGTATCGCCCAGGTAGATGCGCACGTTATGGCGGTCCGCATTCTCCGGAAGTCCGGCCACCCAGCAGGCCATGTGCCCCTCGGCCGTCACGGAGACTTCGTCGCTCTGCCAGGTGATGGAATCGCGGACTCCCCGCCAGACAATCCGGCTGACATTGATCGGAAGGTCTACGGCAATTCGCACCGCGTCGCTGAAATCGCTATCCGCGAAGCGCAATCGCACGGCGTGCCATCCCGGCGCAAGGCCGCGCGGCAAGGGAAAGTTCGCGGCCCAAAGGTGGTCCTGCAGGTTTCCGGTCCAATAGCATGCCACGCCGAACGCACCCACCTCCAGGCGTAGATCCTCATTCATAATTTCGGCGCGGGGGCTGCGGAACCAGCAGGTGATGTACTGCTCCTTGCGGCTCGCAAAGTTGATGCCCTGGTCCGCGTTGTTGGCGACGGCGAGGGAGTGCGGGGGCGCCGAGGTAGGCGCCGCGGGCGGTGGCTCCCATTTGCGGTAGCACGCCACCAGGCCATTGTAGGGTTCGCTGCGGAGCAATTCCACGCGGGCGAATCCGGCGGCCCGGCACATGGCCAGGAGGCACGCCACGCTGGGGCCGACCCAATTATCGAATTGGTTGGCTAGCTCGCGTCCTTCGTAAAATTCCATGGTTGGGATGTCCGCGGTGTGTTCCCGCCACGTGTCGCCATCGGTGACGAACGACTCGACGATGGCGATGTCGGTGGTCAGACTGCATACGATCTCCAGCGCCAGCAGCGGATGCCGCAGGTGATACAGAACGCCCAGCAGAAAGACGATGTCGAATTTCCCCAAGC
>JBEKIM010000408.1:0-6471 GCA_050011755.1 Bryobacteraceae bacterium | reverse complement strand
AAACTGGTTGCGCCCTTTAATCCACGAGAGGTTGTCCGACAGATGTATCGTCGTATCGTGCCGGTCTTGCGGATAATTCAGCGGCTCGCCGATCCCGTCGAAGCCCAGGATATTCACTTCCGGATAGCCCAGATCCACGGGGCTCGTCAGCACATCCGGGAAACCCAGTTGCGCGCTCAGATTTTGCCCAGAGCTCTGCTGCAAGGCCCCCGCCCGCATGCGGTTGAATCCCAGCCGGAACTCGTTGATCGCCGCCGAATTGAACACGTGCGTCCAGCTCAACCCGCCATTCTGCCCGTCGTTCAGCGTATAACTGCCGTAGCCCGGCAAGTTGGTGAACGCGTTCACCGGGTCGAATGGATTGAATCGATCCTGGTCGAAAATCGACCAGTGCGCCGATAGCGTGTCGTCCGGCCCCACGTGATGGTCTACTTTTACCGTACCCAGGTTCTCGCTGTTCCGAATCACGGGTGACGACACAAACGTATTTGAATTCGCCAGGCCCGGCCCCACGTTCGCGGCCGGATATAGATTCAAAATCGCCTGGCCGGCCGGATTCGGCGGCAGCCCCACTCCAGACAAAAGTCCCTCGATCTCCGAGATCTGCGTTTGCGAAGGCACGGTGGCCTCCCGCGTAGTCGCCTGCCGCAAGCGCAGACCCTCGTACGAAACAAAGAAGAAGGTTTTGTCCTTTCGGATCGGGCCGCCGAACGTTCCGCCGAACTGGTCGCGGTCCAGGCTGGGGATCGGCCCGCAAGTGCCCGGTACGGACCCGGCCGTGCAGTCCGGCGGATCGAAATAATTCTTGGCGTCAAAATTGCGATTGCGCAGGAACTCAAACAGTCCGCCATGGAACTCGTTCGATCCGCTCTTCAGGATCACGTTCACTTGTGCGCCGCCGCTGCGCCCGAATTCCGCCGCATAGTCGCTTGATTGCACTTTGAATTCCTGCACGGCGTCGATCGACGGCAGCGCCACGTATTGGTTAATGTAGGGATCGTTGTTGTCCACCCCTTCCAACAGGAAGTTGTTGGACTGTTCTCGCGCGCCATTCACGCTCACCGCCCCGCCCTGCGTGGAATTCTGCGATCCGGCCGCCGGCAATTGGCTGCCCGGCGCCAGCAGGGCGAATGCCAGGAAGTTCCGCTCGTTCAGAGGTAGCTCGTGGACCAGCCGGCCATCGATCACCTGCCCCAGCGTGGACGTGTCCGTTTGAATGATGGGCGGCGTGTCGTTGACCTTCACTTCCTCGGTCAACATACCCACTTGCAGCGTGAAATCGATGCGCGCCGTCTGTTCCACGTCCAGGCCCAGATCGTCCAGCACGGCGCGGCGAAAGCCTTCCTTCTCGACCCCTACCCGATAGTGTCCCGGCGGCAGCAGGGCCACCGTGAAATCGCCGTCGTCATTCGTTACCGCGTCGCGCGAGGCATTGGTCGCTCGATTGCTGACCGTAACGCGCGCTTTGGGGACGACGCCCCCGCTCGAATCGGTCACCGTGCCGGTGATGGTGCCCGTCGGATCGTTTGCCGGGAGCGGAAGCGCGAGCCAACTCCACAGCAAGGGCATGCATAAGAACGGTCGAATGCGCATACTGTTCCGTTTACCAGCATATTAGACGTAAGCCCGGCGGAGAAGGTTCTGGAACCCCCTGTGGGAGCGGGAGCGCGCAAGGGGTCTACAGACCCTTTCTTCTCTTACTTCGCCTGCATCGACTCCAGATACCGCAGCAGATTGTCGACCCGCAGTTTCGCGATGTTCTCATCCGGATTCATGGCCCGGAACACCGGCCCCCAGATCGGCATTTCCTCCGATCCGTGCGCGGGCGTCGACGAACCGCCGCCCAGCAATTGCCTGACCGCCCCCACTGGGAACTTGCCGCCATTGTGTTGGGCGAGTTGCGTCAAGTCCGTGGGCGCCGCTTTCAAAGCCGCCGCCGCCGGCCCTCCGCCTTTGCCGTCCTTGCCGTGACACACCGCGCAGTACCGCTCGTAAAGTGCCGGGCCCTTGGTCAAGCTGGTATCGTGCGCGCCGGCCACATCCAGCTTGGTCTTGCCGCTGGATGTCGCCGCCTGCTGTGCGCACGCCCCAACCGCCAGCCAGCCAATCGTCAGAATGCCGCAAATACTCGTCAAGGTTCGCATGGCATCCCCCTAGAAAATCAACTTTAACCCGAACTGTACCAGCCTCGGATCGCGCACTTGCAGCACCTTGCCGAACGTCCCCGTTCCCGGCAGGACATTCCCATTCGCATCCACCGCGCTGTCCGAGATATTCCCGTCCACCTTGGTGAACTGCGCATGATTGGCGATGTTGAAAAACTCCGCGCGGAATTCCAGTTTGTAGTGCTCCTTCACCGTCGTGTCTTTCATCATGCTGAAATCCACGTTGTTGATGCCGGGCCCGCAGCAAACCGAGCGCGGCGAATCCCCGATGGTGCCGTACTCCGCCGGCGTAAGCTGCTGGAAATCAGCCGTATTGAAGGCCAAATTCCCAGGCCCCCGCGGATTCAAGCGTTGCATCGCCGCCACCTGGTTCGGTTCGCCCGGGTAATAGAAAAAGGAGCTGTCCATCAACTCCAGATCCGACGACGATTCGATCGGCACCGGAAATCCGTTCTGGAATGTCACGATGCCCGAACTCTGCCAGCCGTTCAGCACCTTATCGGCGAAGCCATGGACGTCCATGTGCGGGAACTGGTAAACGTAACTGAATACCAGCCGGTTCCGCGCATCGAACAGCGAAAGCGCGCGGCTGTCTCTGAAATTCAGGGGATTCAGCATGCTTTCAAAGCTCGAAGCGTCGTCGATCGATTTGCTGAACGTGTAAGCCGCCTGGAACTGCAGCCCGTGCGAGAAGCGCTTCTCCGCGCTCACTTGCAGGGAGTTGTAATTCGAGTTGGCTACCGTATTCTCGGTGAAAATACTCGAAAACACCGGCACGCCATCCGCCGGGCAACCAGTCCCCGTCAACGGATTGCAGTTCGGCGAAGAATACTTGCGCAATCCCACCAGCGTGATGGGATTGGCATTCGGCCCCGTCACCGTCGGTTGCGGGCCATACGGCAGGTGCAGCGTGAATCCCGCCGGAATCTCTCCGGCCCCAATGGTGAACGACGAATCCGCATAGAACGGACCGCACGCCAGCGAACTGTCGCCCGTCAGGTTCGAAAGATTGTTCAGGTCCAGGCAGGTTTGCGCGTCCCCGTAGTTCAAGTCGTAGGATGCCAGCAGCCGGTGCGCCTGCGTCCCCACGTAGCCGATCTGAAACAGGATGTCGCTGGGCAGTTCCCGCTGGATGGTGAAGTTGTACTGCTCGGAATACTGCGTGCGCATGTTCGGCTGGAATTGCCCGTATAACAAAATCGGCCGGTAAGAGGACCAATCCACGGGTTGCCCCCGCACCGGGTTCAGAATGCCGTTGAACGGGTTCGGCGATACCGTCCCGTCCTGCCCCAGGAAGGGCGTGTTGAACATCGGGTTCGCCAGCGTGGTGCTGCCCCCGAACGGCGGCTCCGCGCTGAACTGCTCCAGCACCAGTTGCTCGATGGGATTGTAGAAGATGCCCCATCCCGCGCGGAGGCTCGTCTTGCCCGGCGCGCCCACCAGTTTTTGCCAGAATCCGGAACTCGCCGATGGACTCCACGCCAGCCCGATCCGCGGCGCAAACGCTTTGTAGTAAGTCTGCGTCATCCCGTTGGGAATCCCGGTGTCCCCCGGAAAAACCAGCCCCAACGGAAATACCGCATTGGCCGGCCCATTCTCGCTGCAATCGGTCGACCCGTACTGCGCCACCAGCGGATTGTCCGGCGCAAGCTGGCAGGGATAAATGGTGGTGGCCTGTCCGGGACGGAAAGTCTGCACGTGATGCCCGATGTCCGTCAGCGGCGTGTCCAGTTCCCAGCGCAGGCCATAGTTCAGGGTCAGGTTCGAGCGGATCTTCCAGCTATCCTGCGCGAACAGGTACAGCGCCGTGCTGCGCACATTCTCGTGTTGCGCCGATCCTTGCGTATAGGTGTTCGGCAGCCCCAATAGATAGTCCGGGTAAACATCGTCGGAGCCCACGTCGTTGGTGCCGCCGCTGGTAAACGAGTAGGAGCCGTTCACGTTGTAGTAAAGCGTCTGATCGAAGCGCATGCGCCGTACATCCACACCGAATTTCAGGCTGTGCGCGCCCGTCACCTTGCTCAGGCTGTCGGACCATTGAAAGCTGTTGCCGATCTGCGGTAGCTCGCCCTCGAAATTGTTGCCGATGGAGAATCCGCCCGAGGCCGAGATGGACGGCACGCCTTCGTGGTTCGCGCCCAGGTTCGGCGTGATACCATATTGCGGATTCGCCGGATCGGAGAAACAGTTGGCCGCCGGCACCGCCGTCCCGCAAACATTCTGCACCAATTGCGTATTCTGCGGATGGTTGTAGCTGAGCTGCCCTTCGCGGAAATACGTGAAGCGCGCCTCGTTCACCACCGTGGGCGTGGCCGTCCACGTTTCGCTCAAGTTGAACTGCTGGTTGCGCGTCCCATAGGATGCGCCGAACCCCGGCAGGTTGGCGCCCGCCGCTTCAAATGTGGAAAACGGCTGCAACTGCGTGTCGTTGTCGAAATAGTAATAGAAGCTCAATTGGTGGTGGTCGCTGATATGCTGGTCCAGCCGCACCGTGGATTGAATCCCCTTTTCGGACTGGTTCGCTACCGTCTGGTAGATGTTACCGCCGCCATTGGGAAGCGGCACGTAACGATTCATCAGGGCCGCCGCCGTCGGATCGAAGCACTGCGTCGGGATCTGGTTATTGGGAAAAATCGCGGCCCATGCCGTTCCCGCCGCGATCGGCGCGCCGCCTTCGCCCGCCACCGCCGTCGCGCATCCCGGCCGGTTGTTCATGGCGGTCGCCAGGTAGTTGTCGGTCAAAGTGCCGCTGAAGGTGTCCTGCGGTCCCGTGGGCAACTGCGAAAAATCGCCGTTGCGTTCCGCGGCGGTCGGCACCGTGATCAGGTCCGACGGGATGCCCTGCACAATCTGGCGGTCCTCCACCGAGGCGAAGAAGAACGTCTTGTTCTTCCGGATCGGCCCGCCGAACGTGCCCCCAAACTGGTTCTGATGGAAATCCGGCCGGTTCGTATCGAAAAAGCCGCGCGCATCGAGGTCCGTATTGCGAAAGAACTCGTAAGCGTCGCCGTGGAATTCGTTCGTGCCGCCCTTGGTCACCACGTTCACCACCGATCCCGAATTCCGCCCGAATTCGGCGTCGAAGGTGTTGGTCAGGACGCGGAATTCCTCGATCGTGTCGGGCGAAGGTTCCACCGCCGGAACCGCCACGAACTGGTCGTTGGCGTCGCCCCCGTTTACGTTGAAATTGTTGGCCCGCCCGCGCCCGCCATTTACCGAGACCACGCCCGCGTTGTCGCTGCCCGCGAACAGCGAATATCCCTGTTGCGACTGCACGCCCGGCTGCAGTTGCAGCAACTGGTAAGTGTCGCGCGTATTCAGCGGCAGGTTAACCACCGCGCGCGAATTCATCACCGCGCCCAACTGCGTGCTGGTGGTCTCCACCAGCGCGGCTTCGGCTTCCGCCGTAATGGTTTGGGTCACTTCCCCGATTTCGAGCGCGGCATCCACCACCGCCACGTGTCCCAACGTGATCCCCACGTGCTGCACGAATTTCTTGAAGCCCGCCGTCTCCACCTCTACCGTGTAAGGTCCCACCGCCAGCGCCGCCATGAAGAAGTCGCCTTTGGCGTCCGAAGTGGCCGCGCGAACGGTGTTGGTCCCCTCCAACGTGGCTTTCACGCTGGCGCCCGCGATCACCAGGCCGGACGGATCCTTAACCGTCCCCCTCAGGTCGCCCGTGGTTTGGGCAAACGAACCCGAAGCGGCCAAAAACCCGCACACCAGCAGGACCGCGGCCTTCCCTTTACCGATGGACATGCAGTTTCCTCCTTTTATCAGGGGCGCGCACAGGGGCCCTGGAGTCTTGCGTGGAGTTGCCAAATCTGATCGGATTATTATGACACATCAGTGACGAAGTGCCGCAGGCATCGATGGCCGCTTGCACGTCCCGCGAAGTTGGCGTCGGCGCGATGCACCCGTGCCATCACTTCGAGCCGTTGAAAAACACAGTTGGAGGGCGGGCAATCATGCCCGCAGCCGCCTTTTAGGCGGCAGAGCCGGCTGGATAGCCGGCTGCGGTCATACGCGTTGCCCTGTGTGTCGGCTGCCACCGACGGCTTCGGCGTAAAGCCCGCAGTGAGGCGCGTTCCCGGGTACGGCGCCGCGCCCGGAATCAGCGTCGCGTAAAAACAGCACTCCCGGATACTGCGGCTGGGCGCTGCCTTGCGTAGCGGACAGAGCGCCGTTAGCCCGTTATGCGGCGCGCAACGAGAATTTTGTTCCCGTTACGCAAAGGTCAGGCGGCGACCTTGATCCCGACCGCCCGTAAGAGTTCATCGAGATCGTGGGTGACGCACGCATAGAG
>JBEKIM010000407.1:0-6477 GCA_050011755.1 Bryobacteraceae bacterium | reverse complement strand
CGGCGTCCAGATCCATCATGGTGCGAAAGACCGATTGCACGATGCGCGCCAGATCCTCCCGATATATCTCCAGAGAAGAGGAAACTGTCATTTTGTCCTTTCAGGGCGCCTGGTAAAGCACCGTCTGGCCCAATATTCTTCGCTCGAAGCGCGTGGTCAGGTTCAACGTCGTTTCGCTGCCGCCGAGCAACAGATAGCCGCCCCGGAATAGCGTTCCATGTATCTCCTCCAGGATCCTGCGTTTGGCTTCCACATCGAAATAGATCAGCACGTTGCGGCAGAAAACCACGTCGAACGGCCCGCGCGCGGACATACTCTGCCGCAGATCGAAGGTGGTGAAATCGACCATCCTGCGCACCTCAGGCTTCAACTGCCATTCCAGGCCGGCCCGCGTGAAGTATTTTACGAGATACGCCACCGGCAATCCGCGGTTGACTTCAATCTGCAGATACTTCCCCTCGCGGGCGCGCTCCGCCATCTGGACGGACAAATCCGTGCCCTGGATCTTGACCCTCCAATCGCCCAGCCCCATCTCGAGAAGCATCATGGCCAGGCTGTAGGCTTCCTGCCCGGAGGAGGATGCCGCCGACCAAAAATCCATTTTTCGGGTATCCTGGCGCAGCGCGATCAGGCTGGGGATGACTACCGATCGCAGCGCATCGTACTGCGCAGGATCGCGAAAAAAGAAGGTTTCATTCGTGGTCATGGCCTCCACGACCTGACGCTTCAGGACGGTGTTGCCGGCCGGCCCGCGCAGCATGGCGCAGAGATCGTTCAAGCTTTCCAGGTGCATCTGGCGAACGATGGGCGTGAGGCGGGCTTCCAGCAGGTAGCGCTTATCTCCATCAAGCACGATGCCGGACTCCCGGTACACGTAGTCCTGCAGGAAGCGGTAGCCTTCGGGAGCCAGATCGGCCACTGGCATCGGTTTACCCTCTACCTACCTGGCGGAGGATCTCGGGAACCACTGCGTCCAAGGGGATGACGCAGTTTGCCAATCCGGCCGCGACCACCGCGCCGGGCATGCCCCATACCACGCTGCTGGCTTCGTCCTGGGCGATGACATACGCCCCATTGGCCTTTAGAACGGCCGCGCCGCGCATACCATCCTGCCCCATGCCGGTCAGAACGGCGGAAATCGCGGCCCCGCCATAAGCTTCTCCAACCGAGCGGAATAAGACGTCCACCGACGGGCGGCAGGAGTTTTCCGGCGGCGATTGATCCAGCCGGACCACGGCTTCTCCGTCTTGGTTTCGCACGCGCATGTGGTAGTCTCCGGGGGCGATCCGTACCGTGCCGGCCACCACCTTATCTCCATCGGCCGCTTCTTGGACGTTTAACTGCGCGGTGCTTTGGAGCCGTTCGGCGAGGAACCGCGTGAATAGCGGCGGCATATGCTGCACGATCAGGATGGGCAGCGGAAAGTCCGCCGGAAACTGAGGAATGATGACCCCCAGCGCCGTCGGTCCGCCCGTTGAGATACCCAGCGCCAACACTTTGGGCTGGCTGGCCAAACGTCCCGGAACGCGGGTCGTACCGGCAGGCTTCGGCGCCGCACAGGGCGGCGGGGCGGTCACGGGCTGGCCCGGCAACACGAAGAACTGCTTGATCTTGGGGATCAGGTCGCCGCGCAGGCTGGCCATGGAACGATCCAGCGAGCCAACGTTAGCCGCCTTGGTGACGTAGTCGTCGGCACCCAGCGCCAGCGACTCCAGGGTCAATGCCGCGCCGCGATCCGTCAGGGTGCTGAACATCACCACACGCGGCCGTCCAGCTTGGTTCCGTATACGACGCAAAACCGCCAGACCATCCACTTCCGGCATTTCGATGTCCAGGGTGATCACATCGGGGCACAACTGTGCGATTCGCTCAAGCGCAATCGCACCGTTCGAAGCCGCGCCCACCACTTCGAGCGTGGAGTCTTCCTGTAGCGCGTGCGTCACCAGGCGGCGGATCACTACCGAATCGTCCACAACCAGGACGCGAATGCGAGCGCCGGGCGGGATCGCTTTCCTCGAGATGCCTACGCGCATCCAGACCTCACCGGATACTCAAATCGATTCGGCATTTAGTGGATCAACCCCATCACCCGTAGCTTGTCGGCCAGGATCTCTTTGGTGAACGGCTTCATCACGTATTCATCGGCGCCTGCGGCCAGCGCCTTTACCATCTGATCGACCGCCGTTTCCGTGGTCACCATCATCACTTTTGCCGACGCGCAGCGGGGATCGGCGCGCAGCCTCGTGAGCAATTCGAGCCCATTCATGTGCGGCATGTTCCAATCGACCAGAATGAGCGCGAAATCGTCGCGGAGCAGCGCCAGGGCTTCGGCGCCATCGGCGGCGGCGGAGACCTCATAACCCAGCTCCGAGAGGTTTCTGGAAAGAATCATGCGCACCGCTCGAGAGTCGTCAACGACCATAGCCTGAGACATTCAAATCCTCTCTCGGTCTATATCGGACGATTGGGGATGCGGCTTTAGCTCTCGACGTTACGCGCGTGCGATCCCTGCCGGCGGCATCGAATTCAATAAAAAACTCCCTGACGGTTCGGCCGGAAGCCGTCCCGTCAGGGAGCTATCTACAGGTTCTCGCTAGTCGATATCAGGACTGCGCCGCGCCTCAAAAGGTGAATTTGGCGACCAGGCCCTGAAGTTGCGCGGCCATCCCGCTGAGGGCTTGCGCCGCCTTCTGCATGTCCGTCGCGCCGCGCGTGGTGTTTTGCGCAGCGATCGCGACGCCCCCGATATTCTTGGCGATTTCTCCGGTGCCTTTAGCCGCCTCGCCCACGTTCCGGGCGATCTCGTTGGTGGTGACGGTCTGCTCTTCTACGGCCGAGGCGATGTTGTTGGAAATATCGTTGATCTGGTTGATGATGGCGCTGATCTCGCCGATGGCCTGCACGGCGCCCTTTGTGTCGGTTTGGATCGCGTCAATCTTTTGCCCGATCTCTTCGGTGGCTTTGGCTGTTTCCTTGGCGAGTTCCTTGACCTCGTTGGCCACCACCGCGAAGCCCTTACCGGCTTCACCGGCGCGCGCCGCCTCAATGGTAGCGTTTAACGCCAATAGGTTGGTTTGTTGCGCGATGGATGTGATGACCTTGATGACCTTTCCGATTTCCACGCTGGATTCCCCCAGCTTGGCGATCGTGCTATTCGTGGATTCCGCCACACCCACGGCGGCCTTGGCTACCTTCGCCGATTCGTTGGCGCTCTTGGCGATCTCCCGGATTGAGGCTTGCATTTGATCGCTGCCCGTGGCCACTACCGTCACGTTCTTGGATACCTGCTCGCTCGCTGCCGACACTACGTTGGCCTGCGTGGCGGTCTCCTCGGCGTTCGAGGCCATCTGATTGCTAACCGCCGTGAGTTCCTCGGCCGATGAAGCCAGCGCCGAAGCCTGGCTGGCGGCTACTTTTAAAGGATCGACCACGGTGTCGAGCGTTTTATTAAATCCTTCCACGATCTTCCGGTATTCTCCCCGATGCTTGGCGGCGTCGGCGCGCACTCCCAGGCGGCCGTTCACGGATGCCTGTGCCAGCGTGTTGACGTCGTCCACCAGCCAGTTGATATTGTTCTTCAATAGCACCAGCCACTCGTGGATCTGGTCCTCGTTGGAAGCCTTTTCCATGCTCGCGTTCATATCGCCATTGGCGAGCTTGGTCACGTAAGCGACCAGGTCCGTCAGCCAGACATGCACGCCGTTGATGGCGTCCTTCATCTTCTCGTGGTCGCCCTTACAGGCGATCTCTACCCTCTCTCGCAGGTTCCCGCCACGGATGAGCCGCAACACCCGGTTGCCTTCGCCGATGGGCTGCAGGATGGCATCCAGCATCTCGTTGACGCCTTTGACAATGTCCCCATAGGCGCCCTGGAATTGACCGGCCTTGCCGCGCTCCGATAGCTGGCCTTCGCGAGACGCTTGGGTCAGACGGCCTAACTCTTTTTGCAAGCCCTGTAGCACCACGGCGACGGTATTCACGGCCTGCTTCATCTTCTCGTGGTCGCCCTTGTAGGTCTGCGCGATCAACTCGTCGATCTTGCCGGCGGAAACTTGCGCCAGCACGCGGTTGCCTTCGCCTATGGGCAGCAGGATGGCATCCAGCGTGAGGTTGAATCCCTCCAAAACCTTTCGGAAGTCGCCCTGATGCCTCGCCGCATCGACGCGCATCGCCAATTTGCCTTCCACCATCTCCTGCGTCAACAACACACCGTCTGAAACCAACCGTCCGATGGCGTCGATGCAGACATTCAGGTTGTTCTTGATCTCGTTGAAGTCGCCCTGGTAGGCGTCGGTGATCTTGGGCGGGATATCGCCCTTCGAGATGCGGTCCACATACTCGGCGGAGACGTTCAGGGGGCGAATCACCGAATCCAGCATCGCATTCAGGCTCTCCGCGACAGCCCGGTCGCCGCCCTGGAAGATGTCGACTCGCGCGCGTTCCGCGAGGTGGCCTTGCTGAAGAGCGGCGCCTACGCGAAGTAGTTCCTCCTGCAGGAGGTCCCTCGTTTTCGCCTCCGGCTCATCATGTATGGGTGGGTCCAAAACGGCGGCGCCGATGGACGGGTTCCGCGCGGGGCCAACGCTCCGGCCGTTACCTGCTTGTCTTGCCATTGTCTGCTCCTTTATTTCTCATCGCGTTCCTGAATCATGTCTCCGAAAGGGGGCGGCAGAACCGCCTGGCCGCCGCCGGCCATCTTCTGCGATTCACGCAGCCTCTCGTTGCACTTCTCCATCAGCGGCGGGCCGTGCCCGAAGTAGATCCGCTGGATATCGCGTGCGCACAGCTTTGCCAACGCCGTTAGAAAGGCGGCCTCATAGGTGCCGTCGGGCGAGCCGATCAGCAGGGGCGTGTCGCCCGCGAAGAGTACACCTTCCGTCCGGTTGTATAGGCAGATCGAGTCGCTGCTGTGTCCGGGCGTGTGGATCACCTCGAAATATTGATCGCCCATCTTGATGGCGTCGCCGTCGCGCAACAGCCTGTCGACGTCGCCGACGCCCGGTGAAAATGCCAACACCCGCGGATGAAACGTTTCACGAATCGCCGGAAGCAGCGCGCAGTGGTCGTAATGGCCGTGCGTGATCACGACCTGTTCCACGGGCCATTTGCCGACGCCCGTGGGTGCCCGCGCGATGCTCGCCAGAACCCCTGGATCCTGGCCGACGTCCACCAGCGTATTCACGTCCTCGAGCCGGCTGGCGCTGCCGAGGACCAGGTAGACCTGCGAAGTATACACCTGGCCGCTGTTTTCCAAAATCACAATCCGCATGGGACGCCCTCCACTCTGCGGAATAACTGCGCTTCCGGACACACCCGGTCGAAGAGCGTCGCGGCTTCCCCCGGCATGTCCTGCGTCCGCTCGGTGGCGAGCAAGCCTCCGGGCGCCAGTGCCCGGTGAAACATCCGGAGTACTTCGATCCTCTCATTAGGCTGGAAGTGGAGCAGCACATTCTTGCACAAAACCAGCGAATATCCCTGGCCGATTTCCTGGAACGACAGCAGATCGTGCCGCCGATAGACGACGCGCCGCCGGATGCCGTCAATCACGCGAAAGTATCCAGGCGTCCCGTTTGGCTCGAAGAATCGTTCCAGAATGCCGCTGGGCAAACGGCACAACTCGTCCAAAGGGTACTCACCGGCGGCGATCATCCGGCCGAACTGCCCGCTATCTTCTACGTCAGTCGCATCGATACGCAGGTTCTCATAGGCGAAGTGTCCCATGCGCTCCGCCAGCATGATCGCCAGGGTGTAAGGTTCCTGCCCCATGGCCGCGCCGGCGTCCCATATGCGGGGATGGCTGCGCCCCGTCAACGTGGGCAGGAGGTGCATCACGACCTGCTCCAGCACTTGTTCGTCGCGAAAGAAAAACGTAAACGCCACTCGACCCTCTCTACATCGGACCGGATGTTCAGCCAGCCATTGGCCGCATTTCTCAGGATTGCGGAGGCGGCGAGTTTTCGGCTGCGAAATCGATGGTCTTCTCTGTATCCAAGACCAGCAATAGACGATCTTTGAGCTTGAACACACCCTGCAACAGGTCCCGCGCGGCGGGTTCAACGTTATCCGGCACGGGCTCGAACGTTTCCGCGTCCACTTCCACGACATCGCCGATTTCGTCCACCAGCAAGCTGACGGCGGCGCCTTCCTTGGTGCGGACCACCGTGTTCATGGGCGCGCGATCGCCCTCCCGGGGCCGCAGTTTCAGACGCCGCCGCATATCGACCGCAGTGACGATCTGGCCGCGCAAGTTAATGAGACCTTCGATTACGGTAGGGGCCAACGGCACCCGGGTCATCTCCTGGTAGCGCAGCACTTCCTGGACTTGCAGTACGTCGATGCCGAAGAAAAGGCCGTCCACGAAGAAGGTGGCATATTCGCGGCTGGCCTTGGCCGCCTCGCCGGATGCCCCATTGATTTTTTGCGGCGCGATCATGAGCTTCCTCCTTTTTCCCCCGCGGGGGCCGGCGACTCCGCCGT
>JBEKIM010000406.1:0-10034 GCA_050011755.1 Bryobacteraceae bacterium | reverse complement strand
GGGCGTCGCGCAACAGTGGTTCTTCAATAAGACCTCGCTGGCAAGCGTGGCTGCGCAGTCTGTACAGCCGCTTAAAAAGAAAAAAGAGGGCAGGAAGTAGACCTTGAATCCTCGCAAGTATTCGGTATCTTCGGTGGGTCCGCGTATCGGGCAGTTTCTGCGTCCTTGTCTGGAGCAGGCAGGCTTCCACATGGACTATGTAATGGCAGATGGAGAAGCTACGGACGACGACTTCGAGACGCCGGACGTAGTCGTGAAGTTCAACGGTCCAGATGTGGAGTATCTGCTGGCCAACCGCGCCGAGCTCCTACTGGCCCTGGAGCACGTGACCATGGAGGCGCTGCGCATGCCTTCCGAGGACCATTCGCGGATTTCGTTTGATGCGAACGACTATCGCGCGTTGCGCATCGAGGAGTTGCGGATGAGCGCGGCGGTGGCGGCCGAGAAGGTGAAGCACACGGGCCAGCCATTCCGGTTCAATCCCATGAATAGCCGCGAACGCCGCGTCATCCATTTGGCGTTGCGGAACGAAACTACCCTGCGCAGCGAATCCAGCGGATCGGGCGGTTACAGGCACGTAGTGGTTTATCCGGCGGGCATGGCGAGCCTGCCCGATCCTCCGCAGCCGGCTTTCGTACGGCGCGACGGGCCTTTCGCCGGAGGACGGCGCGACTCGGGCGGGGGACGCGATCGCGGCGGTCCCGAGAGGGGCGGCCGTCCGCAACGCCGCGGCGCACGTGGCGGACCCCGGCGGTAGTTGAACCTCAGCGATACCATCGTTGCGATTTCCACCCCCGCGGGACGGGCCGGGCTGGGTGTGGTGCGGCTATCCGGGCCCCGCGCGAAAGAAATCGCCGTGGAGATACTGCGGTTCGCGGGCACACCGGATTGGCGGCCCTGGTCCTGCCAGCTAGCTGAACTGTGCGACTCCGATGGGCAGGCCGTGGACCAGGTGGTGGCTGCCTTTTTCGCCAGCCCGCGCTCCTACACTGCGGAAGACGTGGTCGAGATTTCCTGTCATGGCGCGCCCGTGGTGCTGAGGCACGCGGTAGCGCGGGCCATCGACGCCGGTGCGCGGCTCGCCGAGCCCGGGGAGTTCACCCTGCGCGCATACCTGCACGGCCGCATCGACCTGCCGCAAGCGGAAGCGGTACGCGATCTGATCGATTCCACAACGGTTTACCAGGCGCGCGTGGCGGCGCAACAGGCCGGCGGCTCGGTGTCGCGCCGCATCGCACCTTTGAAGGAGCAGCTTCTGGAATTGATCGCGCTGCTCGAGGCGGGCATCGACTTCGCGGAAGACGACATCAGCGTGGCGCCCGCGGCGGAGATCCTGCGGCGCCTGAATCCGGTCAGATCCGGTATTTCCAGGCTGGCGGAGAGCTTCGCGTTCGGTGGGCTGGTACGCGCCGGCCTGACGCTGGCTATCGTAGGGCGGCCCAATGTCGGCAAGAGCAGCCTCTTCAACCGGTTGCTGGAGCAGGACCGCGCCATCGTTACGGATATTCCCGGCACCACGCGCGATGTGGTGTCGGAGGATGCCTCGATTCGTGGCATTCCGGTAAAGCTCTTCGATACGGCAGGCATTCGCGAGGGGCAAGGCTTGGTGGAGACGCTGGGCATCGAGCGCAGTTTCCAGGCCATGGCGGATGCCGATCTGACGCTGGTGGTCGTGGATCTGTCGGCGCCGCTTGAGGAGGCCGACCGGGAACTCATGTCCCGCGCCCGGGAACAAGGCCGCTGGCTTCTGGTGGGCAACAAATGCGATCTACCGCGCGAGGCGGAGCCCCCGGAGGGGATGCAAGCGGTTTCGGCGCTGACGGGCCGGGGAATCGACGCCCTGCGGGACGGGGTGTTCCGGGCGGTGGCGCCGGCGGAGGGTGGGGAGATCGAGACGGGCTTCATCACCAGCCTGCGGCATGAGCGGCTGTTGCGGGAATCGCTCGCATATCTGGAAAAGGCCGCGGCAGCGGTGGCGGGGAAGATCCCGCACGAGATGCTGCTGCTGGATCTCTATGGTGCGCTGCGGCCCCTCGATGCCATCACGGGCGCCACTACCGCGGACGATATCCTCAACCGCATTTTCTCGACGTTTTGTATCGGAAAGTAGCGGTTCGGCCCCGGCTTACGGCACCTGGGCCGACTGAATGAGAGCGTCCAGGCATAGTCGGCGATCGCGCTGAGCGCCGGCCGCCCGCCGATTGTAGTATTCCGCACGCTGTCGGTGCGGAAGGCGATCCCTCGAAGTTGTTGCGTTGCGCGAGTTTGGCATCGAGCCGCCGGCTCATCAGGGCGGGAATGTTATCCTTGATCGACCGTCCGCGGTTTCAACCAAACGGTGGCGATGACGTTCGTAATGGTGTCTCTCACGAGCACCGTATGTGCGCCTTGGGAGGCGCATGCGTGGCTCACCAGGACCCAATCGGGCGGCAACGTGAACTGAACGCCCGTCTTGTCCCGATACACGTTGTTTTCCAACGTGTCCGGCGATTGGGCATAGGCCGCCGGGATCAGCGCAATAAAGGCGCAAACGAGGAATCGCTTGACCATATGACACACTTCCTCTTCCGCGGTTAGAACGCCGGGCCTAGTCCGCTGGTTACAGTGCCGAGGATGACCGGATGGCGGGCGCCGGTGGCCGCCGGCAGGTTGGATGGCTTGCGGCGCCAGGTCTGGTACGCCAGCACGGCGAAGGCGATGGCTTCCTTGGCATCCACGTCGACGCCGTAGTCGGCGGAAGTGGCCAGCGCCACTCCCGGCAGGAAGGCGGCCAAGTGCGACAGGATTTGCGGATTGTGCGCGCCCCCTCCGGAAACGATTAATTCGGTGGGCGCAAAGGGGCCGACGGCGATAGCAATCGTCGCGGCGGTGAGCACCGTGGCGGTGGCGATCAAATCGGGGAGCGGCAGGCCAGTCTGCTGCAAGCGGGCCACGAACTCCGCGCCATATTGCTCGCGGCCGGCGCTTTTGGGAGGCCTCTTTCGGTAATACGGATCGGCGAGCAGGCCGTCGAGCAGTGGACGGTTCAAATTGCCTTGCGCGGCGATGCGTCCGCCGCGGTCGAAGGTCTGGCGTCCGCCGGTGTATTCCCGCACCAACGCATCGACGACCATATTGCCGGGGCCGGTATCGAACGCGATGCCCGAAGGAATCACCGTAATATTGGCGATGCCGCCGATGTTCAGGGCGATACGGGTGCGGCGCGCATGGCCGAACAGGAAGCTATCCACGAATGGGACGAGCGGCGCGCCCTGGCCTCCGGCGGCGATGTCGCGCGTGCGGAAACCGGAGACAACCGGTACTCCGGTGCGTTCCGCGATGACGGCCGCTTCGCCGATTTGCATGGTATGGGCGCCGCCTTCGTGATAGATCGTCTGGCCGTGACAGCCGATCAACTCAACCGGGCCATAGCGGCGGCAGGCGCGCTGTATGGCGCGGGCATAGAGTTCGCCAAGCTGGAAATTGAGGCGCGAGATTTCGCGCGTAGTCGTGGTGGCGTTCGAGACCGCCAGGATGGCGTGGCGGACTTCTTCGGCATAGGGCGTGGATTGAAAACCGATGGTGGAGACGCGGCGGCCGTGAATTTCGACAATGGCCACGTCGATGCCATCGAGCGACGTGCCGCTCATGACACCCGCTACACGCACGCGCGCCTCAATTCATCCTGCAACTCCGCGAGCAGACGCAGCGCCTCGACGGGCCGCAGCTCGTCCACGTTCAGATTGCGGATGCGCTCGGCGATGCCATAATTCAGCGGCTCGAAAAGCTGGATCTGCACGGGCTGCGCGGACCGCGTGGGCAAGGGCGAAAGCTCTTCGCTGACCACATGCCCGGTGCGCTCGTGCAAGCGCAGCACCTCATTGGCGCGCTCGATGACGCGCAGGGGCAGGCCGGCCAGACGCGCGACCTCGATGCCGTAGCTGCGGTCGGCCTTGCCGGGCTCGACCTTGCGCAGAAAGATGATGCGGTCGCCGGCTTCTTTCACGGACACGCTCAGGTTGCGGATGCCATCGAGCTGTCCGGCTAATTCGGTGAGCTCGTGATAGTGGGTGGCGAAGAGCGTTTTGGCGCGGGTGCGGGCATGAATGTGCTCGACCACGGCCCAGGCCAGCGCCAGTCCATCGTAGGTAGCGGTTCCGCGGCCGATCTCGTCGAGCACGATGAAACTGCGTGGCGTCGCGGTGTTCAGGATCACGGCGGTCTCAGTCATTTCGACCATGAACGTGGACCGGCCGCGTGCCAGGTTGTCGGATGCGCCGATGCGGGTGAAGATGCGGTCGGTAAGCGGCAGGGTGGCAGAATCGGCTGGCACAAACGAACCCATCTGCGCCAGGATAGCGATCAAGGCGGCCTGCCGCAGGTAGGTGGACTTCCCGCCCATGTTAGGCCCGGTGATAATGGCGATCAAATCCGTATCGGAATTGAGATAGAGATCGTTGGGGATAAAGCGCCCCGCATCCTGTTGCTCGAGCCGCTCGATCACGGGATGGCGGCCGGCCAAAATCCGCATCTCCCCGTCTTCCGAGAACGTAGGGCGCACGTAGCGGTTCTCGGCGGCCACCTGGGCCAGCGCGGCGGTCACGTCGATTTCGGCGATGGCGGCGGCGGTCGCGCGGATGCGCTGCGCGTGCGCGGCGGCGAATTTGCGCACTTCGGCGAACAGCTCTTTTTCGAGCGTGAGGATCTTGTCTTCGGCGTCCAGGACTTTGCGCTCGTAATCCTTCAACTCAGGCGTGGTGAAACGTTCGGCGTTAACCAGGGTCTGCTTGCGCTCATAATCGGCCGGAGCGAGATGCCGATTGGCCTTGGAGATCTCGATGTAGTAGCCGAAGACATTGTTGAAGCGCACCTTCAGCGACTGGATGCCGGTACGGGCGCGCTCGCGGGCCTCGATCTGGGCGATGACCTGGCGGCCGTTGCGGCTGAGGCCGCGCAGTTCATCGAGATCGGCGTGGAATCCCGCGCGGATCGTTCCGCCGTCGGCCAGATTGATGGGCGGCTCATCGGCGATGGCCTGCAAGATGCGGTCGCGGGCTTCGGCGACATCATCCAGCCGTCCGTGCAGATCGCGCAGGCGGACCGCCCGTTGCGTTTCGAACGTGGCTTTCAGGGCAGGGATTTTTTCGAGCGAACGGCCCAGCGCCAGCACATCGCGCGGATTGGCGACGCCCATGGTGATCTTGGCCAACAGGCGCTCGATATCCAGAATCCCGCTCAATTGCTTTCGCAATTCGGCGCGCAGGATGGTCTGCTGCAGCAATTCTCCGGCGGCGTCCAGGCGGCCTTCGATTTCCGCGCGGTCGAGCGAGGGGCGCAGCAGACGCTGGCGCAACAGGCGGCCGCCCATGCCGGTCCCGGTCTGATCGAGGACGTAGAGCAGCGTGGCGTCGGTGCGCTCGCCGGCGAAGAGCGGTTCGACCAGTTCGAGATTGCGGACGGTGACCGCATCGAGCAGCATGCTTTCGGCGCGGTCGTAGTGCGTGGGGCGATCGAGATGCTCGAGGGCGGCGCGTTGGGTTTCGCGGAGGTAATGCAGGATGGCGCCGGCGGCGCAGACGGCCGCCTGCCGGTTGGCGAGGCCGCATCCATCGAGCGTGAGCAGATGGAAATGATCGCGGAGGGTACGGTCGGCGTAATCGAAGGTGAAGATCCAGTCTTCGAGATCGGTACGGAGGTAGCGGGATCCCTGGTCTTCGGCGGCGAGCAGCGGCAGATCGGCCGGATAGAGCACCTCACGCGCGCCAAGCTGTTCGATGGCGGCGGCGACCTCGGAGGCATCCATTTCGGTGACGCGGAACTCGCCGGTGGAAACATCCACGTGCGCTACGCCGGCGCGATTGCCCTGGCGGGAGACCGCGGCGAGGTAGTTATTTTCGTGCGAACGGAGGGCGAGGGAGCCGGTGGCGGTGCCCGGAGTGACGACGCGAGTGACCTCGCGGCGGACGAGTTTCTTGGCGACGGCGGGATCTTCCATCTGGTCGCAGATGGCGACGCGATGACCCTTTTGGATCAGGCGCGCGATGTAGCCTTCGGCGGAGTGATACGGGACGCCGCACATGGGGATGGCCGCGCCCTTTTCCTTGTTGCGGGAGGTGAGGGTAATTTCGAGCTCGCGCGCGGCGAGGACGGCGTCTTCGAAGAACAGCTCGTAGAAATCGCCCAGGCGGAAGAAGAGGAGGGCGTTCGGCACCTGCTGCTTGATGCCGTTGTACTGACGCATCAGCGGGGTGGAGGGGTCGGTGCTCATTAGGAGGAGCGGGGCTGGCAGCGCCGCTCAACTTTTTGGAAGCTAAGCATAGATGCCGCGAAACGGTGACGCCGCCGGCATTGGCCAGGATGTCCGGAATGACGAAGATTTTCTTGTCGGCCAGGATTTCGTCGGCGACCGAAGTGGTGGGGCCGTTGGCGCCTTCGCAGAGGATGCGGCAGCGGAGCTTGTCGGCATTTTGCGAGGTGATGACGTTCTCGTGAGCGGCGGGCAGCAGGATGTCGCACTCGAGGAACATGGCCTCGGCGGGGTCGATGTTCTCGCCGCCTTCGAAGTCGCGAATGGAACCGGTTTCCGCGCGATGGTCGAACAGGGCGCGGGTGTCGAGGCCATTGGGGTTATAGACCGCGCCATCGTATTCGATGATGCAAATGATTTTAAATCCCTCGCGGGCCATCAGCTTGGCGGCCATGCCGCCGACGTTGCCGAAGCCCTGGATGACGACCGTGGTAGCGGTGCGCGGCTTCTTGAAGCGCTTGAGGGCTTCGAGCGAGACGATGAGGCAGCCGCGGCCGGTGGCCTCCGGGCGTCCGCGCGAGCCGCCCAGCGCCATGGGCTTGCCGGTGACCACGGCGGTCACGGTGTGGCGGGCGTGCATGGAATAGGTGTCCATAATCCAGGCCATGACGCGATCGTTGGTGTTGACGTCGGGGGCGGGGACGTCGCGCTCGGGGCCGAGGAATTCCATGATCTCGGAGGTGTAGCGGCGCGTAAGTCGTTCGAGCTCGCTCATGGAGAGCACATTAGGGTCGCAGATCACGCCGCCCTTGGCGCCGCCGAAGGGGATGTTGACGACCGCGCACTTCCAGGTCATCCAGGAGGCCAGCGCGCGGACTTCGTCCAGCGTGACGTCGGGGCCGTAGCGGATGCCGCCTTTGCCCGGGCCGCGGGCGATGGAATGCTGGACGCGGTAGCCGGTGAAAACTTCGAGGCGGCCATCGTCGAGCTGGATGGGGATGTGGACGGTGATTTCCTTGGCTGAGGTGCGCAGGACCTTGCGCAGACCGTCGTCCATATTGAGGCGGGTGGCAGCCTCGTCAAAGCGGGCTTCAGCGGCCAGCCAGGGGTTTTTCTCTTGCTCGAGCGACAACGTGGTGCTTGCCAAAAGTGAGACCTCCGGTTCTCATTATAGGCGAGGGTTACGCGCGGATGCTGCGGCTGGCACCGGTTCAGCGAGCAGGGGACGGCGTGCCGCGCAACCATTCAGGCGTCAAAAACGCATTTATTGACCAACGAACCCAATAAGTCGCTTGTTTACTTATGGTTGAAAAAACGACGAAGCCAAGCTTCCACGTAGCGATTTAAGCTGAAACGCCCGGAATTCGGCGCGGATCCTGCACGCGGCCCTTTTTGCACTCTTAAGCCGGCCGCCCGGGCGTTCGGCAAGCGCAACCGCCCTTCCCTTCGACATGAATGTAGCACGGGCGGCGCCCGCGCTCCGGTGACGCAAATCGGATTGGTGGCCTAAGCGATTGATTTCACAGGGGATGGGCTGGGGAGGCTTTTGCGCCAAAGAGCGGGACTTAAAAGTCCCGCCGGCACGCTAAAGCGTGGGCCACATTTACAAACATTTACACCGCGATCTTGCTCTGGTGTGGGAAAACGAGCCATACTGAATCTCTCATGCGCCTGAAGACCTGGCTGCGGGCCGCCTGCGCGGCGCTGCCCCTCGTGCTGGCCGCCGTGCTGATTCCGAAGCCGGCCCCTACCCAACCGGTTCTGCCTCCATCCGCTCCTCCGGGCCTGGAGAAGATTCAGCAATTCGTCTTCATTATGCAGGAGAACCGGAGCTTTGACCATTATTTCGGCACCTATCCGGGCGCGGAAGGGATTCCGCCGGGGGTCTGCCTGCCGAACCCCGTGGGCGCGTGCGCGCCGCCGTACCACGATACGGCGGCCGTCAACCAGGGCGGAGGCCACTTCTACTACGATGCGCTCACATGCATCGACGGCGGGCTGATGGACGGATTCCTGCCGGGGTCGGCAGGCGACGCCATGGCCTGGCACGACTACCACGAAATACCCAACTACTGGAGTTACGCGAACCTCTATGTGCTGCAGGACCGGCTGTTCGAATCGGTGGTGTCGTATAGTTTGCCGGCGCATCTCTACATGCTGGCGGCGCAGAGCGGGGGATATGTGGCGAGTTCGGGCCAAGGGTACCCCACGTCGTACGGATTTCCGGAAATCACGGAACTGCTGGGCAGCGGCAAAATCGACTGGCGGTATTATGTGAACCGGGGCGGAGCGGCCGGCGCCGCGGATCTGAACGATGGCGACACGGATGTGGACGAAACCACTTACACTTTCTGGAATCCGCTGCCGGCTTTTCCACTGGTGAAGAATAATCCCTCGCAATTCGCGCGGCTGACCAATGCCACACAGTTCTATACGGACGCGCAAAATGGCACGCTGCCGCAGGTAAGCTGGGTGATCCCGAATAGTATGCAGAGCGAACATCCGCCCGCCAGTATCTCGAACGGCATGAATTATGTCACGGGACTGGTGAACGCGGTGATGAATTCGCCGCAATGGAACACGACGGCCATTTTCATTGCGTGGGACGACTGGGGCGGCTTTTACGATCACGTGGCTCCGCCGGCCGTGGATCAGTACGGCCTCGGGATTCGCGTGCCCGGCCTGGTGATCAGCCCATATTCGCGGCAGGGCTATGTGGACCATCGCAGCTACTCGTTCGAATCATGGCTGCGTGTCGTGGAAGAGCGCTTTGGGGTGATCCCAATGACGGCGCGGGACAACAGCGCCAACGATATGACGGACGCGTTCGATTTCACGCAACAGCCGCGGCCTGGGGTGATTTTGAACCCGGCCGGCTCGGCTTATCCACCCGCGCCGCAGGCTCAGACCCACCCGGCGGGAATAGTCGTGGCCACGAATTCGGCGTTCGGAACCTATGCGCTGGCGCCGGATGCGATCGCGTCGCTGTACGGAGCCGGGATGGCCTCGACCACGGCGTCGGCGGCCTCGCAGCCCCTGCCGCCCACGCTCGGCGGGATCACGGTGAACGTGCAGGATAGCGCTGGAACCGTGCGGACGGCGCCGCTTTTCTATGTATCGCCGAACCAGGTGAACTGCCTGATCCCGAGCGGGACCGCTAGCGGGGTGGCGAACATCACGGTGGCGGGCGGGCCGGCAAGCTTCAGCGGCACGGCGATGATCTCGGCGGCGGCGCCCGGGCTGTACTCGGTGAACGCCGCGGGATTCGGACCGGTTGTGGCGCAGGTGGTGAACGGCGCCAGCTACGCGAATACGTTCCAATGCAGCGCGGCGAGCGGCTGCTCGCTGGCGCCGATCGCGGTGGGCACCGGCGCGAATCCCACGTATCTGCTGCTCTACGGCACGGGCATCCGGCACGCCAGTTCGCTGGCCGGAGTGGACGTCAAGATCGGGAACGTGGATGCGCCGGTGCAGTATGCGGGCGCGCAGGGCCAATACGCCGGGCTGGACCAGGTGAACGTGACGCTGCCGGCGGCGCTGGCGGGCCGCGGGCAATTGGTGGTGACGGTTACGGTGGATGGGCAGACCAGCAATATGGGGCAGTTGGCGTTTCAGTAGATATTGATAATGGTATATTTTCCCCTTGTGGGGCGGGCAATCATGCCCACAGCCGCCTTTCAGGCGGCCAAGCCGGCTGGAAAGCCGGCTGCGGCCAGGATTGGCCGCCCCACAATTGAGTTTTCGCGGATGGCGTGGAAACGGATGGGGGCGGTGCTGGTGATGGCGGCGGCCGCCCTGGCAGGGTGCG
>JBEKIM010000405.1:0-6512 GCA_050011755.1 Bryobacteraceae bacterium | reverse complement strand
CTTCATCCGCACCCAGATGGCTACCGTGCAAGGCGCCAGTTTCCCCTTGCCCTATGGCGGCCGCCCCCGCCAGATCATGGTGGATATCGATCTGAAATCGCTCTACGCGCAAGGCCTCTCGGCGAACGACGTGGTCAACGCCGTCAACGCGCAAAGCCTGATCATCCCCTCCGGCATCGCCAAGATCGGCCCCAACGAATTCGTAGTGCGGCTGAACAGCCTGCCGCCTTCGGCCGACGCCTTCAACAGCCTGCCCATCAAACAGACCAACGGGACAACCGTCTACCTGCGCGACATCGGCCACGTGCGCGACGGCTACGCCATCCAATCGAATATCGTGCGCCACAACGGAAACCGCGCCACCCTATTGACCGTGCTCAAGAACGGCGGCTCTTCCACGCTCGCCATCGTGGCCAAGATCAAAGAGATTCTGCCGCGCATCCGCTCCACCCTGCCTGCCGCGCTGAAGCTCAAGCTGCTGTTCGATCAATCCATCTTCGTGCGCGCCGCGATCAACGGGGTACTCAAGGAAGCCACCATCGCCGCGTTCCTCACCGGCCTGATGATCCTGCTGTTCCTGGGAAGCTGGCGATCCACGATCATCGTCTGCATTTCCATCCCGCTTTCCATCCTCACCTCGCTGGCCATCATGAATCTGCTGGGCGAAACCATTAACGTGATGACGCTGGGCGGCCTGGCGCTGGCCGTGGGCATCCTGGTGGACGACGCCACGGTCGAAATCGAAAACATCCATCGCAACATGGGCCAGCGCAAGCCCATCATCAAGGCCATTTTGGATGGCGCGCAGCAGATCGCCGTTCCGGCGTTCGTTTCTACATTGTGCATCTGCATCGTATTCGTCCCGGTCATTTTCCTGAGCGGCGCGGCCCGCTACCTGTTCACCCCCCTGGCGCTGGCCGTGGTGCTCGCCATCATGGCCTCGTACCTGCTGTCGCGCACGCTCATCCCCACCATGGTCAAGTATCTTCTGCGCGGCGAGGCCAGCCGCTATCAGGACGAGTCCGGCGAAATGGAGGAGACCGGGCACGGCTGGTTCGCCAGCATCCACCACGGTTTTCAAACCCGCTTCGAGCGTATGCGCAACGCCTACCGCCGCCTGCTGGGCTCCGCGCTGGCGCATCGCAAGCTGGTGGCTGCCTGCTTCGGGCTGATCGCGGCCGCCTGCGCCGCATTGCTGCCTTTCATCGGCACGGATTTCTTTCCGCAAGTGGATGCCGGCCAGATCCGGCTGCACGTGCGCGCTCCCGCCGGTACCCGCATCGAAGAAACGGAAGGCTATTTCAAGCAGGTGGAAGATACCCTCCGGCGCACCATACCCGCCGCCGAATTGTCGGATATCCTCGATAATATCGGCCTGCCGTACAGCGGCTACAACATCGCCTTGAGCGACACCGCTACCATCGGCTCGTTCGACGGCGAAATCCTGGTTTCGCTGAAACCGGACCACGCATCCACCTGGGGCTACATCCGCGAACTGCGGCATACCCTGAACCGCCAGTTTCCCAACCTGACCTTTTTCTTCCAGCCCGCCGATATCGTAGGCCAGATCCTGAATTTCGGGCTGCCCGCGCCCATCGACCTGCAGGTGATCGGGCCGCTCGCCAACGCTCCCGCCAACTACGCCCTGGCCCAACAGATCAGCGCGCGCCTGGCGCGGATTCCCGGTGCGGTGGACGTACACCTGCACCAGGTCGTGAACGCGCCCGAGCTGCGTTTCAACGTGGACCGTACCCGCGCCGATCAGTTGGGCCTGACCCAGCAGGACGTGGCCAACAGTCTGCTCATCTCGCTCAGCGGCAACCTGCAGATTGCGCCCAACTACTGGATCAATCCGCAAAACGGCGTGGACTACCCCATCATCGTGCAGGCGCCCGAATATCGCATGTCCTCCACCGCCGACCTGTTCGGCACCCCTGTGCACGCCGGCGGCGGCCGCGCCGCCGATCAATTGCTCACCAACGTGGCGCGTCTCGACCGCGGCTCCACGGCATCGGTCGTGAATCATTACAATGTCCAGCCGCTCTACGATGTCTACGCCAACGTGCAGGATCGCGACCTGGGCAGCGTAGCGGCCGATGTGCGTCGGGTCGTCGACGATTTCCGCTCCAGGCTTCCCAAAGGCAGTTTCTTCGAAACGCGCGGCCAGGTGGAGACGATGCGTACTTCGTTTATCGGGCTGGGCGCGGGAATGATCTTCGCGGTCGTGCTGGTCTACTTTGTGATGGTCGTCAACTTCCAATCCTGGCTCGATCCGTTCATTATCCTGATGGCCCTCCCAGGCGCGCTCTCCGGCATTCTGCTGATGCTCTTCGTCACCCAGACCACCATCAATGTTCCGTCGCTGATGGGCGCTATCATGAGCATTGGCGTGGCGACGGCGAATAGCATCCTGTTGGTGAACTTCGCCAACGACGTACGGGCCACCGGCGCCGACTCCATCACCGCCGCGCTCGAAGCAGGCTATACGCGCCTGCGCCCTGTGATTATGACCGCCCTCGCCATGATCGTTGGAATGCTGCCGATGGCCCTCGGCGTCGGAGAAGGCGGTGAGCAGAACGCCCCGCTGGGCCGCGCGGTCATCGGCGGACTGCTACTGGCTACCGTTGCCACACTCTTCTTCGTCCCCGTCGTCTACAGCGTCCTGCGCCGCAATCCGCCCACCTATCTGGAACACGAAGCGGAGGTGGAGGCCTATGATCGCTGATCGTGTGGGGCGGGCAATCATGCCCGCAGCCGCCTTTCAGGCGGCCCAGCCGGCTAAAGGCCGGCTGCGGCCAGGTTTGGCCGCCCCACAACTAGTGACGGGCGCCGGGGAGGCCTATGATCGTTGATCCGGTAGAAACCAGCGCCCGCCCCAAACCCCGCACCGGCCGCCGCGGGCTGCTCGCGTTTTTCGCGCTGATCGGGGCACTGGTGGCCGCGGCAGTGGTCGGCGGCATCCTGCCGCGTCTCACGCGCCAGAAGGCGCTTCTGGCCGCCGCGGAAACGCAAACGGAGCAGCGCCCGCTGGTCGAAGTGGCTACCGCGCGCCAAGCCCCCACGCAATCCGTGCTCGATCTCCCCGGCGACATGCAGGCGATGGTGGATTCACCGATTTTCGCTCGGGTGGATGGCTACCTGCGCACGCGCCTGGTGGATTACGGCGACCGCGTCAAGACCGGGCAGCTTCTGGCGGAAATCGATACCCCCGAACTCGACCAGCAGATTCGCCAGGCGCGCGCTACGCTCTCACAGTCGCAATCCACCCTGAATGAGGTCAAGGCCGATCTGGACCTTTCGAAAGCCAACCTGAACCTGGCGCGCCTCACCGTCGAGCGCTGGCGGCGACTGGCGAAGGGCGGCGTGGTGGCCCGTCAGGAAGCCGATCAGAAAGAAGCCGACTTCGCCGTGACCGAAGCGCAGGTCGCCAAAGCCCAGGCCGGCATCGCCACCACGCAGGAAACCGTGCACGCGAATGAGGCCAATCTGCGCCGGCTGGAGGAAATGAAAGCGTTCGCCCGCATCACCGCGCCCTTCGATGGCGTGATCACCGCGCGCAACGTGGATATCGGTACCCTCATCAATTCCGGCAACGCCGGCGCCTCCCGCGAACTCTTCCACATCGCGCAAATCCAGGTGCTGCGCATCTTCGTCAACGTGCCGCAGACCAATGTGGCATCCATGCATCCCGGCCAGACCGCCGAACTGCGCGTGGAGGAGTTGCCCGGACAGGTCTTCGCCGCCCGCGTCGCGCGCATCGCGAATGCGCTGGACGCCAACTCCCGCGCCATGCTGACCGTACTCGAAGTGCCCAATCCGCGCGGCGTGCTGATGCCCGGCATGTATGCCCAGGTGCGCTTTTCGACCGGGCGCGCGGAAGCCGCCGTGCTAATCCCAGGCGACACGCTGATTCTGGGGCGGCAAGGCCCCCGCGTGGCCGTCGTCGCGCCCGATCATCGCATCCACCTTCGCCAGATCCGCATCGGTCAGGATCTGGGCTCCGAAATCGAGGTCGTCGCGGGGCTTTCCGCGGGCGAAGTGGTGGTTGCCAATCCCTCCGATGCCGTGCGTGAGAACGCATGGGTCGACGTTCGCAACATCGCCAAGTAGCGTAACATCCAAATAAGTCCGGAATATCACTAAATAGCGGTGCGCCGCCGCGTAGAGTATAATTCTCCTAATCCGCGTTCTGGAGGGGAACATGGAGCGCACTCAACTTAGGAGAGGACTGCTGGCGCCGGCAGTTCTATCGATCGCGTTGCTGGCATCGCCCCGCGCCTGGGCGAAAGATAAAGATCCCGAGCACGATCCCGCGCAGATCGGCACGCGCGATGTGGCCAAAGGCGTCAACTTCTATTCTGTCGAGCGGGAAATCGGCCTCGGTAAACAAATGGCGGCGGAAACGGAACGCCAGGCGAAAATGCTGGACGATGCCGCCGTCTCGGAGTACGTGAACCGCCTGGTGCGGAACGTGGCGAACAACTCCGATGCAAAGGTGCCCTTTACCATCAAGATCGTCGATTCCGACGAAGTGAACGCCTTCGCCTTGCCCGGCGGTTTCATGTTCGTCAACACCGGCTTGATTCTGAAAGCCGACAACGAGGCTGAACTAGCCGGCGTGCTGGCGCACGAGATCGCGCACGTGGCCGCCCGTCACGGCACGCGCCAGGCCACCCGCGGCCAGCTCATCAACTACGGCACGCTGCCCCTCATCTTTATGGGCGGATGGGCCGGTTACGCGGTTCGCCAGGCGGTGACCCTGGCCGTTCCCATGGGCTTCTTGAAATTCTCCCGAAACATGGAAACCGAGGCCGATCTGCTGGGTCTGCAATACATGTATAAGGCGGGCTACGATCCCACGGAGTTTGTCAACTTCTTCGAGCGTATCGAAACGCTGGAAAAGAAGAAGCCGGGCGCGGTCTCGAAGCTCTTCTCGACCCATCCCATGACCGGCGATCGCATTCGCGCCGCCCAGAAGACGATTCAACAGGACTTGAAGGCGGAGCCGCAATACGTGGTGGATACTTCGGAGTTCCACAACGCGCGCACCCGGCTGATCGAGTTGGGAAACCGCCTCAAGCTGCAGGATGTTTCCGGCCGTCCGGTACTGCACACGCGGCCGTCGGCTAAGGTGGATCAGCCCTCTCCTGCCAACGGAAATCACCCGGCGGATGACGGCGATGGCGACCGCCCCACTCTGAAGAGGCCGTAGCGCATCGCGCGGTCCTTGCGTTGCCCTCGCGGCGTGGCATACTATTCATAGCGGGCCATGCCGAAAACCACGGTTGCTCCGGAGACCCGAACCACCGAACGGGAAGCCATCCTTCCCCTCTACAACGTCGTCCTGCTCGACGACAACGATCATAGCTACGATTACGTGATCGAGATGCTGCAGATGCTTTTCATCTTCACGCTCGAAGAAGCCTTCCGGCATGCCGAAGAGGTAGACCGCCGAGGGCGCACCGTGATCATCACCTGCGAACGCCCGCAAGCCGAATTCGCGCGCGATCAGATCCACGCCTACGGTCCGGATCCACGGCTGCCGCGCTGCGCGGGTTCCATGTCGGCCATCGTCGAGCCGGCCGCCTGATCACTTGCGCGGGCGAGGCGTGGAGGCTGTCTCGTCGTCGGTAAGCGGATCGTACATCTTCTCGGCGTAAGTGCGCTGCTCATCGGAAAGGTCGACGGCATGCTGCCGCTCGGCCGCGGTCAGGTGCGGTTTGCGCGATCGCTTCAGCAGATATAGCGCGCCGCAAACCAGGGCGCCCGTAAGCGGGGGGCGCTCCATGAAGAAGTCGATAAGCTGCAGCAGGCGGTCGCCCATACCTTATTCTATCGGGCCTGCGCTATGCCGAATGTGCGCCCACCGCGCTGCGCTCCTGCTGCGCGATCGCCAGCGCCGGCGCCACTTCCGCGAACACCTGCAAGTGACGGTCGATATCCTGCGCGGTGTGCTGCACCGAGATCGTCCACTGCTCGTCCCACCAATACGGCTGCGCCAGCACGCCGCGGTTCACCATGGCGAACCAATAGTGCGTCCAGACATCCTCGTCCACGTGATACCAATCGCGATAGTTGCGGATACGCCGTGGGTAGAAGAGCAGCGCGCCATTTGCGCCCGCGCCATCGGCATAAGCCACCAGACCGTTCTTTTCAATGATGGCCTGGTATCCGTCCACCAGCTTGCGGTTCAAGCCGTCGATGTGGGTGTAGGCGTCGCGCGTAAGCACTTTGCGGAAGGTGGCGATGCCGGCGGCCATGACCACGGGGTTGGTGTTGTAGGTGCCGGCATGGAACATCTTCTGGGTATGGATGACGTCCATAATCTCGCGGCTGGCGCCGAACGCGGCCAACGAGAATCCGCCGCCAATGGATTTGCCCAGGCAGATGATGTCGGGCTTCACGTTGAAGTACTCGCACGCGCCGCCCCACGCCAGCTTGGCGCCGGTTTTCACTTCGTCCATGATCAGCAGCGCGCCATGCTTATGGGCAATCTCCAGCAGGCCTTGGAT
>JBEKIM010000404.1:0-9365 GCA_050011755.1 Bryobacteraceae bacterium | reverse complement strand
ATATTGCGCGGCAAGTGAATTCGCCTGGGCTGCTGCTGATGACCTGGGTAGCCACCGCGGTGCTCACCTTAATCGCTGCCCTCAGCTACGGCGAACTGGCGGCGGCCATGCCTCAAGCGGGCGGCCAGTACGTCTACCTGCGCGAGTCGTTCGGACCGCTTAGCGGTTTCCTGTACGGTTGGACGCTCTTCCTGGTGATCCAGACCGGAACCATCGCGGCGGTCGCCGTGGCTTTCGCCAAATTCGCCGGCGTATTTGTGCCGTGGATTTCCGCGCAGAACCACTTGATTGGCAGCGGGAAGGCGGGGCTGACCACGCAGCAACTGGTGGGCATCGTTATCGTGGGACTGTTGTCCGCCGTGAACATGCGTGGCATCCGCACCGGCGCGGTGGTGCAGAACGTCTTCACCTTCGCCAAGACGGCCGCGCTGTTGGGCTTGGTGGCCATCGGCTTTCTGCTCGGCCGCAACCCGGAGGCGCTCACCCGTAACTTCGGCCACTTTTGGGAGGGCGCGGGCTGGAGCATGCATGTGGTCCGGTTGGTGGGCGTCGCCATGGTGGGATCGCTGTTTTCGGCCGACGCCTGGAACAACGTGACGTTCACCGCGGGCGAGGTGCGCAATCCGCGCCGCAATCTGCCCATCTCGCTGGCGCTGGGCGTGGGGATCGTCATGGCGCTCTACATCTCGGCCAACTGCGTATATCTGAATGTGCTGCCGCTCGAAGCCATCCAGCACGCGCCCGAGGACCGCGTGGCCACCGCCGCGATGAAGCAGATTCTGGGACCGGCCGGAGTGGGAATCATGGCCGTCGCCATCATGGTCTCCTGCTTCGGCTGCGTGAATGGCTTGATTCTGGCGGGCGCCCGCGTCTATTATGCGATGTCGCTCGACGGCCTTTTCTTCCGCCGCGCCGCGACGGTAGGCCCGCGTTATCGCGCACCGGTGTTCGCGCTGGCTATTCAGGGCGCCTGGGCCATGATCCTGACCTTAAGCGGCACTTATAGCGACCTGCTCGATTACGTGATCTTTGCCGTGCTGGTCTTCTATATCCTGACTATCGCTGGTATCTTCGTGCTGCGCCGCACGCGCCCCGGGATGGATCGTCCTTATAAGGCTTTCGGCTACCCGGTGCTGCCGGCCATTTACATCGTGGCGGCCGGCACCATCGAGATCCTGCTGCTGGCCTACAAACCGAATTACACCTGGCCCGGGCTGATTATCGTGCTCCTCGGCGTGCCCGTGTATTTCATCTGGAAACCCAAGTCCGATCCATCGAAAGGTCTGAAATGAACCTGACGGCCACCAAATCGCTCGAACGCATCAAAGCCGAAGCTGACGATAGCGAGCACTCGCTCAAACGCACGTTAGGCCCGGTGAATCTCGTGGCGCTGGGCATCGGCGCGATTATCGGCGCGGGTTTGTTTTCGCTCACCGGCATCGCGGCGGCCGAGAATGCCGGACCCGCCGTGGTCCTCTCGTTCGTAATTGCCGCCATCGGCTGCGCCTTCGCGGGCATGTGCTACAGCGAGTTCTCGACCATGATTCCGATTGCCGGCAGCGCGTACACCTACGCCTACGCCACCATGGGGGAACTGCTGGCGTGGATCATCGGCTGGGACCTGGTGCTCGAGTATGCGGTCGGCGCCGCCACCGTCTCGGTCAGTTGGTCGAGCTACGTGGTCAAGCTGTTTCACTCCCTGGGAATCACGCTGCCGGAGAGCCTGGTCAACTGTCCGTTCGATCCCACTCCGGGCATCATTAATCTGCCGGCCGTGATCATTATCTGCCTGATGTCCACGCTGCTGATCGTCGGCATCCAGGAGTCGGCGCGCGTGAACGGGTTCATCGTAGCGGTCAAGGTAGTCATCGTCATTATCGTGATCGCGGTGGGTTTCGCGTACATCAACCGCGCGAACTACACGCCTTTTATTCCGCCTAACACGGGCAAGTTTGGCGAGTTCGGCATCAGCGGCGTAATGCGCGCGGCCGCCGTCGTATTCTTCGCGTTCATCGGCTTCGATGCGGTTTCCACCGCCGCGCAGGAGGCCCGCAAGCCGCAGCGCGACATGCCCATCGGGATCATTGGCTCGCTGGCCGTATGCACCATCTTATATGTGCTGTTCGCGCACGTCCTCACCGGCATGGTGAATTACAAGATCTTCCGGGGCGACGCGTCGCCGGTGGCGACGGTCATCAAGCAGTTCCCCAGCGCCGCATTGCAAATCGTGATCGTCATCGGCATCATTGCGGGATACAGTTCCGTGATTCTGGTCATGCTGCTGGGGCAATCGCGCGTATTCTTCTCCATGTCGCGCGACGGCCTCCTGCCCAAGGTATTCTCGGACGTGCATGCCCGCTTCCGCACTCCGTGGCGCTGCAACCTGATCTTCATGGTGTTTGTCTCGCTTTTCTCGGGCTTTCTGCCCATCTCGAAGCTGGGACACATGACCAGCATCGGCACGCTGCTGGCGTTTGTGATTGTGTGCGTCGGCATCATGGTGATGCGTCACACCCGCCCCGATCTGCCTCGCCCCTATCGCACCCCGCTCGTGCCGCTGGTGCCGGTGCTGGGCATTCTGGTCTGCCTCGCGATGATGGCCTCGCTCGATCACGAGACCTGGTGGCGCCTGGTGATCTGGCTGGCCATCGGGCTTTGCATCTATTTCAGCTATAGCCGTCACCACAGCCATCTGGCGATCAAACGATAGTGGCGCACGCTTTAGCGTGCCGGCGGGACTCTTAAGTCCCGCTGCTGAAACTCATGACCGCTATAGCGTACACAACTTGTGTCCCATCGTCGCTCAGTTTGGATCAAACTGTACACCCCAACTCACTTGCACCAGACCGTCTTCACATTCACGAATTCGCGGATGCCGAAGACGCCCAACTCGCGCCCATACCCGGATCGCTTCACGCCGCCGAAGGGCAGCCGCGGGTCGGAGGCCACCATGCCGTTTACAAAAACCGCGCCAGTCTCGATTTCATCCACGAACCGCGATTCTTCCGCGGCGTCGGTCGTCCACACGCTCGCGCCCAGCCCGAATGGCGAATCGTTCGCCCAATCGATGGCTTCCGCGGCGTCCTTCACCCGGAAGAGCATAGCCACCGGCCCGAAGAGTTCTTCGCGGAAAACGTCGGACTGGCGCGGCACCCCCGCCAGTACGGTCGGCTCGTAAAAGTATCCGGCACCGCCCGTCATCCGTCCGCCCAGCAGCAGGCGCGCTCCGGAGGCCACGGCGCGCTCCACCTGCGTATGCAATTCCTCGCGGATGGCGTGGGTCGCCAGGGGGCCGGCGTCCGTCTCGGGCGCCATGGGGTCGCCTACTTTCAGCGCTTTCATGCTCTCGACGAAGCGCCGCTCGAATTCGTCGTAAATGGCGTCCGCCACGAAGAAGCGCTTCGCCGCGATGCACGACTGCCCGTTATTGATCGTGCGTGCCTTCACGGCCGTCGGAATCGCTTCGTTCAAATCGGCGCTGGGCATCACGATAAATGGATCGCTGCCGCCCAGCTCCAGCACCGTCTTCTTAATGCGATCTCCGCACTGCGCGGCCACCGAACGTCCGGCCGGCTCGCTGCCGGTAAGCGTGACGGCGGCTACCCGGTCGTCCGCGATCACGCCCGCGATCGCGCCCGATCCGATCAGCAGCGTTTGAAACGCGCCGTCGGGGAAGCCCGCGCGCCGTAGGATATCTTCGATTGCCAGGGCGCATTGCGGCACGTTCGAAGAATGCTTCAATAGCCCGACGTTGCCGGCCATGAGCGCGGGCGCGGCGAAACGGAACACCTGCCAAAACGGGAAATTCCAGGGCATGACCGCCAGCACCGAGCCGATCGGCTGGTAGCGCACAAAACTGCGCGATGCGTTCGTCGCGATGCTTTCATCGGCCAGCTGGCGCTCGCCGCTTTCCGCGTAATAGCGGCAAGCCAGGGCGCACTTCTCCGCTTCCGCGACCGCGGATTTCAGTGTCTTGCCCATCTCCACGGTCATCGTGCGGCCATATTCCCGCTTGTCTTCCTCCAGAATGCGGGCGGCGTTGCTCAGCCATTGCGCGCGCTCGGCGAACCGGGTCTTGCGATAGCTTTGGAACGTGGCGAAAGCGTGCGCCAGTTTTCGATCCAGCGCTTCCGCCGAAAGCGGATCGAAGACCTGCAGGGTCTCCCCGGTGGCCGGGTTGATGGAAGCGATAGCCATATAACGATTATGCCGCGCGGCGGCGCGAGTAATACCAGAACAACATCGCCCCAATGCCCATGAACCCGATGCAGTTGCCGAACATCTTCAGCTCGAAGGTCCATACCGAAACCACTTGCCGGGGAGGCACGAAGGCCACCGCTCCGCCCACGATGGTGGCTGCCAGCCCGCCGATGGCCGCGAATCTCAAACGCGCTTTGCCGTAAAACCCATCGCCGGCGGTCTTCGAAAAGGCCACCTTCGCGAGCGCCGCATACAAATAGAGATACGAAATCATCTGCAATACCACGGAGAGATCGAGCAGCGTGACGTACGCTTCCTTCACGGACGCGCCGATGAAGCTCATGCTGACCAGCAGCGAGGAAAGCGTCGCAATGGCCAGCAGCGCGATGTGCGGCGTCGCGAACTTCGGGTGTACCTTGCCTAGCGCCTTCGGCATGTAGCGGTCGATGCCCGAAACGAAGACGATGCGCGCCGATCCGCCCAGCCATGCCGACGTGGAGCCGGCGATCGCTACGGCCAGTACCACCGCCAGCGCGGTCAGCATCCAGCGTGCGCCGATCCCCATGGCGGTCATCTTGTCCACCGCCTGCAGCACGCCTTGCAGCACTTTCACCTCCTGCTGCGGCACGGCCAGCAGCAGTGCCAGCGTGGCGGTCACATAGACCAGTCCCGCCAGGACTCCCCCGCGAAGCGTTCCCTGCGGCACGCTGCGCTGCGGATCGCGAATCTCGTCGCCCATCACCGGGCCGAGCTCCAGGCCCACGAGTCCGAAGCAGATTACGCCGAACGACGACATGATGCTCCAGTCGAGGCCGCGGATCGCGAAACTGGAGGCGGGCAGCGCCACCCCGTGCCGCCAGACCACCGCCACGGCCAGGCCGACCAGCACCGCCGCCCCGATCAGCGTGCCCCAGCCGCCCGAGTTGTTTACCCACTTACCCACGCCGATGCCTCTTATGTTGAGCAGCGCCGTCACCCAGAGCAGGCCCACCGTGAGCAGGAAAAAGAAGACGCGGTTCTCGGCGAGGGACGCCACGCTTTTCGGCCCGGCATAAGCCAGAATGCCGCCCAGGTAGAAGAGCAGCGTGGGCAGATAGAACATATTGGTGGTCCAGTAGGCCCAGCCGCACATGAAGCCGTGAAAATCGCCGAACGCATCCTTGGTCCACACATACAGTCCGCCTTCGGCGGGATGCCGGTGCGCCAGTTCGATGACTGTAATTCCTTGGGGCAGCAGAAAGAAAACCAGCGCCGCCAGCCAGAGCCAGACGGTGATCGGCCCGTTGGCTGCGATGACCGGGACAAGATTGAGGTTGGCGATGGCCACCACGCACAGGAAGGTCAAGTCCCACGGGCCGAGGGCGCGCTTGAGCTGCGGCTTGGCATCGGCGGTCGCGGGATCTGCGCTCATTTTGTGGGTAATCGCGGCGGTTAGATAAACGGTAAGGATAGCGGAGGCGGAGGGGACCCGTCAAATCAAGAGACAATCAAGCATCGGAATACAATGCACGTGGGTGAGTTTGCCTTGTGGGGCGGGCAATTCTGCCCGCAGCCGGCTTTCAGCCGGCTCTTCTGCGCTCTGGGTTTTTCGAATGTCGCTGGCCGGCATCTCTAGCGGGCACGAGGGCGGCGATGGCGTCCTCCGTGTATTCGATGTCGCCGTCCCAGTACTTAACAATCACGTCAAGATTCAATTCCACCCACTTTTTGAGAAGATCCAAGTCGTCCGCCGTCATTTTGCCGCCACTAACCACATGAACATCTGGCCTGATCGCCACCGATACCAATTCAGAGCTATAGGCTTTCGGCCCCTTAGACACTTTTACCCGAACATCATGTGGATCGCCGGCTCTTGGTGAGATCCATACAACGAATGGCAAGCCTGTACGTTTGGGGGAAATGTTAGCCATTTCAAAAAGACCGTCGCCTTGCGGTTCTGTTGCGAATTTAGTGAATGTCTTCATTCCTAAATGACTTCCCATGGTATTTACTATTATCGGCGATTCTATTGGCTTTCGATTTAGCCCAACGTGCCTGGACAGCGCTGCGGGCACTCTCGCTTCGTTGTGCTGGTGTCATACTGGCGGCCCTGAAACTGATTCGTAGCCAGTCACGTATAAGAGGGGTAGCGAACTCCGAAGGCCGTCCAACCGCCAACGCTTGGCTGGGAACCGCCACGGCCTTCAACGTTTTCTCCGCTCAGATCTTGACGATCACCGTCTTCACTTCGGTGTACTGCTCACCCAAACCGTGCCGGCCCGCACTCCATCCGCGATCGCGTGCGCTTTGGTGATGTCGTGGGTCCAGACTGCCGCCGCTAAACCATAGGTTGTACGGTTGGCCCGCGCCACCACTTCGTCCAGAGTCTTGAACGGAATGATGCTCATAACAGGCCCGAAGATCTCCTCCCTGGCGATCTTCATGTCGTCCTGCACATCGGCGAAGACCGTAGGCTGGATGAAGTAGCCGCGATTCCCGACGCGCTCGCCGCCGCACACCAGGTTGGCGCCTTCCGCCCTCCCCGATTCGATATAGCCCATCACTTTATCGAATTGCGTTTGATCCACTTGGGGGCCCTGTTCCGTCTGCGGATCGAACGGATCGCCTACCGTGCGCTTCCGTGCGCGGGCGCCGCTCTTCTCCACGAACTGGTCGTAGATTTTTTCTTCTACGAATACCCGCGATCCGGCGCAGCAGCACTGTCCGTGGTTAAAGAACAGACCGAAGTGCGCGCCCTCCACCGCTTCGTCCACGTCGGTGTCGGCGAATACGATGTTCGGGCTCTTGCCGCCAAGTTCCAGGGTGACCCGCTTCAGATTGGATTTCGCGGCCGCTTCCATGATCAGATGACCGACCTCCGTGGAACCGGTGAACGCCACTTTGTCGACATCCATGTGGCCGGCGATCGCCGCCCCCGCCGTGGGACCGTATCCAGGCAGCAGGTTCACCACGCCCGCGGGGAATCCCGCCTCCACGATCAACTCCCCGATGCGTAGCGCGCTGAGCGGTGTTTGCTCGGCCGGTTTCATCACCACCGTATTGCCGGTAGCCAACGCGGGAGCCAGTTTCCATGCCTGCATCAGCATGGGGAAGTTCCATGGAATGATCTGACCCACCACCCCCACCGGTTCGTGCTTTGTATAGCAGAAATAATTCCCGTCTACGGGGATCGTTTTGCCTTGGATTTTATCGGCCCATCCGGCGAAATAACGGTAGCAGGCCACCGTGGCGGCCACATCCACGGCTTTTGCCACCGAAACCGGTTTGCCATTGTCCAGCGATTCCAGCTTGGCCAATTCGTCGGCATGGGTTTCGATCAGATCCGCCAGCCGATTGAGCAGTCGCCCGCGCCCGGACGAAGGCATTTTCCGCCACGGTCCATGTTCGAACGCGCGGCGCGCGGCTTGGACGGCTTTCTCTACGTCGGCTGCATCGGCTTCGGCAATCTGGCAGATCTCTTCGCCAGTGGAGGGGTTTACCGTTCCGAATGTTTTGCCGGATTCGCTCGGAATCCAGCGATTATCGATGAGGAGCTTCGTCGCCGAAATAGCGACGGGGCTTTCCGTTGGCGATTGCATGACTGAGGCCATACGACAGACTCCTTCTGTAGTGTCTTGCTACCCAGGGTTGCAAGCTACCTCGACAATATCATGTCCGCGGCTGGGCAAGGATGGGACGGAATCGTCCACATCCGATTTCGCCGCCGAACGTGACTTTTTCGCCCCCCCGGCGGTTATCCTTAGTGAGAGCAAGTTGCGGAGCCAGCGTTGAAGGCCGAACCGGCCATCCAGGAAGAACGGCTTTTGATCGAAGCGGCGCAGCGCGATGCGGGCCGCTTCGCCGAGCTTTACGAGCGCAACTTCGAACGTGTGTATGCGTACGTGGCGCGCCGCGTGGGCAGCCGCGAAGAGGCAGATGATGTCACCGCGGAGGTGTTTCACCAGGCGCTGGCGAATCTTGCGCGGTTCGAGTGGCGGGGCGTGGCATTTGCGGCGTGGCTGCTGCGCATGGCGGCCAACGCGATCGCCGACCGATGGCATACCGCGCGGCGGGAATCGGGCGAACCCGAGCGCGAGCCGACCGATCCGGCCGGCTGCGACGATATCGAGCGGCGCGCCATGCTCTTCCAGTTGGTGGATACGCTGCCGGACGATCAGCGGCGCGTAGTGGTCGGGCGTTTCGTGGAACAGCAAAGCATCGCCGGGATGGCGCGGGAAATGGGCCGCACCGAAGGCGCCATCAAGCAGCTTCAATGGCGCGCTTTGAAAAGACTGCGCGAACTGGCGGGGAGGGCAAATGGCTAAGCGCTCTCTGGCCGACCGGCTCGATGAACTGATCGGGGAAATGTTCGCGGGGGAAGGCCCGATTGCCGCGAAGGACCGGCGTCTCGCGCCATTGGCGCGCCTGGCGGCCGACCTGCGCGATCTGCCGCGCCCAGGCTTTAAGGCCGGCCTCAAAAACGATTTGCAAAGGAGCATATCGATGAACGCAACAGCAATCAATCCCATCCGAGCCGGCTTTCATACGGTCACGCCGTACGTGACCGTACCGCAGGCCGGCGAGATGATCGATTTCGTAAAGACCGTATTCGGCGCGCGGGAGATATCGCGCAACACGGGGTCGGCGGGAGGCATTCACGCGGAGGTGCGCATCGGCGACTCCATGATGATGATCGGCGGGGGCCCGGCCTTCCGCGGCACGCCCACACCCAGCATGTTCCAATACTACGTGCCCAATGTTGACGAGGTCTACGCGCGCGCCGTCGCCGCCGGGGCGACTGCGCAGTTACCTCTTGCCGACGATCACGGCGACCGTTTTGGCGTGGTCAAAGATCCCTTTGGAAACGATTGGATCCTCAGCACGCACCTGGGGCCCCGCTACGTGCCGGAGGGCCTGCGCGATGTAACCATCTATCTGCACCCGGTTGGCGCGGCCAGGCTGATCGAGTTTCTGAAGGCATCCTTCGGCGCCGAGGAATTCGTGCGCTACGATTCGCCGCAAGGCGGCGTCCTGCATGCCAAGATCCGAATCGGCGACTCGATGATCGAACTGGGCGACTCGCACCGCCACTCCCGAATGGTTTTGCCATCCATGCCCACGGGGATCTATCTGTACGTCGCGGATGTCGATACGGTCTACCAGAGGGCCATCGCGGCCGGCGCGGT
>JBEKIM010000403.1:0-6538 GCA_050011755.1 Bryobacteraceae bacterium | reverse complement strand
TCATCACTCTCCGTTCGAGATTCTGAATGTCCTTGACGACAATCGAAAGGACTTCCGATTGGTCCTTTTGACCGTGTTCCAGGCGCTCGATTTTGCGGGCCAGATCCCGATGACCGGCCAGCATCTCGCGCAGCTTCACAAAGGCGCGCACGATCAGGATATTCATCTGCACGGCGCGCTCGCTGTTCAGAACGGACGACAACATGGCTACGCCATGTTCCGTGAATGCATACGGCAGCGTGCGGCGTCCTCCACGTCCCTTTGACATCGCAATTTGCGATGTCAAACATCCGGCTTCCTCCTTGGCCAGTTGGAACATGAAGTCTTCGGGAAAGCGCTTGAGGTTGCGTTTGACCGCTTCATTCAGGCGGAATGTGGGTACTCGATACAAATCGGCCAGATCCGAATCGAGCATGATTTTCTGGCCGCGTATGACGTAGATCCTGGGCCCGATGAGTTCTACGGCGGCCGGCAACCGCCCGGCGGCAGCACTGGCGCGTCTACTTGCGGCGATAGCAGCCGTTGGCGCGGTGAGTAGTTTTGGCATGAGACCAGTCTAGTGGCCGCGCGGGCCAGGACTTCTCAGGCCAGATGGCTTGGGTGCGCCTCTTATTTCTGCGCCGATGCTTCGGTCAGGTCCAGCCGCGCCTTCCACGCGTCCTGCTCCGCGACCGGTCCGGCGTTGGTGAAGTTCATCAACCGGTCGTCGCCGGCGGTGTACGCGGGCCAGTGCGGACGTCCCTCGCCATCGGGATTCCCGGTCTTCGCAAACGCGACCCAATAAGCCAACGCCGCCTTGGCGGTGGTCTCGTCCTCGGGCGCCAGATCCTTGGTGTAGCGGGCCGCGACCGTATCGAAGACAAAGGGAATCTCGGTCGCGTGCGGCGCCCCCTTCCATTGCTTGCGCATCGAGACCGCCACGTAAGAGAACCGGTACTCATACGCCGGCTGGCCCGTTGCCGCCACGGTTCTCACCACGAATCGCGCCGGCTCGATCATCATCCGGTCGGCCGCCACAAGCATGCCGATCTTACGGAATTCGCCGGAATGGGCCGGGTCGTAAACGGCCTGCGCCTTCTCTTTGTCCGCGCCGAACGGAGCGAATAGTTCGTCCATATTCTTGGCAAACGAAAAGCCGATATCGCTGCTGTTGGCGCCCGCGATGACTGGAATCTTCATGGCCCGGCCGCCCAAGAGCGCCTGCTCCGGCGTCTCCAACACAATCTTCCCGTCGATCATTGGACCGGCATACGTAGGCGTCATCATACTGGCCATGTTCAGGCGGTCGCAGACACGGTCGGCCGGCAGTTCGCGCAATCGAGCGAGGGCGGCGGCATCTTCACCCTTAATGCCGGCCTTTTCGGCAAATGCGATCCCTATCGCCTCACCGGACGGCAGGCTGGGGGCGGATTCGCTGATCCGCCGCATCGGTCCGATGCCGGTGCGTCCCCCACCCGATTCGATGATGGCTTTCTGGAACAACCCGTGCGCCAAGGGTGAGGTCATCATGGTCAGCACCGAGCCACCGCCGGCGGATTCGCCGAACAAGGTGACGTTGCCCGCATCGCCGCCGAACTTCGCAATGTTCTTTCGCACCCATTGCAAGGCCGCGATCTGGTCGAGAAAGGCGTAATTGCCCAGCAGCGCGTGCGGGTCTTCTCTGGTCAACGCCGGAAATGCGAAGAATCCGAAGCGCCCGACGCGATAATTGAAGCTCACGAATACCACGCCGCTCCCGGCGAAATGCGTCCCATCGTACACCGCCGGCGAGCTTCCCCCATTCACGAATCCCCCGCCATAGATCCACACCATCACGGGCAGTTTGCCGGACGCGCGCCGGACGGGCGCCCATACATTCAGATACAGACAATCCTCGGCGGGCTTGGTGCCAAGCGGCGCCGCGTCGCTCGGAAACGGAAGTTGCATGCAATCGGATGCGTACTCTGTGGCCGATCGCGCACCCTTCCAGGGCGCGGCCGGTTGTGGCGCTCGCCAACGGTTATGGCCGACAGGGGGCGCGGCATACGGAATGCCCTTGAATGCCACCACGTCGCCCGCGATCGCGCCTTTGAGCGCGCCGCTCTCCACGCGTACTTCATCCGTTGCCGCGGCGGCCGCGCTGTAAGTCATAGCCGCAAATAAGAATAGACTGTATATTTTAGTCATAGATAACCTGACAACCTAGTCCATGTGTACAGAGCCGCGCAACGGAAGATCGCGCGACGAACCGCCTGCTTGAATCGTATACTCGCCTGGAACCAACTGCCACGCATCCTTGTCGGCATTGAATATCGAAAGGTAAAACGGATCGGGGCGAAGAGTCACGGATTTCGATTCTCCCGGCGCCAGTTTCACTTTCTCCCAGGCCACCAGTCGCTTAAATGGCTCGCCCGCGGCTTGCGGTAACGTGGCATAAACCTCGGCGATCTCCGCGCCATCGCGCGTGCCGGTATTGGCCACGGCGAAAGTGACGCTGTCCTTCGCTGCCTTCATGCCCGAATACTTAAAGGTCGTGTAAGACAGTCCGAATCCGAACGGATACAATGGCTGCTTGTTCTCGGCGTCGTACCACTTATAGCCGACTTTCAGGCCTTCGTCGTAAGTTACATCGAACTTCCGGGTATTCGTTTTGAAGCCCGGAAAGAACTCGACCAGGTCGGCGTCGCCCGCCGGGGGCGGCTGCTTAGTGAGCCGCGGATGCGGCAGATCGGCTTCCGACCTGGCGAAAGTCAGCGGCAGCTTGGCGGACGGGTTTACATCGCCGAAGAGGATGCTCGCGATGGCTTCCGCGCCGCGGATTCCCGGGTACCAGGCCTCCATCGCCGCGCTGACTTGGCCAATCCACGGCATAGTCACCGGGCCGCCGGTTTCGAGTACCACGATGGTGTGCGGGTTGGCCGCTGCCACGGCACCGATCAAGGCGTCTTGATTGTCGGGCAGGGCCAGGCTCGCATGATCTTTGCCTTCGCTCGAAGGCTGGTTGACGAACACGATGGCGACATCCGATGCCTTGGCCAGCCGCGCCGCGGCCGCGGGATCGGTCCCGCCGTCATACTGTACGTCGGCATGCGGCGCTTTATCGCGGATCGCCTTCAGCGGCGCGGAGCGGTGCCAGACGACGCGATCGAACAACCCGATGTTGGCCGGTTGCGGCACCGGATTGCCGCCCATCGGATCGACCTGCGCCGACCCGCCGCCGGAAAGCACGCCCACATCCGCATGCGATCCGATCACCGCGATCGTTCTCACACCCCTCGCCAGCGGCAACTGTCCATTTGCGTTCTTCAGCAGCACGATGGATTGTTCCGCCACATGCTGCGCCACATCGAGGCCGTGGAAAACATCGGGCACCTGGGTGTCCGGATCGCGGTCGAACAGCCCGACCGCGAATTCCGAACGCAGAATGCGGTGCACCATATTGTCGAGGCGGGCCACGGGCACCTCACCGCTTTCCACCGCTTTCTTGAGCGCATCCGCGAGGAAACTGTTCCCGGGCATCTCCATATCGAGGCCCGCTAATGCGGCCTTGGCGGTCGAATGCGTGCCGCCCCAGTCCGAAACTACGAACCCCTGGAATCCGAAGTCCTTTTTCAAAACGTCTGTAAGCAGATAGCTGTTCTCGCAGGCGTAATCGCCGTTCAGCAGGTTGTAGGAGCACATCACGGCGCCCGCGCCCGACTCCTTCACGCCAATCTCGAACGCCAGCAGGTCGCTTTCCCGGATGGCCCGCTTATCGGCCTTCACGTTGACGTAGGAGCGGCCCTCCTCCTGGTCGTTCAACGCGTAGTGCTTGATATCGCCGACGATTCCCTGCGCCTGGAGCGCCTTCATTTCCGCGCCCACCAGCTTGCCGGCCAGGATCGGATCCTCGCCTTTGTATTCGAAGATGCGTCCGTTGCGCGGCTCGCGCGCCAGATTGACTCCCCCGCCCAGTGTCATGGTGTAGCCCTGGTTGCGCAATTCCAAGCCGATGAGCGCGCCGTATTCCCGCGCCACATCCGGGTCCCAACTTGCCGCTTCCGCCACGCAGGAAGGCAGCGCCGTGGAATAACGGCCGAAGGCGCCGCTATGCGTGACGCCCACGGCGGCATCCGCCATCTGCAGATCCGGTATGCCCAGCCGCGGAATGCCCGGGACGTAGCCGGCATTGCCCAGCGATTTCGAGGGCTGTGCGCCCGGGCGGCCAAAAAGCATCTGCCAGCCGCTGCCGTGCAGCAGTGAGATCTTCTCGTCGAGCGTCATCTGCGCGACGATCAGGTCGGCACGCTCGTCCGCGGTCAGACCTTTGTTCATCCATGGGCCGGTGGGCTTCGGCCGCGGCGGACCGAACTGCGCTCCGGCGGGAGCGATAAAAGTCAAACAAAGAATACTGGCGAGCGCCGCGTGGCACCGCCGTGGGACCAATTTGGTGTGCATACGAAGTCGCATAGTAACAGATCGCATTGTCCGGGCGGCCCGGGTAACGGCTAACAGGCGTGCACGTCGTCGCGGAACCCGGCGAAACCCGGACAACGTTCCGCAATCCGATCGAGGTTCGCGGCGGATGCGATCTCTTCGCACACCTTTCTGTCGGGCCGGAGGTCGGCCTCGGACAGCATCGCGAGGAATATCGCCTTTGGATCCACAATATCTTCGAGCGATTTGTTGATAGCCTTGATCGAACGGGTCCGGCCGCGCGAGAGAGCTACCGTGCTTATGGCGAGCTGGCCGGCAAGTAGCCAGGTCTCGAACTATACGCTTTGTAGCATAGAAGTGGACTGGGAAAGGCGGGTCAAAACCCGACTGATTCAGACGGTCTCTTAGCCCGGTCTCCAAGGCCCGCGCGTCCTTGCGGTCGGAGTCGGGAATGACCAGTGCCTTATCGACGGGGTACCACCGAAACTCCCTCAAAATCCCACAAATCTCCTGCGGAGTTCAGCCACGCCACCACACCGCCACCAGATGCTCGACATCGATTCTTCGCCGAGCGCTCCTGCAAACATCAGATCCCCGGGACCCCAAGTTGTTTCTCGACCAGTTCCCTCTAAGATGCGGCTTATCTTTGGGCCGGGTTACGTTCGTCTCGCCTCGTCTCTTCTCAATCCACAGGGTCTCGTCGAGCTTCATTTGGTCCAGCACGAGCGGCGAATGAGTCGTGAAGATAATCTGAGACGGGGAACGCCGCGTTCCGCGGCTTCCTGTTGAACCTGCCGCAATAGTGCAATGAGTGTCTCGTACAGCCTCGGATGAAGATGGTTCTCGGGCTCCTCAATGAAAAAGAGAGTGCCACCCAGTTCGTCCGGGGCAAGTATGAGGGAGAGATAGGCGATAAGTGCCAATTCACCATCCGACATCTGAAAGAGCGGCGTAGGACGGAGCAACCCTTGTTCGTTGGAAGCCAGATAGACCATCCCCTGCTGTGTCGGCCACGTCGGAAGCTCCCGGATTTTTGGTAAAACATCTCCCGCCACCTCTGCAATGCGGGCGAAGGCCTGCGGCGATTTGGTTTGCAGCCGCTTCAGCCGGGCGGAGAGGTTGGTGCCGTGCAGATCGAGGACGTTACCAGGTCATCTGGTTGGCCTGCCTCATCACCGGAGGAACGAACTGATGAAGGCGCCAGTTCTGGGCGAAGAACTTCAAAGGGTAGCCGGTCTAGTTGGGCGGCGCAAGTTCCATGGCGGACCTCTCCGCTTGAATGATCGCAAGCTTGGACCGATCGGCATTTTCCAGCCAGCGGCCATCGCTTTCCCTGACGATGAGCTGATAGGCTGATCGACTCTGTCATCGCCTATGTCTCTTCGGCCAGCGCATCCGTTCCAAAATATCATTCACCGCTTTCAAATTGAATTCCTCAGCATGGACCGGATCGCCCGCCCACTCCCTATAGTGCCCGAATTCCTCATGCCCAGGCTCGAAGATCACTTCCAAGAATTCCTGGTATCCTGACACGCCGCCCACATCTTCTGGCGGGCATCGACGCTTACCGGCAAGGCAGACCGGTTTTTGTATTGCGGCGGCGTCCAGGGGCAGGATCTTCTCCAGCACCACTTCATGCCGCCAGTTGTCGCCGAAGTCGTAGACGTAGACCATCGAGTCGCCTTCGACCAGGAGCAGCTTCCCGACCGGCACCTTGCTTTCGTCCAGAAGTTCGAGATCGCCGAATTCATCGTTCTCTGGGCCGCCCCAATTCTTGCCATCCTTTTCAAACTGGTGCAAGTGGCTATCTGTCCAGCCTACAATCGCCTGAATTGCGTCATGCAGGCAGCACAGCAGCAGGGTACTCGGGATTTGGATGCACCGCCAAATCGGAGGTTCGATGCCAACGAGCGTGATCTTCAGGCGGTAGACGGAGGGGTTGGCTCTTAGCGTGGGCATATAGGGATATTATGAACGAACTCGCACAAACCCGGCGTCAAAACAGAAACCAAAAGATGTAACCGCATTTCGTGCAAACATAGTTCGTCGCCTTGTCTGCGGTCCAGGCCAGCCCGAAGAATTCGCTGCCACGAGTGTTCAAGAGTGAACCTCGTTCGTCATAGCGATTGTTGCCGCACACGAC
>JBEKIM010000402.1:0-6555 GCA_050011755.1 Bryobacteraceae bacterium | reverse complement strand
TCACCGTCACGCCGCCGGTCCTGGGTCGCGATCTCCCCGCCCTTGACGAAATCGTCCGCCAGTCCGAAGGGGAAATTCGCTTCTCGGTCGAAGGCGAAGCCGTCAAAGTCTATCTGCCCGCCACGGTGGAGGGCGGCGTTTAGACCCGCTAAGCAGAGCGAGGCTGAAGCCCCGCGCCGGCTGAAGCCTGCCCTCCAAGCTTACGCAGGATCAGCTCCGCCAGGTTCAGCGCTATGGCGAGCGCCAGGAGGAACGGCCACAGGTCCAGCGTCGCGGGGATGGCTCGGCCGCTGGAATCGAAGACGGCGTTCAGCGGCGGATTGTAGCGTCCGCCGGTTGCCTCGGCCACCTGGTGCAGCAACTGATCGTTCGCGCCGTATTCCAGCATTTCGTCTTCCTGGCGGTAGAATCCCACCTCCGGAAACGCGCGCGACTCCGCCAGCGGACGCACGCGGAACAATCCCTGCCGCTCGCCGATGGCCACGCGCGCGCGATAGTGCCCGGCGGCAATCTTGGCCGCTTTCAGCGGCGATTGGAAGCCGTTCGGACCGAACGCGTAGATATCGGGAATGGCAGCCGGCTCAGCCACGTTACGGCCCAGCCGATAATCCACCACCAGTTCGCTCGAGGCGCGGTCGAATTCGGCGCCGGCCTCGCTCGATTCGGCGTGCGGCAGCAGGTCGCGGAAGATGTTGGCCCACAGCTTGTCGAATCCCGGCCAGGCGACCCAGTTTGCGGCCCAGCGGTTTTTGGCGTCGGAGGTGAACACGGCGGCGCGGCCCAGACCATATTGCCAGCGCACCAGCAGCGGATCTTCGGGGCCGGCGCGCAGAATCAGGTCCGTGGTGGGCCGCGCCAGGAAGCGCACGTAGCCGCGCAACGGCGGCGCGGTCTCGATGCCCACGCCGTCCAGAATCTCGGCGCGATTCACCACCTCGGGGTGCACGTCTTTCTCTACCGCGGTGGAGCCAGTATGCTCCTTCACGTCGCGCAGCACGATCTGCTCCAGACCGGATGGGTCGTTCAGAAAATAAGACTTGCCATCCGCGAGCTGCGCCACCTTTTCCAGAAACGCCCGGTTTACGTCCTGGCCCAGGCCGACAGTGGAGATCGTGACATGGTTGGCCACTGCGTCTTTCGACAGCGTCATGCTGTCGCCTTCCTCCGAGATGCCGTCCGTCAACAACACGATGTGCTTATAAACAGCCTTCGACGTGAGGATCTTGCGATAGGCTTCGGTTAGGGCGGGCGCGATCTGGGTGCCCCCATCGGGTGTAATGCCGGAGATCAGCCGCTTGATGGAGGTGCGGTCGTCCGCGCGGCGCAGCGGCACCGACCACTGGAAGGAGTTATCGAAAATGAGGACGCCGACCTGGTCGACGGGCCGCAGATTTTCGACGACGCCGACGGCCGCCTGTCGCGCAAGTTCCATCTTCTTGCCTTCCATGGAAGAAGACTTGTCGATAATCAGCACCACGGCGGTGCCTTCGGGAGTACGCGGCGGGGCTAGTTTGGCGGGCAAGGTACGCTCCAGCGCGTCCTCTTCTTTCTTTTCCACGTAGACATTCCGGTCGCCGCCGATCCACAGCAGGCCGCCGCCCTGCTTCACGAAGGTCTCAAGGGCGGCCTGGCGCGGCAAGGGAATACTTTGCATGTCCCAGTTATTGAAGATGACCAACTGGTAGTCGTCAAGCTGTTCGGGCACACCGGCGGGCGTGCGCTGGACGTCGAACTGATTGGCTTCGAGAACGCGCGCCAGATGCGCTTCGGCGGCGGCGGGATCGTTACTGACCAGCAGTGCGCGGGGCCGCCGCAGCGTGAGATCGCTATCGAAACGCGCTTCTCCCAACCCAGCCGCACTGACGCGGCCGGCCAACTCGATGGCGCCCGTGGCGCTGATGCTGGCATGCGCGCGGAATTGGTTCGTCCCGGCGCCCAGCGTGACGCGGCTGGCGCCGAGGGGCTTGCCTTCGGCGGTCATCTCGACGGTGGCTTGCGCGGCGCGCGGAGAATCCAGGGCGATCTCTACGGTGAACCGCTCGCCGCTAAAGACCTGCGCGGGCAGGCTTACCGATTGCAGTATGAGGCTGGGGCGCGGCCGTCCGGCAAGCGGCATGACGTCGATGGGCACGCCGCGTTGTTGCGCTTGCCAAATGGCGCGCGTGACGCTGCCCAGGTTCTCGTTGCCGTCGGAGATCAGGAGCACGCGCGGCACCAGGCCGGCCGGCAAGGTGGCCAGCCCTTCGCGCACGGCAGCCTCCAGGTTCGTGCCGTGCGAAGCCTGGCCGGGAGTGTATGCGAGTTTCCAGGCTTTCGGGGTGCGTTCCGCCGGGCTGGGATCGCGCGGAACGCGCGCGAAGGGAAGCACCTGCGTCCAGTTGCGCCCGCGTCCTTTTTCCACCGTGGTGGCCGCGGCGGAGGCGGCATCCAGGTCCTGCGGCGAAACGCTGGCGGAGGTATCCACCAAGATAGCGAGCCCCACATGGGACTCATAAAACGTGAGACGCGGTTCGGCGAAGGCCAGCAGGATGGCCGCCAGCGACGCGGCTTTCAGCAGCAAGCCAGTGCGCCGCGCGGAGTTACGCCATTCCCAGGCCGCCCACAGAAGCGGCGCGAGAGCCAGCGGAATCAGCGATGGGTGGGCGAATGTCATCGGTTCACGAAGCCTTCCGCATGGCGGCCGGGCGCTCGGAGACGCGCACCACCCGGCGGCGGAAACGGCCGTACAGAATCCACTCCGCGAGCAATCCCGCGGCGCCCGCCAGAGCCAGCCATTGCCATAGGTCGGTGGCCTCGCCGAGCGGCGTGGCGAACCGGGGAATGCCGCGCCGCGTTTCGGGTGGCACGTCCCAATTGGATTCCCAAAGCTGCGGCAGGGTGAGCGAGTAGATATATTCGCGATCGCCGGCCACCACGCGCACAGTACCGGCGGTGCCACTGAAGAATTCGAGCGATTGACCGCGCAGCGTGAACGGCGCGGGATTGCCGTCCTCGCGCAGCACGCGTACGGCGGCGGGCCGCACGTCGGGATCGAGCGCGACTTTCACGGTGCCGACGCTGCCGGCCGTCAATTCCCAACGGCGGAAGATCTGGGGGGCCATCCAGCGCAGGATGTTGGCAAAAAGCAGCGGCATGGCGAGCTGATAACGCATCGGCGAGAGCGCCGGATGAAAGCCCAGCACTACGATCTTCGGATGGCCGGGCCGCGCGACGATGACGGGTCCCTCGGCCACCTGGGCGATTTTCAGATCGTCCGGCGCGGCTTCGAAAACCTGCGCGGACGCGAGGCGCAAGTCCTTGGAGCGCAGGCCGGCCCCCAGGGGGTGATCGGTGAGCCATTGAGTGACCGGCGCATCCGAAACCTGCGCGCGCAGCGGCACGGGCGAACCGCCCGCCGGCGGATCGATCGAGATGAAATCGGCCTGCGGGGGCGTGGGTGGGTGGAATCGGTCCAGGATGACGAGTGCGCCGGAACCTTGCGCGTTGTATTCCGCTGGTGTGCGAAATGCCGCCACGACCTGGGGGCTGGCGGACAGGACGGGGCGCAGCAGGTCCGGCTCGGCCGAATACACCGTCACGCGCAGCGACGGCTGGGCGGGCAGTTGCAGCGTGGCGTGGTCATCGGCAGGAAAGGCATCGCGGGGCAGAAGCTGCGCCTGCAGGAAACCTCCGGCGCGGCTGCGGAACTGAAAGGTGGCTTCGCGATCGGCGCCGGGCGGCAGCGTGATGCGCTGCGATCCGGCGGGCAGAGTCCCGGGACCGTCGATCGAGGGGCCGAATGTCAGGGCCAGCGTCAGGGTATGCGGCGCGGCGCCGTAGTTGCGCAGCGAAGCGTAGATCTCCCAGACATCGGGGTCCGCGGAGGAGCGGCGCGCGCCGATGCGGCGCAGGCCGCAATTCTCCAGCGCATCCGGCACGCTGAGGAAGCGGAGGTTGCGCAGGCCGAGTTTGCCAGGTTCGCGTTCGGCGATCTTGCCGGTGCCCACGAAAACGACTTCGCCGGCGCGGCGGCCATTCTGCACCTGGATCTGGCGGGCGAACGCCAGCGCCTGGTCGAGGTTGAGCGCGGTGGCGCCCGGCTGCGATTCGGCGACCGCCGCTTCCAGTTTCTGGCGGTCGGGCTCGAAGGCCGTGGCGGGAGTGGCGAGGGCGTCGGCGCGCACCAGCATGACGCGATCGCGAGCGGGTACGGCGCGAATGTAGGCGCGGGCGCGGTCGCGGGCCGCGTCCATCAAGGTGTGGGTGGAAGTACGCGCGGCCATCCACGCGGAGGTGTCCAGAATGAGGACGTGATCGCGCGGCAGGGAGGCCGGCGCGCCCAAACGCAATTGCGCGATGGCCAGCAGGAGCAAGGCGATGGAGGCAAGCTGTAGCAGCAACGAGAACGGCTGCTGGATGCGGCGCCGGCGTGCGACCACCGTGGGCTGCTCGGCGGACATCCAGAAGCGCAGAGTGGAGACGACCTGGCGGCGGCGGGAGCGGTCCAGCAGGTACAAAGCCAGCATTACGGCGGACACGGAGCCGAATACGGTCAGGAATTGGGCGAGCGTGAGATTTAAAAGATGCATAACAGTGGAACTAGAGCCCCACGCCGGCTCAAGCCCGCCCTCCAACTGCCCGCATCAGGGGGCCGAAGATCACTTCTTCCACCGGCTGCGCAGTGGTCACGCCGGCATAGCGGCCACTGTTGCGCAGCGCCAGCTTCCGAATGACAGCGGCGTATTCATCGAACGCCCGGGTGTATTGCGCGCGCGCTGCGGGATCGAACTGCACCTTCAAGCGGACGCCCGTTTCGGCGTCCTCCAATTCCAATTCGCCGTCCCAGGGCGGGGTGCGATCCTCTTCCGACCAGATTTGGAGCAACATCAACTCGTGGCCGAAATCCGAAAGAAACTGCAGGGCCCGCTCGCAGCCCTGGTCGTCCAGGAAATCCGAGATCACGATCACCAGGCCGCGCTGCGAGTAGCGCGAGATAAACTCGCGCAGCACGGCGAAGAAGTCCGTCGGGCCACCGGCCTCCATGGCGCCCAGCGCGTCCAGCACGGGGCCGAAGCGGTGCCGGCCGCCGGTACACAAATGCCGGCGTCCCAGCTTGCTGGAGAAGGGGTGCAATTCGATGCCGTCCAGACGCACCATCCCGACATAGCAAAGCGCGCCCGCCAGCCGCCGCGCGTAATCGAATTTGCCGCCGGTCTTCATGGAATCGCTGGTATCGAGCAGCATCCGCACAGGCACGCGCGGCTCTACCTGGAACATTTTCAGGAAGAGCTTTTCGAGGCGCAAATAGGCGCGCCAGTTTACGGCGCGCAGGTCGTCGCCGTGGTGGAAACTGCGATGGTCCAGAAACTCCTGCCCCGCGCCCGAAAAATGCGAGGTATTGTGGCCTCCGACGAGGCCCGGAAACGATTTTTGCCAGCGCAAGGCCAGCCGCTCCAGTTTCTCCAGAAACTCGCGATCGAGAATAGGCGCGGCGTCCATTGACTTACCCGTCGGATTTAGGCCGCGGCGTGGGCGGGGATTTCCTGGAGGATGGTGTTCAGGATGGTTTCGGGCGTCTGCCCATCGGCATGCGCATCGAAGTTCAGGATGATGCGGTGCCGCAGGACGGCGCGCGCCACGTGCTGTACGTCGTCGATCGAGAGATGGTAGCGGCCGTGCATCAGCGCGAGCACGCGTCCGCATTCGACCAAGGCCTGGGCACCGCGCGGAGAACTTCCATAGCGCACGTACTTGCGAGCCGCGGCGTGTGCTTCGCGCTGCTCTGGCTGGGTGGCCATGACAAGCTGGATGGCGTACTCCTGCACGTGCGGCGCGACCAGTACCTCCCGGCAGACGGCGCGCACTTCCATGATGGCGTCGCGGTCGAGCACCGGATTCACCTGCGCCTCGTCCCGCTGAATGGTGCGCTCCACGATGCGATTCAATTCCTCGCGCGTGGGATAAGTGACCAGGATCTTCATGAGGAAGCGATCGAGTTGCGCCTCCGGGAGGGGATAGGTGCCTTCCATCTCGATGGGATTCTGCGTGGCCATCACCAGGAATGGACGTTCCAACTCGTGCGTAGTGGTACCGCTGGTGACGGTGCGTTCCTGCATGGCCTCGAGCAGCGCGGATTGCGTCTTGGGGGTGGCGCGGTTGATTTCATCGGCCAGCACCAGGTGCGCGAAGATCGGGCCCGGCTGGAAGCGGAGGAACTTGGAGCCGTGATCGCCGGTTTCCATGATCATGCTGCCCACGATATCGGCGGGCATCAGGTCGGGGGTGAACTGGATGCGGGAGTATTTCAGTTGCAGGGCGCGCGCGAGGGTGCGCAGCAGGGTGGTTTTGCCGAGGCCGGGCACGCCTTCCAGCAGCACGTGGCCGGAGGCCAGCAAGCAGATCAGCACGCCTTCGACGACGTCGTCCTGGCCGACAATGATTTTGGCAATCTCGCTGCGAACGCGCGCCAGGCGTTCGACGGCTACTTCCAGGGCCGCTTCAGTTCCCACTTTATTATTGTAGAGCAGGCGGTGCGGAAGGGCAGCGGGACTTAAGAGTCCCGCCGGCACGCTGAAA
>JBEKIM010000401.1:0-6567 GCA_050011755.1 Bryobacteraceae bacterium | reverse complement strand
ATCTTGGGCGGCGCGGCGGCTGAAAACTCAGCCATTCAAAAGCACGATTTTACCCGCGACAGTGCCCGTCGCGAGGAGTTCGATGGCCTGCCTGGCTTCGAGCAGTCCGAAGGTGTGGGTGACCAGCGGGTCGATCTTTTTTTCGGCGAGCAGGGCGAAGATCTTGGGAAGATCTTCACGGAAAGGTTGGGGATTCTTGCGGTACAGGCCGGTGATGCCGTAGAACTCGCCGCGGCGGCCGCGCAGGCGCGCTCCCAGGAAGAGGCTGACGAAGGTGACCAGCTTGGAAAACATTCCGGGGGCGCCCATGAAACCAAAGCCAACCAGAACGCCTCCGGGGCGGAGTGCGCGAATCGAGGGACCGACGTTGGCTCCGCCGACGGCATCGAACACATAGTCGACGCCCGCAGGTTCGAGCGCGCGCACCAGGCCGTCGAGCGGTCCCGCGCGGTAATCGACCGGTGTGGCGCCCAGCGCGCGCAACATGGCATGCTTAGGCGCGGACGCGGCGCCGTAGGTCCGCACGCCCGCCAGCCGCAACAGTTGCAAGGCCGCGGTGCCCACCCCGCCGGCTGCGCCGGTGACCAGGGCGGATTGGCCGGAGCGCACTTTTGCGACGCGGTGGATCATTTGCCAGGCGGTCACGAAATTCAGAATCACGGCGGCCGCGTCGCGATCGGAGACGCCATCCGGGACCGGCAGGAAATGTTCGGCCTGGCGCACCAGGAACTCCGCGAAGCCCCCATAAACGGTGAGCGCGGCGACGCGCTGGCCCAACTCGAAACCGGTGACACCCGCGCCCAGAGCGTCCACCTCGCCGACGGTTTCATAGCCGGGCACGAACGGAATCTTGGGGGCGAATATATAGTTGCCCTCCAACATGGCCAGATCGGTCGCGCCCACTCCGGCCGCGCGCACGCGCACGCGCAGTTCTCCGGGCGCGGGGGCAGGCACCGGCAGTTCGACGATTTCGAGCACTTCCGGTCCGCCTTTTCCGGTTAACATGACTGCGCGATATGTGGATGCCATATCTCAGCCGCTCGAAGCGCACGCTTCAGCGGGACTTAAGAGTCCCGCCGGCACGCTCCGTTGAAAACCCAATTGGAGGGCGGCCAATCCTGGCCGCAGCCGGCTTTCGAGCCGGCTTGGCCGCCTGAAAGGCGGCTGCGGGCATGATTGCCCGCCCTCCAATTCTGTCCCAGCCGGATCGGCCACGGACACGCCATTAGTGAATGGTGCGGGTCTTGCGATTCATGTAATCCATCAGTAAGTACTGTCCCAGCGTGTAAGGGGTGGTGAAATAAGCCTTGCCGCGGCAGATTTCAGTTACTTTTTGAATGAAGTTCACCAAGCCGTAATCGCTGGCCAGCATGAACGTGTTGATCAGGATGCCCTGCTTCTTACAGCGGCTGACTTCCTCCAGCGTGCGGCTGATCACCAGGGGGTCGAGGCCGAACGCGTTCTTGTATACGCGCCCGTCTTCGAGCGTCAGGCAACTGGGCTTGCCGTCGGTAATCATCACGATCTGGCGCATGTCTTTGCGCTCCTGGGCCAGCAGGCGCTGCGCCAGGATCAGGCCGTCGCGGGTGTTCGTATAATACGGCCCTACCTGCACGCGCGCGAGCTGGCTGATGGCCAGTTCCTCGGCCGAATCGTGGAACAGCACGCAGCGCAAGCTGTCGCCCGGATATTGCGTGCGGATCAGGTGCGCCAGCGCCAGCGCCACTTTCTTGGCGGGCGTGAAACGGTCCTCGCCGTACAGGATCATGCTGTGGCTGCAATCGAGCATCAGGACCGTGGCGCAGGAACTCTGGTATTCGCATTGATGCACGTGCAGGTCGCTATATTCCAGGTCGAGCGGCACCTTGGCGCCCTCGCGCCGGATGGCCGAAAACAACGTCTCGCTGATATCCAGGTTCAGCGTGTCGCCGAATTCATATTGCTTCGACGAACCGGACGCCTCGATCCCGGTGGCCAGGTCGCGCGTATCGTGGCGGCCGAAGCTGGATTTTCCCAGCGAGCCCAACAGGTCTTTCAACGTCTTGAAGCCCAGAAAGTCGAGCGATTTGTCGGTTACCTCGAAGCGCACTTTGCTATCGGGGCCGTTGCCCGCGCCGGGCGCGCCCTGCTGCGCATTGTCCGGCTGCCCGACGGTGATCTGGCCTTCGTCGATCATCTTCTGCACTAGGTTGTCGAGCAGCTTTTGCATCTGTTCGGCCGACAGGTTTTGCAGCCGCTCCATCATCTCGCGCATTTGTTCGTTGTCGAAAAGCTCGCCGCGCTCGAGCGCCTGCTGGATGGCGTTCTTCAGATCCTCCAGGGTGTGCTCGTTCCACTCGCTGAAGGGCATGTACTGGGTGTTGAAGCCGCTCTGGAGGAGGAAGTCGGAGAGCGCCTGCAGCAGATCTTCGGCGCCGATGCCGAAGTCTTCGCCGGTGTATTTGGAGTATTTAATCTTCATAAAAGAAGGTTATGGGTGGTGGGTTATGGGTGATAGGTGCGCTGCCATAACCTACAACCCATAACCCATAACCCATAACCTACAACCTGCTTCTAGTTATATTGCCGCCGCACGTTCGGCCGCTGCGGCGGTCCTTCTTCGCGCGACGGAGCTTCGCGCTTGCGTTCGCCCGCTCCGAATTCGCGCTCCTCGTTGCGGCTGATGCGCCGGTGCGCATATAGCCCCTCCAGCACAAATTCCGCGGCCGAGGCGCGCATCGCATCCGGCTCGTTGGCCGAAAGCTTCAGGGCCTTCAGCTTTTCCATCAGACCCTGGATCGATCCCAACGCCTGCACCATCGCCGCGGCATCCTGGCCTTCGTCCAGTTTCAAGCTGCCGCCCAGATCGAACCACTGCACGATCTGCGAGACATTCGCCCCTTCGAAATACCGGTCGTACACCTTACCGACCGCGACGCGGATCAATTCGCGCGCCACCGCGTCGCCGCCCTTCAACTCGCCTTCGTATTCCAGCTCCATCTTGCCGGTGATCGAGGGTAGCGCGGAATAGATATCCAGCACGCGCGGCACGGCGGCCTGCTCCTTATTCTTCAGCGCGCGCCGCTCCGCGTTCGAGACCACGTTTTCGAGCACCGAGATGGGCAGCCGCTGCGAAACTCCGGAACGCTTGTCGACGCGCTTGTCGTCGCGCGCCAGGAACACCAACTGCTCCACGATCTCCTTGATGTACAAGGGCACGCGCACATCGATGGGCGTGTCGTCCGATGACGGCCGCTTCAGCCAGGCCTCCTGCTCGGTGATGGCCATGCCCTGGTCGAGCGTCACCGGATAGTGCGTGCGGATCTCGCTGCCGATGCGGTCCTTGAGCGGCGTGACGATTTTGCCGCGCGCGGTGTAGTCTTCCGGATTGGCGGTGAATACCAGCATCAAATCCAGGGGCAGGCGAACCGGGTAGCCTTTGATCTGCACATCGCCTTCCTGCATGATGTTGAACAGGCCCACCTGGATCTTGCCGGCCAGGTCGGGCAGCTCGTTGATGGCGAAGACGCCGCGATTGGCCCGCGGCAAGAGGCCGTAGTGGACGGTGAGTTCGTCGGAGATATCCTGGCCGCGGCGGGCCGCCTTGATCGGGTCGATATCGCCGATCATATCGGCGATGGTCACATCGGGCGTAGCCAGCTTCTCCACGTAACGGTGTTCGGCCGAGAGATAGGCAATGGGCGTGTCGTCGCCGTCTTCCTGGATCAGGTTGCGGCAGCGGCGGCAGATCGGGCGGTACGGATTGTCGTGGATTTCGCAGCCCTCGACGTACGGCATCACATCGTCGAGCAGCGTCGTCAACATGCGGATCAGGCGGGTTTTAGCCTGACCGCGCAAACCCAGCAGGATGAAATTGTGGCGCGACAAAATGGCGTTCACGACTTGCGGTACGACGGTTTCTTCATAGCCTACGATGCCCGGGAATAGAGGCGAAGGGCATTGCAGCTTGCGGATCAGATTATGACGGAGTTCATCCTTGACGGACCGGGTACCGATACGGTCCTCGGAAAATGCGCTGTTGCGAAGAGCGCCGAGAGTGCGGGGCAAATCCCAGGTAGCTTTGCTCAAGCTGACCCCCTTTGCCCGATTGTACCGCAGGAATGTTGGACAGGCGAGAAACCGGCGGAGGCCGGCTCCACTACTCCGCGCCAAACTCGAACGTATCGGTGTTGGTGCGGACCAGCAGCTTGCCGGGGCCGAAGACCTTGCCTTCGGCTTCGAAGAACACGGCCCCGTCGGTGGATTCGCCCGGCAGCAGCTTGGTTTGCACCAGCGCGATCGCGGAAGCCGCCGCCGCCGCCTTCAATTTGGTCGAATTCACTTCCGCCAGCGCCGCCTGCCGCCGCGCTTCGTAAGAGTTGGCCACGCGCATGTGCGGTATCCCGTAGAGGGCGGTTTCATAAGCGGAAACCAGCTTGATCACGTCTCCGCGCCCGCCCTTATCCTTCAGCATTTGCACGACATCGGCCGCCGGCCACGCGTGCAGCTCGGAGCCATCGTCCTTCTTATACGAAAAATCTTCGGGACGGATGGTATAAGGACCCGGCGAGCCATTCGAAACCGCCACCTGCAGGATGCTGAGCTCGCGCACATGGCCCGGCAGCCGGGCTACCATTACGGTCACGCCGCGTTTTGTAATCGTCTGATACTTAAGGCCGTTCGACTCAAATTCAATCACCTGGCCGGTGGAGCTCAATCCCACAGCTACGAGCAACGCCGCGGCGCGAGACAGAACGGACCTCATGCAACTATATTACGATAAGGTTGCTTATGGACATCGAAACATCGTCCGCCACACCCAACGCGGGGATCAGGCCCAGCCGATATGGCTTGGCCGAACATGGGATTCGCAACATCAATATTGCCTATTGGAATCTCGGCACCGCGCAACTATTGGAGCACGCGGTCCGGCGTCACGAAGGACTGTTCGCCACCGGCGGCTCCTATGTGGTGGGAACCGGGCAATTTACCGGCCGGTCACCCAAAGACAAGTTCATCGTGCGCGACGAGGATACGGAGAACACGGTGCAATGGGGGCCGGTGAATCAGCCCATGACGCCCGCCAGTTTCGATCGCCTCTATGCGAAGATGCTGGCGTACTGGCAGGGGCATGATTTGTTCGTCCAGGATTGTTTCGCGGGCGCCGATCCGCGCTACACGCTTCCCATCCGCGTGATTACACAGTACGCCTGGCACGCCCTGTTCGCGCGGCAGTTGTTCGTCCGTCCGGATCCGAACCGGACCCACGACCACGTCCCGGAGTTCACCATCTTCTTCGCTCCGCGCCTGCAGGCGACGCCCAGCGAAGACGGCACGAACTCGGAAACCTGCATCGTGGTGAACTTCACCCGGAAGGTCGTGCTGATTTGCGGCACCAGTTACGCCGGCGAGATGAAGAAGTCGGTCTTCACGATTCTGAATTACCTGTTGCCGGCGCGCGGCATCCTGCCCATGCACTGCTCCTCGAACGTGGGGAACGGCGGCGGCGTGGCCTTGTTTTTCGGCTTGTCGGGCACCGGCAAGACTACCTTGTCGGCCGATCCGCAGCGCCGTCTGATCGGCGATGACGAGCACGGCTGGAGCGATGAAGGCGTATTCAATTTCGAGGGCGGCTGTTACGCCAAGTGCATTCACCTCTCGCGCGAGAACGAGCCGCAGATCTGGAACGCGATCCGCTTCGGCACGGTGCTTGAAAACGTGGCCATCGACTCCGAAACGCGCCTTCTGGATTTCGATTCGGCCGCGCACACCGAGAATACCCGCGCGGCTTATCCGCTGAAGTACATCGACCACGCGTTGCTGCCCAGCGTGGCCGGGCATCCCAACAACATTATTCTGCTCACGGCGGACGCGTTCGGTGTACTGCCGCCCATCTCGCGGCTGACTCCCGAGCAGGCCATGTATCATTTCCTGAGCGGCTACACGGCCAAGGTGGCGGGCACCGAGCGCGGACTCGGCAAGGAACCCGCCGCGACCTTCAGCGCCTGCTTCGGCGCGCCTTTCCTGCCGCGGCCGGCGGGTGAATACGCCGCCATGCTCGGCGAAAAGATGCGCCGGCACGAGGTAAAGTGCTGGCAGTTGAACACGGGCTGGGTGGGCGGCCCCTACGGCATCGGCGAACGTATGCGGCTACCCTACACGCGCGCCATGCTGACGGCCGCACTCGAGGGGCAGCTCGACGACGTGCCGATGGACCCCCATCCGTTTTTCCGGTCGATGGTCCCGCGCGCCTGCCCGCACGTGCCCCCGGATTTCCTGGACCCGCGCGGCATGTGGGGCGATAAGGCCGCGTACGATCGCGCCGCGCTCGAACTCAGCGCGCGCTTCGGCAAGAATTTCGAAAAGTTTGCAGATGCCGGTCCGGAGGTTTTGGAGGCCGGGCCGCTCATGCTCGCGCGCGTGTAGTACACCGTGTGGGGCTGCCAATCCTGGCCGCAGCCCGTGGCGCACGCTTCAGCGTGCTGCGGCGGACTTCAGTCCGCCGTTAGCGGGACTTAAAAGTCCCGCCGGCACGCTAAAGACGTTGGTGAAAAAGTAAGTCGTTCGCCCGGAAGCGCCCAATAAAGC
>JBEKIM010000400.1:0-6572 GCA_050011755.1 Bryobacteraceae bacterium | reverse complement strand
AGGTTAGCGCATTCGGGCACCCCGGCGCCGCGCTTGAGGAATACGGAGTACAGGACGGCGCGACGGAGTTCACGATTTCGGAAGTAGGGCTATACACGGTGGTGGATCTGCGGCGCGATTCCAACTAAGATCTGCTCTTTCGGAGGCATGCATGTTGCGATCACGGCTTCTTGGGCTGGCGCTCTTATGTCCGCTGGCTCTTTCCCAGGCAACCGCTCAAACAAAACTTCAAACGCTTGCGCAACGGCTCGGATACGCCGCGGACGCCAAACTGCTGATCATCCATGCCGACGACCTGGCGGTGAGCCACGCCCAAGATAGCGCGAGTTTCACGGCACTCGATCGGCATGCCGCCAGCGCCGCCAGCGTGATGGCGCCGTGCCCCTGGCTGACGGAAGTGGCTGAGTATGCGAAGGCGCATCCTTCTGCCGATCTGGGCCTGCACCTGACGCTGACCAGCGAATGGCGGAGCTATCGGTGGGGGCCGGCGGCTTCACGCAACGAAGTGCCCGGCTTACTCGGTCCGGATGGGAATTTCTGGCCGGATGTGCCGTTTGTAGCGCAGCATGCCACGGCGGCCGAAGTAGAAACGGAAATTCGCGCGCAGATCGAGCGGGCGCTGAAGGCCGGTATTCATCCGACGCACCTGGATAGCCACATGGGCACGCTATTCATTCCTGCGTACTTTCCCGTCTATGTGAAAGTCGCGCGCGAATACCGGCTGCCTTTTTTGGCGGCGCGCCCCCAGGGCGCACCCGCGTCTTTGCTGGCGATGTTGAAGGATACCGATATACTTCCCGACTCCATCGCGATCGCGAGTGAGGCCGTGAAGCCTGAAAACTGGGTGCAGTACTATCTGGGGATCGTTCGTGGGCTGAAACCGGGCCTCACCGAACTGATCGTGCATCTGGCTTATGACAACGCCGAGATGCAGGCGGTCACCGCGGGACATCCGGCTTACGGGAGCGCCTGGAGGCAACGCGATTTCGATGCGATCACGGGTCCCGAGTTCCGGCAGGCCTTGAAGGAGAATCACGTGACGGTGGTCGGATGGAAGGCCATTAAAGAACTCACGCAGGCGAAGTAGCCACGGTGCGGTTGCAGCACGCAAAAAAACAAGCGACTTGCGGTATGCTACATGGAAGCGTTCCGATGCGCGCCAACCAGGCGGCGCAAGGGACTACGCAATTTCAGCTTCTGGAGAGAGAGCAAAATGACACGTACATTAACTTTGATTCTGACGATCCTGCTATTCGCCTCAGTGGCAGCTTGGGCGGCCGACAACGCGGCGGTGGTGGGGACATGGGATGTGGTGGGCACCGACGATAGCGGGCAGGCCGCCAATTGGACGCTGATCGTTAAGGACGACGGCGGCAAACTGGGTGGGACGCTGAGCGGCGATCCGGGCGAGTTCCAGATTGTGGACGCCAAACTGGATGGCAGCGCGTTTACGTTCAAGGTTGTGGTGAACGAAAACACCTACGCGACCGAACTGACGATCAATGGCAACAAGTTCGACGGCAAGTTCAAGGGTCCGGATATGTCCGGCACTCTCAAGGGCACCAAGCACACGTAGAAATGGGGGCGGGGGTTTGGTTGCAGACGGGCCTCCGCCCGGTTATTTGCGTTGGATTTCGACCCGCGCCGTGCCGCCATTGGAATCCGCGAATTCGTAGATTTCGGGCGTAGCGGAGACCTGCCTGATAGCGGCCTGTTTCCAGGGCAGTTTTGGATCGGCCGGACCTTCCCGATACCACCCGCTCAGGATGTATTCCTGAGCATCTTTCGCACCCCACGATGAGCAGGAGTTGATCCAGTATCTTGCGGAGCCGGGAGTTCCCTGGCTATCCCCGGTCCACTCGTGCTTCCAGCGGTCGCGGCCATGCATCACGCAGAAAAAGTAAAGATCGAGACGCTTGCAGTACTGGCTTTCGAAAACATCCAGGTGGAACGATCGCTGCCACCCTCCGGGCGAGAAGGTGGTGGCGAATTTCAGTTCTTCCTGCGGGTTGGTGGCGCCGTCGCAAGGCAAGTGGCTGGCAATACGCACGCCCTGAACGCGATCGACAAGATCGTCGCCGCGATGCGAGCGGGCAAATAAGCCGGCTGCCAATCCCAGGATGGCCAGAGAAGCGAGGATACAAGCGGATCGGATCATGAAAGCTCATTTTAGCGCCATCGGCGGGATCTTCAGGGCGAGCCTCGCGCTAATAAACTTTACAAAATCTTTATCTAGTGGTATCCTTTCCTAACATGTTGGCTTTGGCTGCGAACGGCGGCTCCTCATCCTGGTGGCCGGTCGTGGTGGTGGCTCTTATCGGCGCTACGTTGATCTGGGCGCTCCGGAAGAAGTCACCGTAACGGGCGGACGGCAGGGAGGGCAGCGACGGTGTTCCAAATGTCGACAATGAACAACTTTCCAGGCGAGGATCAGGCACGGCGTCCGCGCCGCCGGTTCCCGATTGTACAGGGTCTGCGTTATCAGTGCGTTAAGGGCAGCCGGATCACACTGGTGGGAGTGGGCAGGACTCTCGAAATCAGCAGCCGGGAAGTCCGCTTCACGACCCAGCACCCTTTGAAGCGCGGGCAGAAAATACGGTTGGCGGTAGATTGGCCGGCGATGCTCGACAATACTTGCCGAATGAAGTTGGAGATCGCCGGTTGGATCATAGAAAGTGAAGCGGGAGAAGCTGCCGTAAAGATCGAGCGCTACGAGTTTCGGACCCGCGGCGCACAGCTCGCGGCAATTGATTCTTAGGGGCTGGCCAAAAGCCGGCTGTACGGAGGACTGAATGAAGTCCGCCGCAGCACGCTGAAGCGTGTCAGGATGGCCCTGCGGGCCACCAAATGTGATGAAAACTCAATTTGGAGGGCGGCCAATCCTGGCCGCAGCCGGCTTTCCAGCCGGCTTGGCCGCCTAAAAGCCGGCTGCGGGCATGATTGCCCGCCCCACGGGCGTGGTAGAATTCCGCGCATGAGGGTCCTGGCTCGTTCAGTTTTTTTCCTGGTTCCGCTGCTCGCCGCGGCGCAGACTCCGTTTGTAGAACCCGGCGGCGTGGTAGACGCGGCCTCTTTCATGGCGCCGGCCGTTCCGGGTTCGCTGGTCTCGATTTTCGGTTCTAATCTCGCGGCAGGCCCGGATTTCGCAAGCGCCGTGCCTTTGTCCGATACGCTGGGCGGCGTCACGGTGAGCTTCAATGGGATCGCCGCGCCGCTGCTATACGTCTCGCCGCAACAGATCAACGCGCAACTCCCGTGGGAAGTTCCGACCACTGGAACGGTGACGGTGGTGGTGACGAACGGTACGGAGTCATCCACGCCGCAGACCGTGCAAGTGGCCGCTTTTGCGCCCGGACTCTTTACGGTGGGGGGCTACGGCGTAGCCGTGAATCCGGATGGGTCGTTGGCCGCACCGACTGGCGCCATCCCCGGCGTGGCCAGCCATCCGGCGACTCCGGGCGACTCACTAGTCCTGTGGGGGAGCGGATTCGGAGCCGTGACCCCGCCGGCAACCACCGGCAACAACTCGCAGGACACCTTGCGCAGGGTAACGAATTCGCCGGCGGTGACCATCGGGGGTGTGGTTGCCCAGGTTACCTTTGCGGGATTGTCGCCGCAATTCGTGGGGGTCTATCAGATCAACGTGACGGTGCCGTCCACCGCGACGCCCGTGAGCGCCGCGACGATCCAGATCGAAGCCGGCGGGGTGACCGGTGCGGTCCAAAGCACCATCGCGATCGGCGCGGGGTGGCCGCAGTGGGCGCAAAACCCGCAACACACCAGCGCCCTGGGCGTGGCCGGGCAGAGCTTGAACGAGATCCTGGAGAACATCATTTACGATCCGCTGGTGCCCGAGGAACAACAGTACAACTACAACGAACTGGTGGCGCATTATCAGGTTCCGCTGGTGGATGGGAACGATCTGTACATGGAGTATAAGTCCGGCAGCTACACCACCAGCTCCTTTTCCACGCAGATTTGGGGTGAGAACAAGTTCACCTGGCAGAACGGCCAGCTCGTCCAGCAATGGGGCTACGCCAGCGATTGGAAAGCGCCGGGGTCGAGCAACGATTTTTGGGAGCCGGTGTTCCATGCCGCGCTAGGCAACGGGGTAATCTATCTGCCTGGGGCCAGCGGCAGCGTGATCGAACTGGACGAGGCGAGCGGGGCCTTGATCCAGCGCTTCGCCCCGTTTGGAACCGATCCGAACACTTACGAGACGGGGCCCATCACGATAGACTCCGGCGGAAACCTGTATTACAACGTGGTCCAGGTAGTGACGACGAACGGATTTTATGGCAACGATTCCACCAATTCCTGGGTGGTAAAGATCTCTTCGGGCGGCGCGGTATCGATGGCGAGCTATCCGGCGCTGACGGCGTCCCAGGCGCCCGGCGCGGCCAGCCAATGCGTGACATCCTTCGATACGCAGTTGCCGTGGCCGCCCAGTACCACGGCGGTTCCCCAGGCCAGCACGTGCGGCAGCCAGCGCGCGGGCTTGAACGTGTCGCCGGCGGTGGCGCCGGACGGCACGATTTATACGGTCAGCCGGGCGCACTTCAACGACCGCTACGCTTTTCTGCTGGCGTTGAATCCGGATCTCAGCGTGAAATGGATTGCTTCGCTACGGAACCGGTTCCACGATGGCTGCGGGGTTTCGGTGGCCGATGGAGGGTGGCTTCCGCCCAACGGGACGCCTGGAGGTTGCAGCGCGGGCGCCTTGCCGGGCGTGGATCCGCTGACGAATCAGCCCGGCGACGGCAGCGTTCTGGACGACGCGTCATCGACGCCGGTGGTGGCGCCCGATGGTACGATCCTGTTTGGCGCCTGGAATCGCTACAACTATGCCCAGGGCCACCTGATGCATTTCGACGCCAGCGGTAACTACCTCGGCGCATTCGGATTCGGTTGGGATACGACGCCGGCAATCTACGCGCACGACGGCACCTGGTCGGCGGTGACCAAGAACAACCACTATGGCGGCTTGGGATCTTACTGCAACGACTCCACGGCGTGCCCCTCGGACCGCACCACGAACAATCCCGCCTCGCCGGAACAGTACTTCGTGACGCAGCTCGACGCGAACCTGAATATCGAGTGGAGCTATCAAAACGCGAATACGGAGAGCTGCACGCGCAACGCGGACGGATCGCTGACTTGTGTATCGGACCATCCAGCCGGATTCGAATGGTGCGTCAACAGCCCGGCGATCGACGCGAATGGCGTGGTGTACGCCAACAGTGAAGACGGCAACCTCTTCGCTATCGGCCAGGGCGGATCGATGCTGCGGAAGATCTTCCAACAACTGGCTCTGGGCGCGGCGTATACGCCGGCCTCGATCGGCGGCGACGGCAAGATCTATTCGCAGAACGACGGACATCTGTTCGTCGTAGGCCAATAATGCCGGTGCGTGAGTTCTCCGCCTCGTACGATTCCACTACGAAGGCTATCACCGCCGTCGTCTGCCTGCTTCTCATCGTCGTAGCGTGGATGGTCCACATCATCTTCATCGCGTTATTGTTTCCGTTGTTGATCGGGCTGGCCTATGCGTATTCTCCAAGAGGGTACGCGATTGCAGGAGGCGCGATCATGGTGAAAAGGCCGATCGGGAACGTGCGCGTGCCGCTGGCGGACATTCGGGAGGTCCGCGCCGGCACCCCGGACGATTTTACAGGCGTCATCCGGTTATTTGGCAACGGAGGACTTTTCGGATTCTACGGCTTATTCCGCACCGCGAAACTGGGAAAGTGCAATTGGTATGTGACGGACCGGAGCAAGACGGTGATTGTAGTGGCGTCGCACCGAACGCTGGTGCTGAGCCCGGACGATGTGCAGGGTTTCATCAGCGCGGCTGGGGCGCCTGCGACGCGCGCCGCGGGGAGCGGACCGCAGTCCCAGACGGGGAATGCTATCGGCAAGATCGTGGCGATCTCCGTGGCGGCGATCGTGCTGGCAATGGTGGCAATGACCGTGGCTTACGCTCCGGGGCCTCCCAGCTACACCCTGACACGGGATACCCTGACGATCCACGACAGGTTCTATCCGGTGACTCTGCATGCGGACGCGACGGACACGGCCGGGGTGCGGATTGTCGACCTGAGGCAGGATTTGGAGTGGCGGCCGACACTGCGCACGAACGGGTTCGCCAACAGGAATTACCAATCCGGGTGGTTTCGGGTGACCAGCGGCGCGAGCGTGCGGATGTATCGCGCGGGTGGCCAGCGCCTGGTGCTGATTCCTCCCAAAGGCAGTGGGACGGCGGTCCTCTACCAGGCGATGGATCCCGACCGGTTCGCGCAAGAACTGCGGCGGGAGTGGACGCCCTAAAGTGCCGAGACCCGGTAGCCGATGATCCTTTAAAGGAAGGCGCCTGATGGAAACGGAAAAGCGAACGGGCGACACGCATTTCATAACCTGGAAGCCCGAGTACAGCGTCCACATCGACGCGATCGACCGCCAGCACCAAAGGCTGGTCGGCATGATTCGCGAACTGCAGGAGGCCATGGAGGAAGGCCGCGGGCGAGCTTTTCAACGTACACTGATCGAGCGCCTGGTAGCCTATGTTGACAAAC
>JBEKIM010000399.1:0-6589 GCA_050011755.1 Bryobacteraceae bacterium | reverse complement strand
ATCGCGCTGCCGCCGCCCGCCGCGATCACCATGTCGCACTGCGCCGCGCGCGCCTGTTGCAAGCCTTGCCGGACCCTATCCACAGTGGGCTCGCCGCCGATCGCGAACGGTTCGCCCTCCAGCCCGATGCGTTTGAGATTCGCGGACCGCCGTGTAACCAGCAGCGCGCGGCCTCCCATCCGCGCCGCGGCGGCGGGCGCCTCGCGCACCGTACCGGGGCCGAAGACGATGCGCGCAGCCGTCGCGAATTCGAAACGCATGCCGCCTTACCAGCCTTCGTCGCCCGGAAAAAGGTTGGCGTAGATCACGGCGGTGCGCGGCTCGGCCATCATGTCCGCCACGGTGTCGCGCCAAGTCTGGTAATGCGCGGTTTCCCTGTGCCGGGCGCGCGCATCGGGAGTGCGGTACACCTCCACGAACGCGAAACGAGATGCGTCGTCCGGCTGCTGCAACACATCGAAGCGCGCGATGCCCGCCTCCTGCACGCTCTGCCGCGCGTTGGCGATGGATGCCTGGCGGAACGCTTCCACGAATTCCGGTTTCACATGGATGTGAATGTGCACGATCGTCATGCTGCCATCGTATAACGGGGCGGACCGCCAGAGTGCGCCGCAAGGTTAAGATAGACCGTATGCAAGTTGAAGAATATAGCGAACGCCTGGTGGATGTCGAGCCGTGGCAAGTGAAGCTGACCTCCCATAAGCTCGGCGACGTCTATCATTGCAAGGCCGATAACGTTTCGCCGGGCGCGGCCTTGGCGCGCACCACCGGCGCCACGCGCGAGGAAGCCGAACAGAAAGCTCTGGACCGCGCGCGGCAGTTGCTTTCGCGCACGCGCCTGCACTCCGTGTGATCCGCCCATGCCAAACTCCCAAAGCAACCATTACGACCTCGCCGGACTGGCCCGCGAGGAGATGATCGAGAAGGGTTTCACGCCGGATTTTTCGCCGGAAGTCTTGCGCCAGGTGGCGGCACTGCGCGCGCATCCGGCGCAGCCGCTGCCCGGCGGCACGGTGCACGATCTGCGCAACCTGCTTTGGTCCTCGATCGACAACGATACGTCGCGCGATTTGGATCAGGTCGAAGTTGCCGAGCGCCTTCCAGGCGGTGCGATCCGCATCCGGGTGGGCATCGCCGACGTGGACAGCGACGTGCCAAAGGATTCACCGATCGATACGCATGCCGCCGCGAATTGCACGACGGTCTACACGGGCGTCAGGAATTTCCCCATGCTGCCCGACGACCTGTCGACGGATCTCACGTCGTTGAACGAGCGCGTCGACCGGCTGTCGGTAGTGGTGGAACTGACTGTCGCCGCGGACGGCACGGTACAGGATGGCACGGCCTATCGCGCGGTCACGCGCAATGCCGCGCAGTTGGCGTACAACTCCGTCGGTCCGTGGCTGGAAGGGCAGGGCGCCGCTCCGGCCAAGATCGCCGCCTCGCCGGATCTGCAAGCGCAGCTCCGTCTGCAGGACGAAGCCGCCCAGAACCTGCGCACCCAACGGCACCGCCTGGGCGCTCTCGATCTGGATCGCGCCGAGACCGAGGCGGTGATGTCCGATGGCCACATCACCGGCATCAAGCCGCGGTATCGCAACCGCGCTTCGCAGTTGATCGAGGATTTCATGGTAGCGGCTAACGGCGTGATCGCGCGGTTGCTGCGCGACCACAAGATTTCTTCCATCCGCCGCGTGGTGAAAACCCCGGAGCGCTGGGACCGCATCGTAGAGTTGGCGGCGCGCACGGGGGATACCCTGCCCGGCGACCCGGACTCCGGCGCGCTCAACCAGTACCTGATCGGCCGGAGGGCAGCGGATCCCGCGCACTACGCCGATCTGTCGCTGGCGGTAGTGAAGCTGATGGGTCCGGGCGAGTACGTGCTGGAGCGTCCCGGCGATACGGCGGTCGGGCATTTCGCCCTGGCCGTTCACGATTACACGCATTCCACCGCACCGAATCGCCGTTTCGCGGACCTGGTGTCGCAGCGGCTGGTGAAAGCGGTCCTGGCCGGACAGCCGTCGCCTTATGGAGACGCGGAACTGGATCATGTGGCCCGCAACTGCACGCTGCGGGAAGACGCGGAGCGCAAGGTCGAACGCGCCATGTCGAAACGCATCGCGGCCGTGGCCATGCACAGCCGCATCGGCGAAGTCTTTCCCGCCGTGGTCACGGGCGTGACGCCGAAAGGCGTTTTTGTACGGGCTTTGTCGCCGCCGGTGGAAGGCCGCCTGATGCGCGGCGAGCACGGCCTGGACGTGGGCGACCAGATCCAGGTGAAGCTGTTGAACACAGACCCGCAGCGCGGCTTTATCGACTTCGCCAGATCATGAGCCCGCGTGGCGCACCGTTGAAAACCCAATTGGGGGGCGGGCAATCATGCCCGCAGCCGCGTTTTAGGCGGCTATGCCCTCCAAATTGAGTTTTCATCACATTTGGTGGCCCGCAGGGCCATCCTGACACGCTTGAGCGTGGATAGCGTCGGGATAAACCGGCGGGAAGTAAGTCGGACACGAGTTGGATGGTCAAGTTCGTAGGGCATGGGAGATGCGCGAGTCGTTCGCCTGATCCAGCGATGGTTGAAGGCGGGCGTGATGGAAGACGGCCGGTGGTTCGAGACGAAGGAAGGGACTCCGCAGGGTTCGGTGGTGGCTGCGCCAGCTTCGGCGGCGAAGTCAACGGAGCCATTGGACCTGGGAGCATCAGTGGGCAACCGCTGTCCCTACCGCGCCCCGGCGGGACCTTTCAGTCCCGCGCAGCAGCTTAAATGCGGCGCAGAAGCAGCGCGGAATTCTTACTCCCGAACGCGATGCAGTTCGAAACCGCGTGCTCGATATCGATGTGCCGCCCGACATCCGGGATATAGTCCAAGTCGCACTGCGGATCGGGCTCCTGCACATTAATGGTCGGATGCACCACCCCATCCCGCATGGCCAACAGGGTGGCCGCGATGCCCGCCGCTCCGCAAGCGCCCTGCGGATGCCCAATCAAACTCTTCAGCGAGGAGCCCGCCAGCTTATAGGCGTGGCCGTTGAACGCCAGCTTCATGGCGCGCGTCTCGATGCGGTCGTTCAACTCCGTGCCCGTGCCGTGATAGTTCACGTACTGCACGTCTCCGGGCCCGATGCCGCCTTCCTCCATCGCCATCGTCATGGTGCGCGCCGGCTCTTCGCCGCATTCCTCCAAACGTACGCGGTGAAAGGCTTCGCAGGTGGAACCGTATCCGGCGATCTCCCCATAGATGTGCGCGCCACGCGCGCGCGCCCGTTCCAACTCTTCCATCACAAAGAACCAGGCGCCCTCGGCGATCACGAAACCGTCCCGGTCGCGCGAAAAGGGCCGCGAGGCGCGCTCCGGCTCGGCATTCCAGCGCGTGCTCATGATCCGCATCAGCACGAATCCGCGCAGGATCAGCGGCGCGATCGGCGCGTCTACTCCCCCTGCCACCATCGTGTCCAGCACCCCCGCCTGAATGTTGCGGTAGGCATAGCCGATGGCATCGGTCGACGAAGTGCATCCCGTCGAGATAATGTGGCTCATCCCCCGGAAACCGAACCGCATGGAGATCTCGCTGGCCAGGGTCCCGATGGTGGACGTGGGGATCACGTACACGCTGCATTGCTTCTGTTTGCCGGAATAATACAGGCGGTACTGCTCTTCGGTGAACTCCAGGCTGCCGCCGCCCGACCCCACGATCACGCCGATCTGGCGCAATTCCTCGCGCGTCATGCCGTGCGCGTCAACGCCGGCATCCTCCATGGCTTCCCGCACGGCGGCGGCGCCCAGGGGCACCACCCGCGACACGTGCTGGCGGTCTTTGGGATCGACGTATAGAGACTCGTCGAAGCCCACCACCTCGCCGGCCACCTGCACTGGGGAGCCGCAGGGGTCGAAGCGCGTGATGCGGCGCACCCCGCTCACTCCATTACGGCTGGCCTCCCAAAAGGTCTCCCTGCCAATTCCATTGGGGCTGACAGCCCCGATACCGGTGATCACTACGCGACGTTTCATTTGCGCTGACGTTTTGCCTTTGCCAATAGGACAGTATAGGCTGATTTCATGGGCGGTGGTGAGCTCCCACACAAAAAACGCGAAGCGGACGGACTGCTCGCCGGCCTCCAGGCCGGCGTGATCGCCGCTCTAATTCTTCTCGGATGGCTGGCGCTAGCTTCGGCTTGGTACCGGCACTCCATCTGGACTGCGGCCAACATCATGGCTACGGCTTTCTACGGCGAAGCGGCGCTGAGCCGGGACTTCTCTTCCCGGACCGTGGCGGGGATCGCGCTCTATCTGGTCCTTTACGGGACCATCGGCGCTCTATTCGGGGTCACCCTCGCAAGCCGCGACGCCAGTCTCCGCATGAGCCTGCTCGGAGTCCTGGTGGGTCTTGGCTGGTATTACCTGTCGTTCGCGATCTTGTGGCCAAACATCAATCCACTCATTCCACTGTACACCCATCGCGGACCCATGATGTTGGGCCATGCGCTCTATGGCGGATGTTTGGGCCGCTTTCCTCGCTACCGGGAGGCTCCGGCGGACGCAGGCACGGGGCCGGCAAATGCCGAAAACGCCGCGGGATAAGTCCCGCAAACAGGCATTGCGGGAGTTCCTGGCCGCCGGCGAAATTACCCGGATCGGGGAAGCGCAATGGCTGGCCGCGCTGCGCACCCTGGCGCCGATTTCCGAAAGCTACCTGCGCGATCTGCTGCGCGAGACGCACCTGCCCTTCGCCCAGCCTTACGCCGGAATCCGGCAGAAGTCCTTCGCGGACGTGGAGCGGGACCTCCGCGAAATGCTGGCAGTTTACACCGAGGCGATGCGCGCGGGCGACCGCCGTCTCGCCCGCTATTGCCGCCGCCAGGTGATCGCCGCCAAGGAGCGCGCCCGCTTCGCCGCCCGCCGGCCCGCCGTCTCGCCCGAAAAACGGGCGCGGAAGGAGGAGATGGCCCAGTGGATGCTCGTCTGGCTCGAAAACCCGGAAGTGTTTCCGGCCTGGGTGGAGATCCGCAAGCGCTATTCGAGTTCTACCGATTCCACTTGAACGGTTTCCCCGTCCAGCGTACCCGTGACTTTGGCCTTCAAGTCCTTTTCCTTGCCCGTCGCCTTGAGCGCGGCCAGGGCTTTCGCATTGCCGGCTTCGTCGAACTTCACGAATTTGCCGTCGGCCAGCACCAGGCCATACCCGCTCTTCGAGCAGGCAATAGCGCACTTGGTGGTATGGCCGGCAAGGTCCTGCTTCTTGCACATCACGTCCACCAGGGTGCCATTCCAGGTTTCGGCGAAGGCCAGGCCGGAAAAAAGAGCAAGGAGTGCGGCGGTTTTCATGGCGCGATTATACCCCATTCAGTATATGTGTATCCCTCTGGCCAGCCACTTCCAGACGTTTTCGCATTGACGCCGCAGGAGCATCGGCTATAACTTGATGGCGAAACTCTGGGGAGAGAAAGGGATTATGTAGTAGCGTGTCTGGAAATGGACGGCGAGAATATTGGGACTCCCAAGGCGTTTTTTCAAGCCGCGAAAGCGGCCTACACGGCTTTTTGGGGTGAGGACGTTGAAACCCTCATCGCCACTGAGGCGGAGTTGACGGCTCCTCCTCCGTCCGACGCGATCCTTAACCTGGAGGGCCTTGAGGTACACGTCGTCGGTGCCTCCGACCCTCCGGAATATTTACACCTAACCCTACGGTGATTCCACCCACCACAGTCTCAAAGCCCTGGAAGCACCAACTCCTTTATCGGCCTTCCGTCCTCTGTGGTCACAATCAGTTTGTTTTTCTTCCGCGACTCCTCGACCGCAATCTTGACCAGGCCGAGGCCCAGGCGCACGAGTTCCGTAAGGCTACGGCTCGTCTGCTCGGAGAGGTCGACGGCATCCGCATAGGCCTGCGGTGAAAGGTTAAGATTCAACCTTCTTGGGACCAGATGCCCCCGCGGCTTTTGGGGAGCGTTCTCTGAAGAGGCTGGGGCTGCTGCTGAACTTGGCATTCGTTTTCCTATCGTCGTCGCAGGCATTTTACCGGCCCTCCCTACTTCCCCGTGCGCATGCTCGTTGCCACTGAGCCAAACCAAACACACGCTAGGGCTTGCGCCAAGATTTCCCGTTTCTTGGCCTGGCGTCGTAGAGCCGATTGGGTTACCTTAAACCACCACCACGCGAGCACACTATGGATATATCCACGCCGTGGTGTACAAAATGCGTACTCCAAGCACATTTTTAACACATTGCATGACGCTTTACAACACCTTTTATGTTAAGATTTTCGCTTCCATCCTTTCAGAGTGGCCTTTCCGAAGTCGTTCCCTCGGGAGCCACCTTCTCCACAGCGTCATCACGCAATCGGTCGGACGTTCTGTTTGCGCAGGTTCCGAAGAGACGCAAGTCTCGCGAATGGGGCCGGTTGATCCTTGAAATTCAGGTAGAGTTCCTTGACGGTCATCTCTGACTCCGCCTTCGCCCCCTCCCTCTTCGTGAGTCCTCCTTGCGGTTGGTGTATTTGCTGGATCTTGCGCAGACGGCGGTTCAGGTCTTGCCATAAGGCCTTGAACGCATAGTTGAGCTGCTGCTCATCGATGCGGCCTCTTCCTAA
>JBEKIM010000398.1:0-6592 GCA_050011755.1 Bryobacteraceae bacterium | reverse complement strand
TGATTCTCGATTTCGCCGAAACCATCGCGCCCGCCGGCGACGTTGCCAGCATGCCGGCCGACGACCGCAACGCGCTCGTAATCCTGAAACGCTGGGCGCAAAATCCCGCCTTCCTCCGGGCCGATGTCACCATCTGCCTGATCGCCGAGAACCAGATCGAATTGAACCAGGGCATCGTACAGAACCCCGGCGTGGCTTCCATCCAGATTCCGCTGCCGGATGAGAACGAACGGCTCGACTTCATTCGCGCGCAACTGGCCGCTTCCCCCCTGCCCCCAGGCTCCGACGTATCCGATGCCGCGCTCGCCAAACTCGGCGCGGGTCTCAAGCGCGTACAACTGCAGTCCGTCATTTCGCACGCCGTACAAAACAAGCGGCCCCTGACCGCCAGGTTCCTCGCCGGACGCAAGAAAGAGTTGATCGAAGCCGAGTCCGGCGGCCTGCTCGAATTCATCCAAAGCCGTTTCGATCTGTCGATGGTCGCCGGTCATGAGCCCGCCAAGCGGAAGCTGCGGGATGCGGCCGCCCTCATTCGCGCCGGCAGCACCGAAGTGGTGCCGATGGGCTACGTGATCTGCGGGCCCGTGGGCACAGGCAAGACTTTTCTCACCACCTGCTTCGCCGGCGAAGTGGGTATCCCGGTCGTGATGCTCAAGAACTTCCGCAGTATGTGGCAGGGCGTCACGGAGGGAAACCTGGAGCGCGTGCTGAATCTGCTGCAGGCCATGTGCCCCATCGCCGTGATGGTGGACGAAGCCGATGCGCAGTTGGGGAACCGCGCCATGTCCGGCGACAGCGGCGTGAGTAACCGGGTATTCGCGCAGATCGCCCAATTCATGGGCAACACCGACCTGCGCGGCAAGGTGATCTGGTTCCTGCTCACCAGCCGTCCCGATCTGCTGCCCGTCGATCTGAAGCGGCAGGGGCGCGCCGAAGAGCACATTGCGTTGTTCTATCCCGATACGGAGGAGGAACGGCTGGCCATGCTGCGCGCCATGCAAAAAAAGACCGGCGCCAGCCTGCCCTCGCCGGAGGCCGAGAAGTTTTTCCTCGACCGCTCCGGCCAGCTTTCGGGCGCCGATGTGGAAGCCATCCTCACTCGCGCCCGTATGAAATCCGTGCTGGCGAATCGCGCGGCCATCGGCCTGGACGACGTGCAGTCGGCGCTCGAGGATTTCATTCCGCCGTCCTATCCCACCGAGATCGAATTGCAAAATCTCGTGGCCGTGCTGGAGTGTACCAGCCGCGGCCTGCTCCCCGCCAAATACAAAGACATGGACCGCGGCGAAGTAATCCGCCGGGCTAAGGAATTGGAAATGCTCAGCCGCGAATAGCGCGGGACACCCGGGCCGCCGGCCGTCAGATGACGATCCCGTCCAGCCGGAAAACGCGCTTCACCGGAACGAACCGCGGGACTGCCTTTGGCTCTATCGGGGGTGTGCCATCCCGCCAGAAACTCAGAAAGGCGCGCTTCTCTCCCGTCCGGTAATAATGCATCAGGTACGCCATATCGCAAGTCGTGTAGTCGCAGAACCAGCGATCGATATCCACGATCCCGATCTGGTGTAGCATGCTGAGCGCGTAGCAGGCTGCCTCCCGCTCGTAATCGATAATGGCGGGCAGCCGTCCCTCGCCGACTGGAGGCGCTTGCGGCCTGCCGGTCTCGAACGCGACGGGGTCCACGTTCCACTGCACCGTGTGACCGAAAAGGTGCGCCAGCAGGAACAGCCGCTGCTCCGGGCTCACCGCGCAATCTATGTGAATCTCCGCGCCATCCAGATCGCCCGTTAACGGATCCGGAATGTCGCGCGTCACCACCCGGATGCCATGCGCACTCTCCAGGTGCCGCTCGATGCGGTCGCAATACTCGGCGGTCGTACCATTCCGCGAATTCCCGCTGTTGTAGCCCGCCGGATCACTCTTCTCGTATCCCAAGCGATGGGTCAGCTCCGCGTCCATCGCGCGCTCCAACAGCGCTTTGGTCGGTTGCTTCAGCAGCCCATTCTCGCCGATTACTTCCGCCGGCTTTTGGTAGTTCTTCAGAAGATCGTCGATTAGTTCTTTCTTGATTTCCATTCCGTTCTCCTCGTTTGATGCGGCGAACGTTACACAGATTATTATGCACCCTCTGGCCGCACCCTCTTCGGCAGTACCGTGGCGCGCGCTTTAGCGTGCCGGCGGGACTTTTAAGTCCCGCTCGGGGCCACCGGTCACCAATCTGCATAATTTAATCCCCCCTCGCATCTGCCTGCACCCGCGCTACTTACTAACTCCCCTCCCTCTACATACCGCGGTTCCCCATCACCCTCGACCCTAAAATGAAATCGGGTAATGGACGCATCATCCCATCCCAAATCCGACCGCAAGGAATAACCCATGCTGATTTCCCGCAAACAACGCCAGGCCAACCGCCAGAACGCGCAAAACTCCACCGGCCCGGTATCCCCGGAAGGCAAGGCCGCCGTCCGCTTCAACGCCCTCACCTTCGGACTCCGCGCGCGCACCGTCGTCCTCTTCGACGAAGACGAAGCCGCCTACCAGCAGCTCTTTGAGGTACTCGAATCCGAGTGGCAGCCCCAAGCCCCCACCGAAAAAATCCTGCTCGAACGCATGGTCGTCGCCCATTGGCTGCTCATGCGTGCCGACAACAGCGAAGCCTGGATCTCTACCGCAACCGTGCCGGGCGCCCAACAAGCCGCCCTGCTCGATCGCGTCTCCGCCCAGCGCGTCCGCCTGGAGCGCTCCTTCAGTACCGCCATGCGCGAACTGAAGCAGTTGCAAAACGAGCGCCGCGCCCGCACTCAGCCTGAGTGCACTCAGCCTGAGCCCGTGCAGCCGGTGAAGACGGAGCCCTCTGTCACCGCTCCCGCGCACCGGCCCGCCCCGCCGCCCGCCTACGTGATGTCCGGCGCCCCGGACGCCCAGCCGCTATCGTGCGCCCCTGTCTCCCCGGATACCCGCTAGCCCCCTGCCCCCCCTGCTCTTTGACAATCTGGTAAACCACCCCAAGCAGTCCGCCCAATCTGTCCCCAAGAACCGCCCTGCAGCAACTATCCCCCAGCCCCAAGCCCCAACCCCCCAGCCCCCAATAGCGCCAGCCACATAGGCTTTGATCGTCAGTCGCACGCGAGGCGCAGCATTGGGGCGGGCAATCATGCCCCCAGCCGGGCTTTTAGCTGCCAGCCACAGGTCAGCCGGAGTTTGGACCTACCGTGATGACTGGCCTCTTGCCCGTGGCGCACGCTTTAGCGTGCCGGCGGGACTTTTAAGTCCCGCTAAAGCGCAAGACGGTAAGTTATACTGGACTCGCTGTTTCCTCCACGAATGCCAAAGCTGGTTTCCATCGCCGGTCCTCTGGTTGGCGGAGTCTTCGCACTCGCGCAGGAAGAGGGCGCCGCCTTCTCCATCGGCCGGTCCGTCAACAACACGCTGTGTGTCGAAGACCCCTCCGTCTCACGCAACCATTGCGTCCTCACCTGCAACGGTGAACATTTCAGCATCGTCGACCGCGGAAGCGCCAATCGCACCTATATTAACGGCCTTCCCTTGCAGCAGCATACCCTCCGCAACGGCGACGAGATCAAAATCGGCGAGTCTTTGTTCCTGTTCGTATCGGATGGCGAAGCCGGAGGAGAACGCATAACGCCGGCAGCGGTCCCGCCCCGGAGCATCCACATGGCCAGCACCCAGATGCTCCCGGGGCCGGAACGCGGTCTTCTGAACCGCTCCGCCGGGACCTATTACGAGGCCCTGTCGTCTTTGGGCCAGGCCATACCCTCGATGGACGGTTTGGAAGCGCTCCAACGTCAGATCCTCGATTCCCTCTGTTGTGCCGTCCCCGCGGAGCAGGGCATCCTGGTTCTGGCGGGACTGGGTCCTGGCGAACCGAACGCCGTCTACGAATGGCGGAAACAGGCCGGCGCCCCCGCGACCGTTGCGCCTTCCCCGCTGGTGGATAGGATGATGCGGGACTCCTCCCCGATCCTCTGGAACGATTCGCAAGACCTGCCCGCGAAAGGTCCGGACATTCCCCTCGGACCGCAAGTCACCGCCGCGATCGCCGTTCCCCTGCTGGCTTTCGAGCGCTTCATTGGCGCCCTTTGCTTGACCTCCAGCGATCCCGACACCCGCTTCGACGAGGATCATCTCCGCTTCCTGCGCAGGGGTGCCGGAATTGCCGCGGCGCTGCTCGATGACGCCCTCAGCGCCCAGAATCGCGAGACCGAGAACCGCCAGCGTGTCGCCGCCATCAACCTGGAACATAATATCGTGGGCGAGAGCCTGCCGATGCGCAAGGTCTTCGAGACCATCGCCAAGGTGGCCCCCACCGATTCCACCGTGCTGCTTCGCGGCGAAAGCGGCACCGGCAAGGAACTCGCGGCACGCGCCATTCACCGCAACAGCCTGCGCGCGCGCAAGCCGTTCATCGCCATCAACTGCGCCGCGCTCACCGAGACCCTCCTCGAGAGCGAGTTGTTCGGACACGAGAAGGGCGCGTTTACGGGCGCCGTGGTGCAGAAAAAAGGGAAGCTCGAAGAGGCCATCGGTGGGACCATATTCTTCGATGAAGTCACGGAAATGTCGCCGCTGCTGCAGGCCAAGCTTCTGCGCGTGCTGCAAGAGCGGGAATTCGAGCGCGTTGGGGGCACCCGCCCTATCCACGCGGACGTGCGCGTCATCGCCGCCACCAACCGCGACCTGGACGACGCCATCCAGCGCGGAGCTTTCCGTGCGGACCTGTATTACCGGCTCAATGTCGTTTCGCTGCAACTCCCGCCCCTCAGGGATCACCCGGGAGACATTAAGCTGCTGGCGAATTATTTCGCGCAGAAGCATAGCCGGAAGCTGAAGAAAGCGGTGGCCGCCATCTCCGCCCAAGCGCTCGCGCACCTCACCAGCTACGAATGGCCTGGCAATGTGCGCGAACTCGAAAACGCCATTGAGCGGGCCCTGGTCCTGGGTACCAGCGACATGATCCAGGCGGAGGATCTGCCCGACTCCGTGGTGGACGCCGGCCAATCCCCCAGCGTGCCCTCAACCGGCTTCAATGCCAGCATTACCGAAGCGAAAAAACGGCTGATTCTCGAAACCCTGCAAAAGACCCGCGGGAACCATGCGGAAGCTGCCAAACTGCTCGATCTACATCCCAATTCCCTGCATCGCCTGATTCGCAACTTGAACTTGAAGTGAGGCTACCGCCGACTCCCGCATGAACGAGGAGCCCGACGTGCGGAATTCGTGCGTCACAATGGTAATGGCCGCCCTCCCCGGCTCGATCCGCACGGTCCGCCCTCTCGCCACCAGTTTCAAATGTACTTTTTCGAGGAGCAGCGCCGGCCAGTCGATGCAGAGTTCCACCCGCTTTCCCAACGGCAGAGGCCTTTCTGTCGTGAATAGGGCGCCGCTGCTGCTGATGTTGACGAGTTCTCCCCAGCCCGAGTCGTTAGCAAGCGTGTACCGTATGGGAAGCCTTACCGGGAACCGGATCGCCCGCTGCCGTTCGGCATCTGCGCCGGCCTTCTTGAGTTTTCGCTGGGTAGCCATACCCCGCTAAATGCAATTGGGTTACCAAGATTTACACGGCTGTACGCCGAACTCTTCGGCACCGGAATCTCATTGATAAACAGGGGCTTACGGAAGCTCCGTACCACCATCCCCAGGGTCGCCCGCACGGCCTGCGCAAACCCATCGGTTTCCGCGGCAAACCGTCCGGTTTGCGTAACATGCCATCGGCCGAGCCGCCAATCGGCCGAGCCGCGACCGTTAGGGAGCGTCCCAGCGCTCGTCTCCAATGAGAAGTCTTCAGCCTCGGCAATGACGTACTGGATTGCCGCCGCACCTTCCAACGCCATCGTGTGCTGCCATGGCGTGCCCACGTTGTATGGCGGCCTTCCATACGTTCCGGTTTGCGCGATCCGGATTGGATGCCTCAGGAGCCATAATGAAAGATGCGGAATGACGCGGCAGCGCAGCTTCGAGAACAGGGTGTAGTTCTTCTGCGGGATGCCTTCCCGAAAGATGTTCTGGGGGGCCTGAAGGCCGCGGCGTCCGGCTGCTTTGAAGCCGTCGAAACCGGAATGTCGCTGGCCGGCGACTACCGCTTCAACCCCTTTTCGCATTCCCTGCTTCTGGCCGCGCTCCTTGACTTTGGCTTTGGTCCGCCCGAAGAACTGACCGCCCCTCTATCGGCCCCGGGTCTCGTCCCATTGCTTTCGGAAGCCTTGGGATGCGAATGGAGTTGCCAACTCGAACAATCGTGGGTCCGCAAGAAGTTCGCTCCATCCCAGACTCCTGGTCCCCGCTATCATCCCCAGGACTGGCACCAGGACGGAGCGCTAGGAGTGCGCTTTCCCTTGGAGCCTGGGCCTGTCGTCCCGATGACCCGCCTGGCGACCTGCTGGATTCCGTTAGATCCCTGTGGCGAAGAGAGCCCGGGCCTGGAATTCGTGCGCGCCCGCCAGGAATCCTTGCTGCACTTCACCGAACTCGCTGATGCTGCCCTCCGGCAGCGGTTTCCCGCCCACGAGTTCTGGGCGCCGGCGCTCGAATTCGGCGATGGGTTGGTCTTCCTGAACGGCACGCTGCACCGGAC
>JBEKIM010000397.1:0-6604 GCA_050011755.1 Bryobacteraceae bacterium | reverse complement strand
CCCTCTCTTCAATGCGATCCGTGCGCATGAGCAGCCAATGGGCGACGGCCATGCGTTCCAGCAGGATTCTTTCGGTGGGGGCTTGGGGCTGCCACTCGGATTCGAGGACATCCCAGAGTTGCTGGTAGGCCGCTTCGTCTTCGTGGATGAGGACGACGGTGCGCGCGCGGAGTCCGAAAGTGAGGGCGTTGAGGCGGACGGCAGCCTTGCCTTCCGGGGAGACCGGGCCGGTGGAGTGTTGCGCGTTCTCGCGGTTGGCCTGGTGTTGTTTGCGGGAAATCAGCATGAGTTATTCCTTGCGGTTGGATTTGGGGATGGGATGAGGCGTCCATACCCGCTTTCATTTTAGGGTCGAGGGTGATGGGGAACCGCGGTATGTGGAGGGTGGGGAGTTAGTAAGTGGCACGGGTGCAGTTAGATGCGACGGAGGATTATATTTTCCAGATTGGTCACCGTATAACCGGCCGCGAGCGGGACTTAAAAGTCCCGCCGGCACGCTGAAGCGTGCGCCACGGGCAAGTGGCCGGTCATCACGAGAAAGTCCAAACTCCAGGGCGGGACTCTTAAGTACTGCTGGGTCCGGCCCGCCCACAAACGCTACCCGCCCGCGTTTTATAATCCATCAAGGGAGTCTGTTCATATGAGGGATGCGGTTGAAGAACTGGAATAGCGGCTGGTGGCTACCCATTGGGATCCTGGCGGTGGGTTCCCAGGCGGCCAGCGCGAAGGTGCACATCGCCGCCCTGCAGCCCTCCCTGGCTTCGCCCCAGGCCATCGGCGCCGTGATCGATTGGACGGCATCGGCCACCGACACCAACCGGGGACCGTTAGCCTTTCAGTTCAACGTCGCCGCTCCCAACGGCGTCTTAACCACGGCCCGGAATTTCGTGCCCGGGACCCTCGGCAGCGGCGGTGCGGCGTGGCAGGCCCAGCCGTTCGTGTGGGCGCTTACCGGCATGGACGGCACCTACCAGGTGCAGGTGATCGCCAAAGATTTCACCTCCGGGGAAACCGGCTCGTTGACCGTGTCCTTCACGGTGACGTCGCCGGTAACGGGAACAACCCCCGTCGTGATACCTACCGCCAACCCCCTGGTGGCCATCTTTAATGCGCCGTCGTGTGCGGCCGGCAGTGCCATGCGGGTTTTCTTTCAGGCTCAAACAGGCGGCGCGCCGTCGACCACCACGAATTGGGTCGCATGCCATCCTCCAGCGACCATGACGTTCGAAATCGCCGGCGTCTATCCCGGCACGCCCTACACACTCTACGCGCAGGTCGAAACCGGCGGCAAAGGCGTGAACGGGCCGGCTGTCAGCTTCACCGCCGGACAGATCCCCTCCGCTGTGCCGCGGCCCGCTTTCCAAATCGGCGTACAGGCCGGCGCCGACGATCCCAACCGGACGATCCTGCACGGATTCTTCGATGTGGGGCATGGCCTGAACTTTCCGAATGTGGCCACGGATCTTGCCGGCAATATCATCTGGTACAACTACCCGAACGACACAAGCCACCTGTCGATGCTCACGCGTCCGCTGGCGGGAGGCTATGTCGCGATTCAGGCCGGCACGGCCTGGAATCCGGGAGTGGAGCAATTTCAGGTTCTGCGCCAGCTCGACTGGGCGGGCAACATCGTGCGCGAAACCAACACGGGCATCGTGCAGCAGCAACTGATGGCACTGGGCGATCCGGACGCGCGCGGCTGCAATACGATCGCATCGCCGCCTCCGGTCGGCGCGGCCTGCCTGGGCATTTTTCATCATGATGCCATTGAGACGCTGCCGAACGGATATACCGCGGCCCTCATGGACGTGGAAAGGATTTTTCCGCCCGGAACGCAGGGCGACACCAGCGGTCTTCCGGTGGACGTTATTGGAGACTTGATCGTCGTACTGGACCAGAACTGGAACGCCGTCTGGTATTGGGACGCCTTCAACCCGGCAGGCGGAGGCAATGGGTATGCGGAAATGCCCGTCAGCCGGCCGGCGGTATTGGGGGAAACCTGCTCGGCTAACGGCAAATCGGAGTGTCTGGCGCTGTTTCTTCTGGGGTCCGGCGTGGCGCCGCAGGCGCACGACTGGCTGCACTGCAACACCCTCTATTACTGGCCGCACGACGGCACATCCGGGAACCTGCCGGGCGATATCCTGCTATCCTCCAGGCACCAGGATTGGGTGATCAAGATCGACTACCAAGACGGCTCCGGCACCGGGAGCATCGACTGGCGCATGGGCCCCAGCGGAGACTTCACGTTCCTGAACACCTTCAACGATCCCTGGCCATGGTTTTCGCACCAGCACGATGCCGGCATCGAAAACAACGGAACCGGCGTGTTCGACGCCTTCGACAATGGGAATACGCGGCGGGCGCCACCCTCCGGTCCCGGCAGCTCCACCGGCGGCGTGCCTGGGCTGGGCAGCAATTGCGGTCCCAACGACTGCAACAGCCGCGGTATGGCCCTGACCATCGATGAAACCAAACTGCAGGCCGTGCCGGTGTTGAGCGACAACCTGGGAGTCTTCGCGGATGCCATGGGCAGCGCCCAGTTGCTGGCCGACGGCAACTATTTCTTTCTGCCGGCCATTGTGGTCACCAGCGGCGGCAACTTCAGCTATAGCATTGAGGTCGAGCCTATTCCCGGCACCGGCAGCGCCACCCAGGTGATGAACCTGGCGGGCTCCACGTCGTACAGGGCGTTTCAAATGCCCAATCTATACAGCCCGCCAACCACGTAGCAACCCGCAACGCTTTAGGAGGACGAATGCGCTTAGCATCGATACGATTGGGCGCGGCCTGCCTGTTGACGGCCGGGCCGGCCCTCCAGGCGCACGAGCCTCACGATCCCATCACGGCAGTGGCGGTCTCGCCGTACTTCGGGCAGGACCACACGGTGCTGGCGGCCAGCGGAAGCCTTTCCGTCAAGGTGGGCGCTTACGCGCTTTTTAAATCGATCGATGGCGGGGTCAACTGGTCGATCGTGGAAGGTCTGGGCAACAACGGCAATACGGCGGCGGTTGTTTTTTCCCCGGCATATGCCCAGGACCAGATTATTTTCGTGGCCGGCAGCGGCGGTCTGTTTGCCACCGCCAATCAGGGTAGTTCCTGGACCCAACTCACGTCCCAGGCTTTGCAAACGGTGGCGTTGTCTCCGAACTTCGCCCTGGATCAAACCCTGTTCGTCATCACGCAAGCGAACAAAATCCTGATGTCCGCCAACCGCGGTCAGACTCTGGTCTCCGTGCCCGCACCGGTTTCGCTAACATCCGGCCTCAGCTCCATGGCGGTCTCTCCGAATTATGCCGCCGACTCGACACTGCTGCTGGGCAGCACGGCGAACGGCATCTTCAAATCCACCGGCGCCGGCGCGAACTGGGTCCAGGTTACCGCCGGGATGACGCTTACCGCCGTGAATTCGTTATCCTTCTCGCCAGGCTTCAGCTCCGACCAGACTGCTTTTGCGGGGGCTTTCGGATCGGGGATTTTGATTTCCACCAACGGCGGCAATTCCTGGACACTCGCCAACTCCGGAATCTCGGACTTGAATGTCACATCCCTGGCGCTCTCGCCGGATTACCTGCAGGACGCCACCCTCTGGATCTCGGCGGCTACCGGCGGTGTCTTCCGCTCCACGTCGCGCGGCAGTTCCTGGACCCAGGGCAGCCTGGTCTCGCGCCCGTTATCGAACCTGACGACCGTTCATTATCAATCCATTGCGGTAGCCAAGAGCGGGGGGAACACGTCGCTGTTCCTAGGCATGTTCGAGGGATTGTGGAGCTCGGTTTCCCTGGCGTCGTCCTGGCACTACATCGACACCATACCCACCCGATTCATCCGCTACATCAATCTCTCGCCCAATTACGCGCAGGATCAGACGATATTCGCCAGCACGTATGGCGGCGGCAATTTGTGGTCGACCAATGGTGGATCGACCTGGGGTTTCCGGAATACCGGCATGTTCGTGTCGTATACCGATGCCTCGGGTATCTCGCCGAATTTCGCCAACGACGGGATCGCCTTCAGCGCCATGGGATTTGGCTTGGAGCGCACGGCCACGCGGGGGGAAAACTGGGAAAGGATGGCCGCGCTGGGAGCGATCTGCTACCCCAGAGGCCTGGCCGTTTCTCCCAACTTCGCCCAGGATTCCACCGTCCTGATCGGGGTTTACAACGGCTCGGACGGCACCCGCTATCCGCCCACCGTGACTTATAACGGCAAGAGCTACCCCAATCAGGGGCTGTTCCTCTCGACCGACGGAGGGAACCATTGGATCCCGACCAGCCTGAGCGGACCGCCGGTGATTTCGATTGCGATCTCGCCCGGCTTCGCCACGGATCGCACGGCTTTTGCCGCCAGTTCCACGACCGGACTCTATAAATCCACCGATGGGGGAATGACGTGGACCCTGCTGACTGTGCCGGCTTCGTCGACGCAGATGGCGAAGGTGGCCGTATCGCCCAATTTCACCAACGATGGCGTGGTATTCGCAGCGCCAATTACCGGCGGAGTATATAAATCGACTAACGGCGGGTCAAGCTGGTCGCTCGAATCCGGCACCGCCCCGATCAGGGCCATGGATATCGAAATCTCGCCGAACTACGCGGCCGATCAGACCTTATTCCTCGGCACGGTGCAGTATGGGTTGATGAAATCGACGAACGGCGGCGCCGCCGTGGCGCAGGTGAGCGGCTTCACCGACAGCTTCGTCACGGCCGTGGCGCTGTCCCCCAATTTCGCCAGCGACCAAACGATGTTCGCCGCGGGATATCACGGCCTGTTCAAGTCCACCGACGGCGGAACGACGTGGACTTACACGGCGGAACCGGCGCGCATCGAGGAAACCCGCAATATCACCTCTACCAGCAACGATCAGCCGCCCACGATTACTTTCGGCGGAAGCTGGTCGCGCGTAGATCCCGCGCAGCCCGCCAGCACCGATAGCTATGAGATCACCAAATTGGGCGACGCGGCTTTCCTGCAATTCGTGGGGTCGGGCGTGCGCTGGATCAGTTGGACCGGGCCCACTCAAGGGAGCGCCACGATCACCTTGGACGGCGTGGTGCAGGGTACTGTATCGTTAAATGCGGCCGCCAACCAATTCCAGCAAACGGTCTGGGAGCAGCACGGGCTGAGCTGCGGTGCACACACTTTTGGCGTGACCGCCAACCTTCAGGCGGGCCAGTCGATCACCGTGGATGCTTTCGATATCTGGCTGGACACCTGCCCCTTCACCCAATGAGTAAAGGTAAAGACGTGGCGCACGCTTTAGCGTGCAGCGGCGAACTTCAGTTCGCCGTCGCGGGACTTAAAAGTCCCGCCGGCACGCTGAAGCGTGCGCCACGGGCTGCTGGATACGTGTTGAAAACCGCGGCGTGCCTGCTGCTGGCCTTTGGCTACGGCCAGGCCCACGAACCGCACGACCCGATCACCACCGTCGCCGTATCGCCGAATTTCGCGCAGGACCAGACGGTGTTTGCGGCCACCGACGATCTCTCGATCAAGGTGGGCGCCTACGCGCTTTTCAAATCGACCGACGGCGGCGTGAACTGGTCCGTAGTGGAAGGTCTGCGCAACAACGGCAACATACAGTCTATTGTCTTTTCGCCGGCCTACGCGCAGGATCAAACCCTATTCGTGGCCGCCAACGAAGGCCTGTTCGTAAGTACCAACCAGGGAGCTTCCTGGACAAGTCTGACCTCCCAGCCTCTCCAGACCATGGCATTGTCTCCGAATTTCGCCGTGGACAACACGTTATTCATCGTGACGAAAGCGGCGGCCATCCTCGAATCCACCAATCGCGGACGAACCCTGACGGCGGTACCGTCGCCCGCCGGGCTCACCTCCGGCCTGAACTCCATCGCCATCTCTCCGAATTTCGCCGCGGACAACACCGTCCTGCTGGGCAGCGCCGCGGATGGCATCTTCAAGTCCGCAAATGCCGGCGCGAGTTGGGTTCAGGTCACGGCCGGTCTGACACTCCCCGCGGTGAATTCGCTGGCCATCTCTCCGGGCTTCGCCTCCGACCAGACGGTGTTTGCCGGCACGTTGGGGACGGGCGTTCTGATTTCGACGAATGGAGGCTCCTCTTGGAGCCTGGCGAATTCGGGGATCTCCGACCTGAATATCACTTCGCTGGCGCTTTCGCCGGATTATCTGCAGGACGCCACCGTCTGGATCGCCACGGCTCTCGGCGGGGTGTTCCATACCGCATCGCGCGGCAGTTCCTGGACGCAGGCCAGCGCGGTAACCCGCCCGCTATCCAACCAGACCACGAGTCACTATCAATCCATCGCCGTGGCTAAGAGTGCCGGCGGCACATCCCTGTTTCTCGGCATGTTCGAGGGACTCTGGAGCTCCGCTTCGTTGGGCAGTTCCTGGCACTATATCGACACCATACCCACCCGGTTTATCCGCTACATCAATCTGTCGCCGAATTACGCGCAGGATCAGACTATATTCGCCAGCACGTACGGCGGCGGAAACCTATGGTCCACCGATGGCGGCGCGAATTGGGTTTTCAGGAATACGGGGATGCTGGTCTCCTATACCGACGCTTCGGGAGTCTCTCCGACCTTTGCGAACGATGGCGTCGCCTTCAGCGCCATGAGTT
>JBEKIM010000396.1:0-6610 GCA_050011755.1 Bryobacteraceae bacterium | reverse complement strand
TATCGTGGCGACTAATCTGGATGCGGGCGTCCTTGCGGTACTGCTCGGCAATGGCGACGGCACATTTCAACCGCCCGCCTTCTACAACGCAACCTTTTTCCCGACTAACCTGATTCTGACAGACTTCAATCACGACGGAAACATCGATATCGTGATCGGATCCGGATCATCCGACATCATTGCGCCGGATTTTGGCTCGGGCGAAGTCGGAGTCTTGCTGGGCAATGGCGATGGCACGTTTCAGGGCATGCTGTATCCGGCCGGCCAGCGGCCGCAAGCGATCGCTGCAGGCGATCTGAATCGCGATGGCAAACCCGACCTGGTGATGGCGAACACGGGATCCGATTCGCTGACGTTGCTCCTGAATCAGGGCAATGGCAAGTTTTCTACCAGCACCTATCAGATGACGCAGTCGAACGGTAACTCCCTGGGACCGGCATCGGTCGCGATCGTGGATCTGAACGGGGACGGTAATCCGGATGTCGCGGTGGCCAACGAATCGGCCGGCAATGTTGCAATCGCGCTCGGCTCATCGAGCGGAGCCCTGCAGCCCGCCACCTTTGTGACCACCGCGCCCGGCTCGGCCAGCGTAGCTGCCGGCGATCTCAATGGCGACGGCAAACCCGATCTCGTAGTTGCCAACGTCGGCACTTACACATCCGGCGGCAATACCAACGGAGAGCTGTCCATCCTGATCGGTAACGGCGATGGCACTTTCAAGACGGCTTCGAACGTCACGGCCGGCGTGCAGCCGGGATTCGTCGTGCTCGCGGATGTCAATGGAGACGGCAAGCTGGATATTGTCCTGGTGAACCTCGGACTTACCGCCGGTTATTCGGCGCCGCCGGATCCGGGCGGCGTGACGATCATGCTGGGCAATGGCGATGGAACATTTCAGAAAGGCGTGAACTACGCCGTCGGCATCAACCCCAGCGCCGTCGCGGTTGGAGATGTCAACGGCGATGGAAAGCCCGACCTTGTCGTCACCACCAGCCAGGCAAATTTCAGCTACGTGGTGGGCGTGTTGCTTGGAAACGGCGACGGCACGTTCCAGAATCCGGCTTTTCTCACTGGGCAGTTCAGCATGCCCGACGTGATCCTCTCCGATTTCAACGGCGATGGAAAGCTGGACATCGTGGTCACCAGTTGTTGCGGCGCGACGCAGCCAAGCTATTTTCTGGGAAACGGCGACGGCACGTTTCAAGCGGCGGTGGCCCTGAATGGCGGACCGTCGCCCTATGCCGTGGCCACGGCGGACTTCAACGGCGACGGCAAACCCGATCTGGCCTTTGCCGACCAGGGCTCGAACATCGGCTACGCGACGATTTTGCTGAATACCAGCCAGTCCTCCGCGTTCTCGACCAAGTCGGCCACCGCCGGCCAGGTCGAACCGTTCGCCACGGAATCCATCGTGGCCGCCTACGGCTCAAACCTGGCGGTGGGGACGGCGGTCGCGACGTCGCCTCTGGGCACCACGCTCGATGGCACTACCGTGACGATCACCGATTCAACCGGTGCGAAGCTCCCTGCATTGCTGTTCTATGTATCTTCCACTCAAGTGAACTATGAAATCCCGGCAGGCGCCGCGCCGGGGACAGCCACGGTCACCATTGTCAACGGAAGCGGCGCTGTCCAGACAGCCACTATACAAATCGGCAGCGTGTCTCCGGGATTGTTCGCCTTGAACGGTTCCGGGCTGGTGGCGGCGCTGGTGTTGCCCGTTGTTTCGGGAACGCAGCAGCCGTTGCAGGAGGTATACCAGGTGAATCCATCGGGCGATGTGGTTCCCTTGCCCATCGATCTTGGGCCATCCAACGAACAGATCTATCTGGAAATGTACGGCACGGGAATTCGCGCGGCCGAGGCTGTCACGGTGAAGGTTGGCAACCTAAACGTTCCTGTGTTATACGCGGGCCCCGCGCCGGGATATGCGGGGGAGGATCAAGTCAACATAGGGCCGTTGCCGCCCGCTCTCGCCGGGAGCGGCAACGTCAACATCGTCCTGAGCGCCGACGGGCAGACGGCGAACCTGGTGAACGTAACCATAAAATAACGCGGCCCGTGGCGCACGCTTCAGCGTGCCGCGGCGGACTTCAGTCCGCCGTTTACCGCGCATCTGCGCGGCCATATCGCTGCCTGCCGGCTTGGACCTTCTCCGCCGTGGCGCGGTCGAGTGGCGGGAAATCGTCCGCGCCTGCGCATCCTTAGGTAGAGCGAACCCCAAGGAAGGCGCACGGAGGCGCCCAAAATAAGCGTCACGCGAAGAAGCAGGCGTTCATCGTGGTTTCTCAATAGGCCGGAGGTGCGGGCGGAACACGTCGCGCGTGGCCGTACTGTGGCTGGCGTGCCTGGCTACTGCGACGGTTTTGGCGCAGGCACAATCCCTGTCCGTGCTGCACACCTTTGCCGCGCCACCCAGGGGCGCGGACCCGCAAGGCTTGCTCAGAGTTGCCTCCGGCACTATTTTGGCACGGCGATCGCCGGCGGCCCGTACGTCACACCGGCCCAACGCGCGTATACACGCTGACGGTCAACAGCCAGTCCACCCGCTTTTCGGGAAAGCAACTGGAAGCCGGCGTCCAGATCCCTTGATATATCTTACGGAGCTTCAAATTGGCGTTGTTGTGCGTAGAGGAACGGCCGATCTCCGCTGCTTCTCCAGAAGTAAACAAGGATGATCACACTTGCGACCGCAGCGTACGCACACCACAGTGAGGTGAACGCGTACCGCTTGACCTCCATAACAAGCAGAAGAATCGCCAGATTTGCCATGCCAAAGATCACCATCGCCCGGACCTTCGAAAAAAACAGAGAGCCGCACGTTGCGACCACATAAAGCACTGCAACCGCTGTATTGTTCGTCGCTTGATTGATGTACACGATACTGTTCCCCTTGAGGTACACCTGCAGGGGGAACGCCGCTAACGCCCACAATATATATAGCGCCGTTGCCCCGCCGAGCACCAGGAACGGCAGCATACGCCGGCGGCTCTTGCCGTCGGGCTCGAACAGCAGCACGCTCAGCGGCAGCAGAAGAGGGAGGAGACCCTGCGCGTAGAGCATGAACGCCGAACCCATGTCGTGCGTTACCGTGGACGGGAGAATCCCATCCAATCCCAGCCAGACAAATCCCTCGATGAACTGATGAACGGCGAATAGCGTGGGCAGCGACGCGAAGAGGAGTTCGCGCCGGTGCTTCACCTTCGTCAAAGTGACAACGCCGATGGCGCCCAGAACACCGCTGCCAACAAAGTTCGCTGCTGCCGAGAAACACATAGGTCGTCGCGGCCCCGCGCTGGGGCACGTCCATTATCGCAGAGGCGAGCAAGGCCCTGAGCGTCTATCGCTCGATGTGGATCATTGACGGTCTAATGGGTGAGTACCGCGATGATCTTGACCGCGACTACACCAAGACCCACGCCGAGGACGACGAGTCCCAAAGAGCTTTCGAGGCAGCTCTCCGCGCAGCCGGGTAGACAGCCTTCCTCTCTCTCCCCCTCGGCTCGAGTCATTTGCCGATCCCCGCAATCGCCGCTGCGTACCTCGGCTCTTTCCTGAGAGGCTTCAAAAGCGGCTCACCAGAGATGCGGTCCCGGTCGCGAAAGCCAGCGGCAACCGCCATTTCGAGCGCCTCCAGGGCGCGCCGCTTCTCGTGAGCGCCGGCTTCGGACACGGCGAGGCTATACCACCCTTCCGCGTATTCGGGGTGCAGCACCACCGCCAATTGCCATAGTCGTGCAGCCTCCGGGTACTTGTTGGAGGCCAGTAACTCGTTCCCTTGCTCAATCGAAGATACGAAGCTTCCAGCCAGCACGCGCCGCGCAACCCGCCGGTTAATGCCGTCTTCGGGGATCTGGGCGTCGCGCCGCAGTTCCTGCACCAGGAAACGGCGGGCGGCATCGTCGCTCCCCGTAATTTCTTCGGTCAACCGCGCATACCGCTCCGCCGTCTTCTTCTGGACTGGGGAAACGGGTGGCGGCGGCTCTGGTGGTGACCCGCCAGACAGGAATTCGAGCGCGCTCGCGGTCATATTTTCCGGTAGCCAGTCGTGTCCCCCCGGAAACTCGGCAAAACGCTGCGGGAACCCGCGGCGGTAGAGTTCGCGGTTCATGGCGTACACTTCATCGAAATTGAAGTCGTCAACGCCCGCCGTGGCAAAGATCCGAAACCGGACCTGGTTGGGGATGGCTCCGGCGGAGAATCCTGCGCCGCACGCAATTACGCCGGCGAGCCGGTTCTGGGCCGCCCAGGCCAGAGCCAGACGCGCGCCACCGGAGAAACCAGCCGCGTAGATCTGTGAGTCGTCAATGGAGAAGCGTTGGTGAGTGTCCTGGATCATCCAGCGGATGGCCTCGCGTGCGATGTCGAGTGGCCCGTTGCGTGAGTTGTTCGAGCCGGCCACGATCCAGCCGGCGCGTCGGGCGGCTTCGGCAAAACGCTCCACCGGGATGCGGCCACGCGCGTCCGGATCCAGACAGTAAAGTATGGGCCACGTTCGTTCAGGTGCATATTGCGGGGGCAGATAGAGGGCGTAGGACTGGCGCTCCTCGCCGCTGCATAAGACTCTCTCAATGACCTGTCCTTTGGGCAACACTTCAGCGGCGATAGCGAACGTTCCTAGAGCCGCGAGACAGGCTAACGGTCTCATGCCTTAACTCCACGGTATCGGATTCGAGCGTGTTCGTGCTCAGTGCCGTGCCAGATGGCGCTCTGGATGCGGACATTGGCGATGCTACAATCGGATTTAGCTCCGGATGTATCCGCCACCTTCAGAATCGCGTTCGTCAGCGTTGCTGTGCGGCGCTCTCATCCTGCTGATCGTGCCGCTGATGGGATGCACCCTGGGGGCCACCAAGCCGGCCGCTACGCCACCCGCGCCCAAGCCGGCCGCCGTCCAGCCGCCCGCACCGGATCCGCCCCTTTCAATTCCGCAGACCGCGGTGACGCTTCCCAGTTTGCAGGAGGTAAATCCGGCGGCAATTCCAGCAGCGCCGGTTCCCCAGGAAGTTCCCGCGCCTGAAAAAACGGAAGCGCCAGCCCCGGTGAAAACCTCGCGGCGCACCGCCGTCGGTCCCAAGCCGGACCCGGAACAGGAAACCGAAACGGCTGCGCCTCCCACTCCAGCGGCGCCGGAGCAAGCGCCGATCCAACCCCTCTTGAGCGACGAGGACCAGCGCAAGATTAAAGGCTCGATCGAAGCGCGCACCCGTGAAATCAACGACAAGCTGGGCCGCGCCAAGTCGCATCTGACGAACCATGACAAGCCCCTGATCGACCGCATCCAATCGTTCCTGGCGCAGTGCGCGCAAGCCGAGCGGCGCGGCGATTATACGCAGGCGGATGCCCTGTCGGAGCGCGCGCTGGTCCTGGCCCGGGAACTTCAGGTTGAATAACGAATTCGCCGAACGCCGCCGCCTGATCGCCTCCGGACTGGAGCACCGCGAGCTGGACGGCATGCTGGTGACCTCGCCGGCCAACGTCCGCTACCTCACCGGCTTTACCGGCAGTAATGGTGCCGTGCTGGTGCTGCCCGGCGAAGCCATTTTCCTGACCGATCCGCGCTATGCCATTCAATCGCGGCGTGAGATTTCCTGCCGCACCGAGGTGTGCAAAGGTCCGATCCTGAAGACGGTCACGGCCATGGCTGCCGGCTACCAGATCCGGCGGTTGGGTTTTGAGCGCACGCATCTCTCCTTTGACGGCTTCGACCTGCTGCGTGCGAACCTGCCCGTGAACGCGTCGTTGGAACCGGTCGCGGGATGGCTGGAAACGCATCGCATGCTGAAATCGGCCGCCGAAATCGAGCGCATCCGGCGCTCGGTCGAGACGAATTCGAAAGCCTTCGAGCGGGCCGTGCGGCGCGTCCGTCCGGGCATGCGCGAGCACGACCTGGCCGGCGAAATCGACCATCAGATGCGCCGGCTGGGTGCGGAAAAGCCTTCCTTCGAAACCATCGTGGCGTCGGGCGAGCGGTCCGCCCTGCCGCACGCGCACCCGACCGGCGCGCTCTTGCAGCCAAACCAACTGGTGCTGATCGACATGGGCGCCTTTCAAGACGGATACGCGAGCGATATGACCCGCATGCTCTTCCTCGGTTCGCCGGGCGCGCGCGTGAAATATCTATACCGGGCGGTGCTCGAGGCGCAACTGGCCGCTATCGACGCCGTGCGGCCCGGCGTAAATGCAGCCCATGTGGACCGCCAGGCGCGCAAGGTGCTGAAGGCTTACAAGCTGGAACGCGCCTTCGTGCATTCCACCGGTCACGGCCTGGGGCTCGAGATCCACGAATTACCGCGCATCGGCAAGACGGACAAGACACGGCTCGCCGAGCGAATGGCCATCACTATCGAGCCGGGTGTGTACGTGGAAGGCTTCGGTGGTATCCGGATCGAGGATACGGTGGTGGTTACGGCGCGAGGATGCGAAGTGTTGACCCCGACGAGCAAGTCGCTCCGCACGCTTTGAGCATGGCCCGCTTGCCCGTGGCGCACGCTTCAGACGGTGGTGAAAAAGTAAGTCGGGGGGTGTCACTTTAAAACAATTTCGCGCGTCTATGTTTTATGCGCGGTGCCGACTACAACCAGAGTGCCATCTTTAGCTACGTGTCCCC
>JBEKIM010000395.1:0-6611 GCA_050011755.1 Bryobacteraceae bacterium | reverse complement strand
CATCTCGGGACCCAGTGCCGGGTCCACGCCGGGGAACTTGTTGAACGGGAAAACCGGTGACTTCACGAAATCCTGCGGCACGGGCAATACGCCGGTTGCATCCGTAAAATCGCGGATTTTCTTGCCGACCATCAGTCCCACGGCGATCTTCGGCAGCGCCACGCCGGTCGCTTTGCTCACGTAAGGCACCGTGCGCGACGCCCGCGGATTCACCTCCAGCACGTACACCGTGCCGTTCTGGATGGCGTACTGCACGTTCATCAACCCGATCACGTGCAGCGCTTTCGCCAGCCGCACTGTGTAGTCTTCGATCGTGTCCAATTGCGGCCGCGGTATGGATTGCGCCGGCAGCACGCACGAGCTGTCGCCAGAATGCACGCCGGCCTCTTCGATGTGCTCCATAATGCCGGCGATCAACACGTCGTCGCCATCGGAAAGGGCGTCCACATCTACTTCCGTGGCGTCTTCCAGAAACCGGTCGATCAGTACCGGACGGTCCTGCGAGAAGCTCACCGCTTCACGCATGTACTGGCGTACGGTCTCCTCGTCGTAGGCGATGACCATGGCGCGCCCGCCCAGCACGTAACTGGGCCTGACCAGAACGGGATACCCAATGCGGCGCGCAATGGCGCAAGCTTCTTCGGCGCTGGTGGCCGAGCCGTTCTCGGGGGCCGGAATTCCCAAATCCTCAAGCAGAGCCCCGAACAGCTTGCGGTCTTCGGCCAGGTCGATGTTTTCCGGGTCGGTCCCGATGATCGGCACGCCCTGCCGCTTTAGCGGCAATGCTAATGTCAGCGGCGTCTGCCCGCCAAACTGCACGATGACACCGTCCGGCTTCTCGGTGTCGAAGATGTTCAGTACGTGCTCCAGCGTGAGCGGTTCGAAATACAGCCGGTCGCTGGTGTCGTAATCCGTGGAAACCGTTTCCGGATTGCAATTCACCATGATCGATTCGTAGCCCAGTTCCTGCAAAGCGAACGAAGCATGGCAGCAGCAATAATCGAACTCAATGCCTTGCCCGATGCGGTTCGGGCCGCTGCCCAGGATCATCACTTTCTTGCGGCTGGAGGGGTCCGCTTCGCAGGAGCTTTCGTAGCTTGAATAAAGGTACGGCGTGAAGCTCTCGAATTCCGCCGCGCAGGTGTCCACGCGATTGAAAACCGCTTGTACGCCCATCGCCTTGCGGCGCTCCCGAACCGCCAGCTCCGGCGCGTCCCACGTCTTCGATAATTGCGCGTCGGAGATGCCGTAGCGCTTGGCGCGCAGCAGCGTTTCTTTCGAAACCGTTTCCAAGCTGTCGCCCCGTAATTCCGCCTGCATGCGGATTACGTCTTCGATCTGCCGCAGAAACCACGGGTCGATGGAGGTCATCTCGTGGATCTCTTCAGCGGTATAGCCACTCTCGAAAGCAAAACGAATGTAGCTGAAACGGTCGGGAGTGGGCGTGATCAACTTCTGCGGGATCAGGTTCTTGTCCAGCTTTTCCGAGCCGAAGGCCTTGCCGGTTTCCAGGCTGCGCAGCCCCTTCCACATGGCCTGTTTGAAGGTGCGGCCGATGGCCATCACCTCGCCGACGGATTTCATCTGCGTGCCCAGCGTGGTATCGGCGCCGGGGAATTTTTCGAACTGCCACTTGGGAATTTTGACGACTACATAATCGATGGTGGGCTCGAAGCAGGCGGGAGTCTTGCGCGTGATGTCGTTGCGGATCTCGTCCAGCCGGTAGCCCACGGCAAGCTTGGCCGCAATCTTCGCGATCGGGAATCCGGTGGCTTTCGACGCCAGTGCGGAACTGCGCGAAACGCGCGGATTCATCTCGATGATGACCATGCGCCCGGTCTTCGGATCGATGGCGAATTGCACGTTCGATCCGCCGGTATCCACGCCGATCTCGCGCAGGCAGCGGATCGCGCCGTCGCGCATCATCTGGTATTCGCGGTCGGTAAGAGTCTGCGCCGGCGCCACCGTGATGGAATCGCCCGTGTGGACGCCCATGGGGTCGAAGTTCTCGATGGAGCACACGATGATGACGTTGTCGGCCAAATCGCGCATCACTTCCAGCTCGAATTCCTTCCAGCCCAGCGCGCTCTCTTCGATCAACACCTCATGCACCGGCGAAAGCGCCAGTCCGCGCTCGATGATTTCGGTGAGGTCTTCGCGGTTGTACGCAATGCCGCCGCCCGTGCCGCCCAGCGTGAAACTCGGCCGCAGGATGCACGGGTAGCCAATACGTTCCGCGAACGCCAGAGCCTCGGCTTCGCTCCTCACCAGCTTCGAGAGAGGGGTCTCCAGGCCAATCTTGCGCATGGCGTCTTTGAACAGCAGCCGGTCTTCGGCCTTTTTGATGGCGTCGATTTTAGCGCCGATCAGTTCCACGCCGTAATGATCCAGAACGCCCGCTTCCGCCAATTCCATGGAGAGGTTGAGGCCGGTTTGGCCGCCCACGGTCGAAAGCAGTGCGTCAGGCCGCTCTTTGCGGATGATCTCTTCCACATAAACCCGCGTCAGGGGCTCAATGTACGTGCGGTCCGCCAGGTCCGGGTCGGTCATGATGGTGGCGGGGTTCGAATTTACCAGCACGACTTCGAAACCGTCGGCGCGCAATGCCTTAGCCGCCTGGGTCCCGGAGTAATCGAATTCGCAGGCCTGCCCGATGACGATGGGACCGGAGCCGACGATCAGGATGCGGTGCAGATCGTTTCGCCGCGGCATCGATTAGCGCTCACCCTGCATCAGTTTCACGAAATCGTCGAACAGGTAGTGCGAGTCGTGCGGCCCGGGTGCGGCCTCCGGATGATATTGCACGCAGAACACGGGATGGCTGCGGTGCCGGAAACCCTCCAGGGTTTGATCGTTCAGATTCATGTGGGTGATCTCGACTTCGTTGGTGTTGAGCGAATCCGGGTCCACGGCGAAACCGTGATTGTGCGAGGTGATCTCCACTCTGTTGGTCACTTGATTTATGACCGGGTGATTTGCGCCGCGATGGCCAAACTTCAACTTGTAGGTGCGCCCGCCTACCGCCAGTCCCAGGATCTGGTGTCCCAGGCAGATACCAAAAATAGGCGTCTTGCCGATCAGCTTGCGTACGTTGTGCACCTGAGTCTGGAGCGGCTCGGGATCGCCCGGACCATTGGAAAGAAAGACCCCGTCGGGTTTGAGGGCCAGCACATCTTCGGCTGAAGTCAGCGCGGGAACCACGGTCACCCGGCATCCCACCTGCACCAGCCGGCGCAGGATATTCTGCTTGATGCCGAAGTCGTAAGCGACAACATTGAAACGCGGCGGGGCGGGGGCGGGCACCAGTTCGGAAGGCGAGCACCGTTCGACCGGCTTGTCCCACCCGTAAGGTTCGGTGGTGGAGACGCGGCTCGCCAGATCCAGGCCTGCCATGGTGGGGATCTGCCGCGCGCGTTCGACCAGTTTGCCGCCGTCCGCTTCCACCGCGGAAAGCACGCCGCGCATGACGCCGCGCGTGCGCAGATGCCGCACCAGCGCGCGGGTATCCAGCTCGGACACCACGGGGATGCCGTGCTTGCTCAGAAACTCACGGGCTTCCTCGTCTGAACGCCAGTTGCTGGTGATGCCCGAAAACTCACGCACAACCAGGCCCTCGATATAAGGGTGTGCCGACTCGTTGTCGGCGGCGCTGGTGCCGTAATTCCCGATCTGCGGATTGGTCAGAATGACAATCTGGCCGGCATAGGAAGGATCGGTAAAGATTTCCTGATAACCGGTGATGGCGGTATTGAACACGACCTCGCCGGATCGCTCGGCAGGCGCACCAAAACTCCGGCCCTCGAAGACGCTGCCGTCTTCCAGGGCAAGGATGGCGGATGGCAACTCGATGGTCCTCCCGGGGATTGGATCAAGTCCATTTTAGCAGGGGCGGGATGGGCGCGCAGGAATCGGGTAGTGTCCTGCCTACTGGTGCAACCCGTGAAGGTATTCCATCAACGCCGCGCGCTCGTTCGCATCCAGCTTGCCGTCGCCGTTCTTGTCGAATGTCTGGAATATCCGCTTGATCATCTCCAGTTCGCCCTTGGGGATGCCAGGCGGCAAATCTGCGATCCCATTGCCTTCGGCCAGGAAGGATTCCATGTAAGCCTCCCGCATTTCGCGCCTGAAAGTGGGCACGTCGGCCGGCGACGGCAGTTCTACGCCAAGGAAGAGAACGGCCATTTCGTTTTTAGTTTCTTCGCCCCAAGTCACCGGGATGGGAGGATGCGACGGATTATGCGGGTTGTTTTCCGAATTGTCGTAGACGTATTCAAGCTCGATGCGCGTTCCCCGCGGCAAGTGCACCGGCTGCTGGTAGCGGTATTGGCCCTGCCAGTTGAAGTCCCAATCCTTGATCCATATCAGATGTTGGATGGTTCCATCCGGCAGAATCGCGTTGACGTGCATATCCGTGCCGAGATAGTGCGCGTGCGGCGTGATGCCGTATACATCCACGTCGCGCGGTACGGTCACGCCGGTCTTCACTACATAGTGCGCGTCCCCCGCGGGGATGTAGATGCGCCGGTCGGAGAGAATGATGCCCGCGCGGCCCTTAGTGGGAGGTCCGGAGAATTTCAAGCCTAGGGAGGATTGATCCACTTCGGGCTTGCCGGACGGATGATAGTGGATCTGCACCACGATATCGGTGTCTTTCCGGATGAGCTGAGAGAGGCTGGGCGAGTTGGGCGGCGGAGAGGCGCCCGGCGCCCAACCTCCCAGCAGGCCTACCGGCGGAAACTTCGGGCCGCCGAAGCAGGTGTAGCCGCCATCCGGCGAATCGGCCGCCAGCTTACGCGCGGTGCCCGAGGTGTCCGCGTATACCAGCGCGTGATGCACCACGCGCCGGTTGCCGGGCCGGAATTCGAGGCCGCTCACGTACACATCCTGCGCGGTGTCGATGGGCAGGACGAAGCAGCGATACTGGTCGGGCCCATCGGCAGCCACTTCGAACTTGTGGCTCATGGTCAGGACTTTATCGGGCGTTCCGCCTTCCCATCCGTTCGGAAACGAGGGAACCGGGGGTTTGTCTTTCGCGGCGCCCTCGGGGGCGCCTGCCTTGGCCCATTCGCCGATCAGCGCGATCTGTTGCTCGGTGAGCCGCCGCTCGTTGGCGAACGATCCATAGCCGGGCTCAGCCTTCCAGGGCGGCATCACCCGCTTTTGGGTGACGATCGCGAGCAGTCCGGCCTTCTTCGCGGCATCCGAATACGTCAGCAGAGAAAACGGCGCGACCTCGCCGGGGCGGTGACAAGTTGCGCAATTCCGATACAGAATCGGAGCGATATCTTTATTAAACGTAGGCGTAGTGCCGCCGGCGCCGGCCGCCGCCAGAGATACGAGACCCAGAACTACAAGCGATTTCATGCCGTGGTTCCCCTTAATGTCCGTTGGTGATGGCGCAGCCCAGTGCGTGCGTTCTGGAATGCGGTACCGGCCGCCCGGCGAGCACCGCGTCGAGCGCGTCGCGCAGATCGAACTCGGTGGCTTGCACCCGTACCTTGCCGAAGTCCTCCACGCGATTATCGATCCGTCCCAGGTACAGCACTACCCCCTCGGGCGAGAGGATCACGGCTTCCGGCGTCACCGTGGCGCCGGTCGAGCGCACCAGAATCTGGCCTGGATCGAGCAGGGCGGGGAAGTGGTAGCCGTAATCGTGCGCGTGCCGCCGCACTTCCTCATCCGGAATCGTAGTATCGCCTTGCACCGCGTAGAACAGCACGCCGCGCGGCGCATAAGCCTGTTCCATGCGATTCATTTCGGGCGCATAGCCATTGCTCAAGGGGCAATCGGTGGTCACGAAGAAGAGCACCACGGCGTGCGCCCGGGTCCACTCGTCCGCAGTGTGCCGAACACCTTCGGTATCGCGCAGGTTGAATTGGAGCGCGGGAGACGCGAAGGCCGTTATCGCCAGTATTACAGGCAATCCGGCAATCTTCACCGCTAGGAGCATATCTTGATGATGCAACAAAACTGCGGTGACGCGCACGCCGGGTTTGTAGAGTTTTGTAAAGGTCTAGGCCGCGCCGATCGCGTCGGTCAGTTTTGCGAAGAGCCGGTCGCAGGCCGGACAACGGCGCCGTACCACCGGGGGATCGATGATCTCCAGCAAGGCGGCAGCGCGGCTAATCTTGTGGTACGCCCCCTTCTTGGTTTTGGCGGTAGCGCGCTTCAAGGCCTCGTAGATCCGTTCTTTCTCGACTCCTTCAAGGCTGCGGGAACGGGGCAGCGCGTTCCTTAGGAAGTGTTGCCCGGAGTACCGCGCCATGGACTCGGCATCGGAAACGATCCAAGCTTCCATCACCTGGATCATCAAATGAATCCTATCCTCGCCGATCCCGGTTAGCGCCCAGCCATCGTGCTGTTGCAGGCGAGCTCGCGGCGATTGTGCTGCCGGCCCTTCCGAGTCGACCAGAAGCACGTTGAAGATTTCGGGTGCCGTCATCGTGGCATGCAAAAATGCCCCATGGGCCTCGTTGCGGCTTCCGCACGCTACGATCTTCCAACTGAGTCTCTTATGACCAGCCGACTCCCTCAAGGAACGAAGGAACTCGGACATGCCTTGACGTAGCCTGGCTTTTCCCTCTCTGGAATCGCCACCGCCTTTCATGTAG
>JBEKIM010000394.1:0-6627 GCA_050011755.1 Bryobacteraceae bacterium | reverse complement strand
CCGAAAACATCGTCGAGAACGCCAATTTGCCCGGCGCGCGATGCGCCACGCAGGTGGCATCGAACCGGCGGAATTGCAGCGGCAGCACGTTCGCGTAAGGTAAGACAAACCCATCCCACTTGAGTTCGAAGGTATTCAGGGGAATCGCTACGGGAGGGTCGAGCCGGATGGCCCGCTCCAGATAAACATAGCAATCCCGGGCTACCTTGTGACGATGGCGATTTTTTACCATCACCTGAAAATACCGCCCATGGTCGCCATTCTCCCAGAGGGCATCGGCATACTGCGCCGGATCGCGCTCGAGCAACAGTTCGTTTCGCCAGGTCGTGCTCCATTTCCCTGTTTCGACGAGTTCCCGCACCGCGTGTCCAACCATCGCGGGCAATCCATTCCTATCCTCGAATACGGTGGCATTGCCTCCCACAAACGCCAGCAAACCTTCGAGCTTCGCCCCGGATTCCCGAAAAGCCAACAAGTCTAAACCCAGGTACGAGGCAATAGCCAGTTCCTGGTGAGAGAAAAGCGAGCCCCGGCGAAAGTTCGTCCGTCCCAGGCGCTCTCTCTTGAAATCCAGGAAGATGAAATACTCGGAGTTCTTGAGCGCATCGAAGACGAACTCCTGGATCCCGTTGAGGGTCTGGTTTTCCACCGCAATCCAGGGTTCAAAACCAAGCAGCTTGAGCTCGGCTGCGACGGCCGCCACGATTTCCACCTCGTCGGAATTCTTACTCTGGCCGCAGCTCACAAAGACACGGGCAGCGGAGTTTGCCGGGGTTGCGGGCATCGAGAACCTTTCGGCTCAGTGTATCAGGGCCGGCGCTACTCGCTGCGCTTCAGGAATCAAGATAAAATCGGGACAACCGCAAAATGTTTCGCATCGCCCTGGCCAACATCCGCTTCCCGGCGACTCCCGAGGAGTCCATCACGCTGGCCGAAAAAGCCATCGCACAAGCGTCTGTCGAAGGCGCCGGGCTGGTCTGTTTTCCGGAATGCTTCACGCCGGGCTACCGGGGATTGGGGAAAACGGTGCCGCCTCCCGACCCGGCATTCCTGGAGCGCGCCTGGTCCGCGATTCGAGCGTCTGCCGCCAAGGCGAACATCGCGGTGATACTCGGCACCGAGCGCCTGGCCGGTGCATCCCTGTTCATCAGCGCACTGGTGATCGGCCCGGACGGAGCGATCGCAGGCTTCCAGGACAAGGTCCAACTGGATCCTTCCGAGGATGCTACTTACGCTCCCGGCTCCGGCAGGCGGATTTTCCAAACCGGTACGCTGACATTTGGCATTGCCATCTGTCACGAGGGTTGGCGCTATCCGGAAACGGTCCGCTGGGCGGCCCGGCAAGGCGCGCACATCGTGTTTCACCCGCATTTCCACGCCGCCGAACCGGGTAGCTACGTGCCTTCGACTTTCGCCGACCCGGCGAATTCATTCCACGAAAAAGCTGCCTTATGCCGCGCGGCCGAGAACACCTGCTACTTCGCGACGGTGAACTTTGCCGGCGCCGGGTCGCCCACTACATCGGCGGTAGTGCGGCCGGACGGGTCGCTGCTTTGCTACCAGCCCTATGGCAAAGAGGGACTGCTGGTCGCGGACATCGACATCGCCGAAGCCACCGGCCTCCTCGCGAGGCGTTATAAACCCACTTAGACCCCCGCGTGCGATACTCAGGACCATGGAACAGAGATCGTTGGCCGTCGCCGCGGCGCTTTGTCTCGGCGGTATGTTCGTCCTGGCACCGGCCGCCCAACCCGGCGCGCGCTCCAGCACCGCCAAATTCATCAGCTTCGATGTACCCGGAACCGGCGTTACCGGCACTTTTGCCAATAGCATTAACGACGCCGGCACCGTGGCCGGAGTCTATCTGTCGGGTGGGTGGCCGCATGGTTTCGTGCGCTCTCCCAAAGGCGTCATCGCCACGTTCGATGTTCCCGGCGCCAGGAGCACCTACGTCGCGTCCATCAACGCGACTGGCGCCATCGCCGGCAGTTACCAGGACGCCGCAAATGTGAATCATGGCTTCAAGCTCCCGGCCGGCGGCCCCATATACGTATTTAATGTTCCAGCCGCGGGGCAAGGAGGCGGCCAGGGTACCCTTCCTAACGCCATCGATCAGGCCGGGGACGTCACCGGTTACTACATCGACCGGTACTTAGTGCTGCATGGCTTCGTCCTCTACGCCAGCGGCACCTTAAGTACCTTTGACGCTCCCGGCGCGGGCTCCGGCGGCAACGAGGGCACCTACCCCGTCTCCATCAATGCATCGGGAGCGATCTGCGGTAATTATTCGGATGCGAACCTTGTTTTTCATGGTTTCGTCCGCGATGCAAGCGCCGTCATCACCGTCTTCGACGCCCCTTCGGCCGGCGACAAGTTCGAGCAAGGCACCATGCCCGCCGCCATCGATAACGCGGGCGTCATTGCCGGGGTCGATGTCACCCGGTCCGGTCCGTCGGAGGGATTCCTGCGCAGCCCCGCCGGTACGATCAAGGTATTTGGTGTTCCCGGCGCCGTCGAATCGTTTCCGCGCGCCATCAATTCCTCCGCAGCGGTAACGGGACAGTGGCTCCCGGCGTTCGCCGAGGCCTTCTCCGGCTTTGTCACCGGCGCCGAGGGTGAGATCACTACTTTTACCGTTCCCGGCGCCGGCACGGCCATCAATACGGGTACCTACCCTACCGGCATGAATCAGGCGGGCGCGATCGCTGGTTACTACGTGGACTCGAACGGTCTCAGCCACGGTTTCCTCCGCATTCCCTGAGACCTGGCGGCCGTTCGACGCGCCTATCTCTTGCGCCGGCTCATCACCAGCCCGGCGAAGATTGTGATCAGGGCCGCCAACGTGGCCAGTGTGCCCACAATCAGGTAGTCATACTTCGAATGCGGCGAAGGCAGCACGCGGACGAGCGCCACGGCGAAGACTACGAACGCCAGGCAGGCACTGGCCGCCAGAGCGGCTGGCCGTGGGATGCGGAAGCCGCGCGCCGGCGCCTCAGGCTTGGCTTCGTCAGGCTTTGGGGTGGGCGCTGTCATAAACTTTCATCAGATCGGTGAGCGAAACCTGAGTATACTTCTGCGTCGTCGAAAGCCGCGCGTGGCCGAGCAATTCCTGGATGGCGCGCAGATCCGCCCCGTCCGCCAGCAGATGTGTGGCATAGGCGTGCCGGAAACTGTGCGGATGAATGGAAGAATCACCATTCACCAGTATGCCGTATAGTTTGACGATACCGCCAACTCCGCGCGCGGTCAGGCGGCCTCCGCGATGGTTCAGGAAGACGGCGCGCGGATCGGCTGCCGCTCCGCGATCGGGCAGGTAGCGGTCCAGCGCGCCGGTGGCCTGCGAAGTGAGGGGCACTTGCCGCTCCTTTTTCCCCTTGCCGCGCACGCGGATCCAACGCTCGGCGCGATCGATATCCTCCAGATTCAGCCCCACCAGTTCGCTAACCCGAATCCCGCAACCGTACAGGAATTCGAAAATGGCCCGGTCGCGGGCCGGGTGGGGGCGTTCGAGTTTTTCCGCACCCACGGCATCGATCAGCCCGTTCACCTGCTCCGCGGTCATCACGTCCGGCAAGGTTTTGGGCGCTTTGGGCGTGCGAACCAGCCGCGCCGGATTCACGGGAACCAGTCCCTCGCGCGAGAGAAAGCGGAACAGCGAGCGCACCGCCGCAAGCTTTCGCCGGATGGAGACGATGGTCAGAGGCGGCCCCTGGCCGCGGCTATAGAGATTGGCCAGCCATTCGCGGATTTCGAGCACCCCGAATTGCGTGAGCGGCGGTGGTTGGCCATCTGGCGGCGTGAAATACTCCAGAAACTGGCGCAGATCGACTCTGTACGATTCGAGCGTGTGCGGCGAAGCTTGCGCGCGCCCGAGTTCTTCCAGGTAGCGTCCGATTTGAAGTTCGAGTTCAGACATGCGCGGCGCTTCGGCGGCCCGGTTCATGCGTCCGGCGCCATCATTTTACCGGCTGGTCCGGCGGCGGGACTTTCGGTTTGGGCCGCTTGGGCGGCGCCGGTGGCTTCGTGCCCACGGCCGGAGCGGTCTTGGACGTGCCCGCTGCCGCCGCCTTGACGGATGGATTCGCGTGGCTTACGCCCACGTAAACCGCATTGACGCCCACATACGCCGGCGGGGAATCCGCATCCGGCGGGATTTCGTCAGGCGGCGCATCGGCAAACGCGGCGTCGACCGCCGGTTCGTCGGCGGAGATGGTCTCCGCGGGCGCGGGTTCGGGCTGAGGTACGGGTTCCGTTTGTTCTTGAATCGCGGGCCGCTCTGCCGACGCCAAGGTTTCCGGTACGGGGAGCACCCGCCTGGGGGCGACCCGCGGGGTGACCGGCTCATCGGTTATAGCGTAATCCAAAGGCGGCTGGAACAGGCGTGGGTCCGGTTCGGCGCGGCTGATATGGGTCATCTTCTGCCTGACAATCCCCCTGACGGGATCGTGTACCTCGGTCAGGAGTATGATGTGCATCTCGCGCGACACCCACATCTCGCGGACGGACACCATCGGCTGATCGTTGCCTCTGGACCCAACCGGGAATGTGATCGTTCGCCGCGTGCCGGTCGCCCGCACTCCTTCAATCGTCTTATCTCCGAGGTGCTCGAGGGTGACCGGGAATCGCGCCGCGGCAACCACCGTGGTGGTAGAGGCAGTATTCCCCGCCGGGCGCGGCAATACGGCTGGCCGGTCTGGCAGCGTATGAACGGCCCGCCTGTGCGTCACCTTAGCCGCCGGATCCAGGCTGTAGCCGACGTGTGCCACGGTGTCGGCAATATAGATCGACGGCAGCGCGTGGCTGGGCTGCCCATCGCTTGCAGATGCCCGCGGGAACCGCTCCGTCCGGGTCCGGCCGGCGGAATCGCGGTACACCCTGGACTTCTGCCATGGCTCAACGACTTCGCTGCCGTCCGGCAGTGTGTGGACGCGCTCCTCAATCACCTCAGCGGAGTAGGGAGCTCCGCTGAAAGACGGGACCACCCCGGGCGGCGCCGGTTGACCCTGTCCGCCAGCCACGCTTGCGATGCCGGAAGTTGTGGAAGTGGTGGAAGTAGTGGAAGCGGAATTCTGCCCGAATGCGGCCATCGCCAGCAACGCCACCAGGCCAGGCAGCCGCACGCGACCCTGCATAACTTGCCTCCTATCAGAGTGTAGCGTAGTCGAAATGTTGCGCCAACGCTTCGCGCGCGCGGCGGCAGACTTCACCGTGGCGGGCACGCTTGTCGTGTCGTAATCTATGACGCGTCGATTCGTCAAGCTGTGGCAACAAATCGAAAGTAATGTTGGCCGGCTGATAGTTGCGGGCGTCGGCGCCGGAGATATAGTGGCAGAGCGACCCCAGCGCGGTCTCCCGCGGAAACGGGCGCGCCGGCCTGCCGGATGCCAGTTCCGCGGCGTGCAGTCCAGCCATCAATCCGGTGGCGATGGCCTCCACGTAGCCCTCCACGCCGGAGATCTGGCCGGCAAACAGGATTTCGGGCCGCGCGCGCAACTGTAAGGTATCCGTAAGGAGGGCCGGCGCGTTGATGTACGTATTGCGATGGATCTGGCCGAAACGCAGGAATTCGGCGTGTTCGAGGCCCGGAATCATGCGCAGAATGCGGGCTTGCTCGCCGAATTTGAGATGGTTCTGAAAGCCCACGAGGTTGAAGCTGTCGGAGCGCAGATTCTCCTGGCGAAGCTGCACCACGGCCCACGGACGCCGGCCGGTGCGCGGATCGATCAGGCCCATGGGCTTCATAGGGCCGAAGCGCAGCGTATCGCGGCCGCGCCGGGCCAGTTCTTCGATGGGCAGGCAGGCCTCGAAATACGGCACATCTTCCGCGATGTGCGAAGAAACCGCCTCCGCCGCCAGCACGGCGTCCAGAAAGGCTTCGTATTGCGGGCGGTCGAAGGGGCAGTTGAGATAATCGGCCGTGCCATCGAGCGATTTGTCGTAGCGCGAGGCGCGGAAGGCGATGGCCGGGTCCACCGAATCCGCCTCCACGATAGGGCTGATGCTGTCGTAAAAGAAGAGGCGGCCGGCGCCGGTGAGGCGCGCGATCTCATCCGCCAGCGCCTCGCTGGTAAGAGGGCCCGAGGCCACAATAGTGATGCCGGCGAGATCGCCGGCAGGCAGTTCGCGCACCTCTTCGCGCCGAATCTCGATGCGCGGATGCCCCGTGATCACGCGCGTGACCTCCGCCGAGAACACTTCGCGGTCCACCGTGAGGGCATGGCCGCCGGGCACCCGGGCCTGCGCGGCGGCCCGCAGCACCAGCGATCCCATGCGCCGCAGTTCCTCTTTCAGAAGCCATGGCGCGGAGTCTTCCTGCTCGGACTTCAGGGAGTTGCTGCAGACCAGTTCGGCGAGGCGGTCGGTCTGGTGTGCCGCCGTGGACCGCACCGGACGCATTTCATGCAACACCACCGGGTGTCCGGCTTCGGCCACCTGCCAGGCGGCTTCGCAACCGGCCAGCCCTCCGCCGATGATATGAATGAACGGCATCGTTCGCTTTCAGTGTAGCGTGTGCTGAAAGGCCGCGGCCCCGGTGGCGCACGCTTCAGCGACGCTTCAGCGTGCCGGCGGGACTTTTATGTCCCGCTGTTGGACATCATCCGCGGGCGATTGACGATCAAAGCCTAT
>JBEKIM010000393.1:0-6667 GCA_050011755.1 Bryobacteraceae bacterium | reverse complement strand
GGTCTTCGCCAGGCCAAAGTGTCGCATGCTCCTCGGTTTGGTTTTCGGTTGACAGGTTGTGCGCGGTAACGAAACGGTTCAGGAAACCCAGCAGGATGCATACCCTCTCGGCCTGGAATCACCAGGGCGTCTCATCGCGTGGGCAAGCGGGATGTGCTGGCAGCCGGAATGCGCGATGCGATCAAGCGCTTCCGGCGTGTTGGTCGATGAAATTCGCAAAAGCCTCGAGTTCATTAGTTGCGCGCTCATAAGTGCGATCGACCTTAACTACTAGCGGACATAGCTTCTCCCATCGCATGAGGGCGATGGAGGCTCCGCGAAAGAGGTGCCGGAATGCTAGAAATTCATTGAGGACTTCTATTAGGTCCTTTGAAAGCACCGCTGGACGGGTCGGCGTGGCTTCAGACATCCGAAAGAGGAGATCCTTATGCCATGAATCCGATGCCGGCAGGTGCTGGTCCTACTCGCGGGCAATGAGTTTCAGGATTTTTTCAATTTCCGTGTAAAAGGAGTGCAGCATGGCGGAGGCGGCGGACGTCTCAATAACGCCTATGTTTGCGTCTGATGGCATAGAGATTAACGGCTCGAACTGCTGACGCACGATGGCGAGTTCTTCGAGGCCCACGCGAATTTTAGTCGCTAAGTCACGCGACACGAACCAACTCCCCGCTGGCAAGAAGATACCGAACAATTGGTGTTGGATCATCCAAATCTACGAGATCAACGGGTCTGCCGAGGAGTTCCGCAGCCTTGCTGATCGCCGAGAAGTAGACAGATGGTGGCAACCCGCGGACTGCCAGGTCGATGTCGGACCCCGGCCGCAGGCCACCTTTCGTAGCAGACCCGAAGACGAAAACCTCAGTCGCGCCCAGGCGGAGCAACAAAGACGCCGCCTCTGAGAGTGCATTGGCATCGATGAGAACTGTCGCCATTCGTTATCCGGTTCAGACGCCCAGCCGGGCCTCCGCAATTTGACTATACCGCGAATGGCATTTTCGCGCCTGCATCCCGCACTGGCGTGCTCGTCCTGGCATCCAATGCCTCGGACTCCTTTTCGGTTTTCCGCCCACATCCACCACGACCACCACAAGACCATCACCACAGCTCCCCGTGGCGCCTCTCTCGCGCTATACATTCGCTTCGCAGGTTCCTAAGCAGCGCCGCTCTATTTGCCAGTGAGCACCGCCGCCAGGTAACGGAGTTCGGACTCCACTTCGGCGGGATCGGCGACTGTATCCGCGATTTCCTGGCGAAAGAGGTCCCGATACCGCTTGCGAAGCCTGTGAATGGCCACCTTTAGCGCTCCCTCCGAGGTGTTCATTTCGCGTGCGAGCGCGCCATACGGTGCGTCAGACTGCCCGAGAAGGAACATCTTCAACCGTTCGAAATGCTCCGCGCGGCCGTGCTGCACGAACTCGTTGCGCAGTCTCTCCACGACCCGATCGAGCATCGCAACCGCCCAGCGCCGTTCGTAGATACGTTCGGGCGTCTCGTCGTGCGCGGGCTCGCGCTGGTAGCGGTCTTCGCCCGCCGGGAATTCAAGCGGCACAAGCACCCCGCCGCCGCGTTTCGACGCGCGCTGCCGGTCTCCTTCGTCGGCTACGAAGAACTTCAACGACGTCAAGAGAAAGGACCGGAACCGGCCCTTTTCCGGGTCGGCGCGATCGAGATATCGCCCTTCCAGCAATCGCACAAAGAACTCCTGCGTGAGATCCTGCGCCTGATCCGCGGGATAACCGCGCCGTCGCAGATAGGCATACAAGGGATACCAGTAGCTCTCACACAGGGAAGCCAGGGCCGAACGAGCCTCCTTTCGCTGTGGATCGCCGGCAGCGACCACCAGGGTCCACCGGGTCGCCGGAAACTGGGATGCCCCCGACAGCGTGTGCATGGTCTGGCCTTTTGTCATAATCTAAGCCTCACTAACGTGCCGCTAAGCAGGATAAGGAAAAGCCGGTCGCAAAGTTACACGCAACTATGGTTGATGGGCTGACTCAGACTGGGCATCCTGGACGGCCGGAATGCCCGGATCGGCAGCCTTCCAGATAGCGAGGAGGTCCTTGTAGACAGCCGCCGATTTCGCGCGCTCTCCGGAAGCGGACAGTGCGCGGGCCAGTTGGAGCCGCGCCATGGGTCCGATCGGATCGTTCAGCGTGATGCCCGGATGATCGAGAATCTTTTGAAACTCAGCCGCTGCCTCACGATGCCGGCGCATGCGCGAGTAAGCGAGGCCGCGCACGTAGACGGGATACAGAGCTCCGAAAAAGGCGCCTGTGTAGTACGCTGTGCCTGGAACAGCAAGTTCGTACGGCACCGCCGGCTGTGTCTTTTCGAGCGCTTGGGCCGGGTCTCCCTGGTTGAGCGCCTGGAGCGCCCGCAATACAGGCAGGTAACTGAATTGGACGGGCGTATCCTCCGGGTACTTCTTTTCGAAATCCGCCTCGATCTTGCGAACTTCCGCGGATTCATCGAGAAGTGCCATCGCCAAGGCAGGTCCATAATCGGCGTCCCGGCTGCGGTAGAGCGATAGCGCAGCTGCCGCGCTCTTCCGCGCCTCCGCGACCATGCCGAACAGCGCGTTCCACGCCGCGCGAGCGCCTTCAAACTGAGCGGCCCGTTCGCGCAAACCTCCCTGGCGAGCTAAGGTCACTGCCAGATCCGATAACTGGGCCGCTTCTTTCAGGCGCCCCCGATACGCCAGCGTCAGGGCTTCCTGGTGCTGAAACCACCCCTGCGCATCCAGTCGTGCCTGACGTTGCGTGATCTCCCTTCTCATGGCCGCCTCGTCGCCCTTCACAAAGGCGATAAAGTACCGGCATAGCGTAAAAGGAATGATTTCGATCTTGTGTTCCGATGCCCTGTGCAGCACCGCTTCGGCTTTCGGCAGCCGATTTTGGTAAATGTAGGCCCAAGCGATATTTGCGTAAGCGGTAGAAAGATCCGGGGCGAGTTCGATCGCCTTTTGACCTTCTTCTACCGCCTCCTCGTAGCGCCCAACACCCTGGGACGTGAAGCCCGACATCAGTCCGTGAGCGTCGATATCCCTGGGATACTTTTGCGCCCACGATTCCAGGGTCTGTCGCGCCAGTTCCAGATTTCTGGTTACCTGCCGCTGGTAGTTGAAAGTGATGAAATAATTCTCCCAGTCGCTGACACGACCCCGTAGCGCGTAGGCCTTCGCCATATCCTGGGCAGCCGTTTCGGATTCGCCGAGGCCGTCATACATCCGACCCAGGTAAGCATAGGCCATCGCAAAATTCGGATCGATCTCGATGGCCCGCTTCAGCAATGAGAGGTTATCCGTGGAGACTACCCTACCTTGGTTAGCCTTCATTGCCGCGCTGTAGGATCTCCATGCCTCGATCGAAGGCGTGGTTACATCGGTCGGCTCACTCTGCTCCTTGTCCGTGGGTGGAACCGATTCCCCTGCCCGGGTCCGGAACCGGCTTGCCATTTGGTCTAGCGCCTTGAAGACATCCTCCTTATTGGCCGCGGACGCCTGCTCTTCGTCCAGAAGATCTCCGGTTCGGCAATTCCTGGCGCGCAAGCTCAACACGTACTCGCTTCCGAGGCTTGTAATCGAGCCTTCCACGACTGCGCCGCTCCCCGTCCGCTCGCAGATTTCGGACGCAACATCCGGGGTAAGCTTCGCATCCGGAGCCCGGACCATCAGACGCAGTGTCTGGCTCAGGCGCGCATCCGAAAGCACGCTGAGGTTCGGCGACTTCCCAAGTTCCCCCACCACTAGCCGGCGAAGCATACCGTCGAATGTCGGGTCCCCGGTGGCATTCGCGAAGTCGCCGAGAATGATCGTACTTCTTTTTGCCGCCGTGACTTTCGGGGGCGAGTCACGACGCACAAGCGACCAGATCGTTACCCCGCATAACAGGATAAACGCGAACCCGGCGGCGGCTCCGAAAACAGCGGGCTTATGCCTGCGAAGAAACTTGCGCGCGCGGTATAGCGCGCCCGGCGGAGACGCGAGCACCGGCCGATGCTCAATATATCTCTGTATATCGGCTGCGAACTCAGTCGCCGAAGCATATCGCCGTGTCCGGACTTTGTCCAAGGCCTTCATCGCGATCCGGTTCAAGTCGCCATCCACGAGTCGACGCAGAGAGACCAGGTCCGTTTGGCGGCGCGCCGCAATATCGGCCGCTGCCGCTCCCATGGCTGTCAGCTTTCGCGAGAGCGGCGGTGCTTCTTCTTCGCGGATGATGCGGAGCACCTCGGCCAAGCCTGCCTGCCGCATTCTGGCCGGATCGTAAGGGACAGTGCCGATCAACAATTCGTACAAGAGCACGCCCAGCGAATACACATCGGAGCTCGCATCCACCTCCCCGGTGGTCACCTCAGCTTGCTCGGGGCTGGCGTACTCCGGTGTACCCACCATCTGACCGAACTGCGTCAATAGGGTGTTCTCCACGGCCCATTGGTCAGTGGCCTTGGCGATGCCGAAATCGATCACCTTAGGAACAGGCCTGCCTTCCTGTTCTGTCACCAGCACATTCGGAGGCTTAAGATCGCGGTGGATCACGCCTTTCTGGTGCGCGTGCTGAACCGCGCGGCACACCGCCAGAAAGAGTTCCAACCGTTGGCCGATGGCGATCCGATGGCGATCGCAGTACTGCGTGATCGGTACGCCTTCGATATACTCCATGACGAAGTAGGGCCGGCCCCTGAGCGTGGCGCCGGCGTCGAAAATCCGCGCAATATTCGGGTGGTCCATCATCGCCAGCGCCTGGCGTTCGTTGGCGAAGCGGGCCAGTACCTGGCCAGTGTCCATGCCGAGTTTCACCACTTTGAGAGCCACCGGGCGGCGAAAGGGCTCGCGCTGTTCGGCAAGGTAAACGGTGCCCATCCCGCCTTCGCCTAGAGTGCGAAGAATGTGATAACGGCCGAAGTCGTCATCGCCGCCCCCCGCCTTCACTGTATCGATGGTCTGGGTTCCGGACTCGCCGGCGCCTACCGAACTATCGAAAGCGCCCTGGATGAGACACTTCGGGCACAGGCCCGCGGGATCTCCGTCTTGTAGTTCGGCGCCGCACTCAGGACAAAGCGTCATAATCCGGCGCAGGTCTCCTCAGATACATCAAGATGATACATCAACCCCCGATTCGGTGTAACCTCGCGCGGGCGCTTTCCTTATCGTCTGGTGGAGGGAACAAACATGAGACTCAAACAAACAGTTTTGAAGTGCATTGTGGGGGGCAGCCTGATCGGCGCGCTTGCCATGGGCCAGTCGCCAACTTATAAGGTCATCGATCTCGGCACGGTGGGCCCAAATGGGCAGCCGTTCGCCGTCACGAAAAATGGCTTGGTCGCCGGCGCGGTGCAAACCGGTGACATCTTGATTGCCGACGTCTGGTATAAGGGCCGGGCAATAGATCTCGGCCACCCCGGGCTCAAAGGACAAAACAGCCAGGCATTTAGCGTGAACGCCTGGGGGCAGGCTGTGGGTGAAGCGCAGACCGACAGTGCGGACCCGCAAGCCGAGGATTTTTGCGGTTTCGCGGCGCTTGGCTTGGCGTCATCCGGCACGACCTGTCTTGCATTCGTGTGGCAGAACGGCGTCATGAGTCCGCTTCCGACGTTGGGAGGCAACAACGGCGTGGCCAACCAGATCAACAGCGCGGGCCAATCCGTCGGGATGGCAGAGAACGGCAGGCCGGACTCGACATGCCCATCCGGTGGTTCGCAAAAACTCGAATTCAAGCCCGTTACCTGGAAAAACGGAAACGTCCACGCACTCCCCACCTATCCTGGCGACCCGGACGGCAACGCTCACGCCATCAACGATTCCGGCCAGGCGGCCGGTGGATCCGGCGTATGCGCCGCATTTAACCCCATCTGGCTGACGAATCTCCAGCCTCTGCACGCCCTGCTTTGGGAAAGCGGCAAGATTATCGACCTCGGCAATCTTGGCGGGACGGGACACGGCGACGGAATCATGGCACTCAACCTCAACAACCATGGCCAGGTGATCGGCAGTTCGGACTTGCAGGGGGACGCCAGCTTTCATGCCTTCCTGTGGACGCAGGAAACAGGCATGCGGGATCTCGGAACGGTCCAGGGCGACGTGGATAGCGCCGCCATCGGCATTAACGACGACGGTCAGATCGTGGGCGTGTCGCTGGACGCCAATTTCAACCCGCGAGCGTTCCTGCGGCAGGGCCAGACGATGATCGACCTAAACACACTCGTCCCCGCCGGTTCTCCCTTGTATCTGGCCTCCGCATGTTCTATCAATGCCGCGGGTGAGATCGTCGGCTTCGCGTTCGACAACAGCGGTAACGTTCACGCGTACATGGCGGTTCCGAAGAACGGCAGCCAGAATTAGGGCATAGGGGATTTACCGTAGTGGGTCAGTTTGGCTAACAACCAAACTGCCCACTACCGGATTCACCCTAGGACCAGTACGTCTTGTCCACACCGGCCCAGTCGGCTAGCATAGCTTTGGACCTCATGAACCTGAAAAATACAGCCGTAAATCTATTTGTCCTGGCCTCTCTTTGCGTGGCGGCGTCTTTTGCTACGAATCTGAGCTTCCAACTCCCGCCGCGTGACTACGCTGCCGGGCCTTCCCCTTTCGCGGTCACGGTCGCGGATTTTAATGGGGACGGCATTCCCGATCTGGCTGTATCCGGCGGAGCCTCCGTCAGCATTT